>JBOHEP010000373.1:0-1104 GCA_050701075.1 Pseudonocardia sp. | reverse complement strand
TCTTCGTCGAACAGCGAATCCGTCCCGAGATCCCCGAGCCCGCCTACCCCGTCCGCCTATAACCCGCGAGTTGCGCAATCCAGCACGGCGAGTTGCCCGATCCGACACGGCGAGTTGCGCAATCCAGCACGGCGAGTTGCCCGATCCAACACGGCGAGTTGGCCAATCCAGCACAGCGTGTTCCGCAGGTCAGCACCGTCGGCATCGTGAAACTCGGTGGCGACCACCGCCCCGCTCGTGGCGGAATAAGGGCATGACACCGGTCCGATCCCGCCTCGCGATCGAGCCCGTGGCGCCCGACGACGAGACGGCGCTACGGGAGTGGTTCGCGCTGGAAGCCGCCGCACAGGTGGTCGACCGGCCCGACGATCCACCGCCGACCTGGGCCGAGCACCGGGTGGCGCTGCGCAACCCCAGGCCAGGCCTGGAAGCATCAACCTGGCTGGCCAGGGCCGGAGGAGCGGTCGTCGGCGCCGTCGGGCTCTCGCTCCCGACGCTGGACAACCTCGACAACGCCTGGGTCGACCTCGTGGTCGCGCCGGGGTGTCGGCGCGACGGGATCGGGCGGGCGCTGCTCGCGCACGTCGCCGGCCTCGCCCGGGAGCGCGGACGCTCCCGCCTGGTCGGCCATGTGCACGAACCTCTGAACGGCACCAGCCCGGGAGCGGTGTTCGCGGCCTCCGCCGGCGCTTCCCATGCCCTCGCCAACCAACGCCGCCGGCTGACCGTGCCCGTCCCGGACGAGGCCGGACTCGCCCGACTACGAGATCACGCCCGGACCGCGGCGGCGGGCGGGCTACTCACTCGTGCCATGACGGGCGGAACGCCCGAGAAGCACCTCGACGACGTCGCCCGGCTGATCGCACGCATGTCCACGGACGCCCCGCTCGGCGACCTGCACCAGGGTCCCGAGCACTACGACGCGCAGCGGATCCGTGACAACGACACCGCCCGGCGCGCTCGCGGAAGCGTGCTAGTGGCCACCGTCGCCCAGGAGGACGCGACCGGCCGGCTCGTCGCATTCACCGGCATGAACATCAGCGTGGAAACCGACTGGCATGCGTGGCAGGACGACACGATCGTCGACCCGCCCCATCGTGGCCA
>JBOHEP010000372.1:0-3229 GCA_050701075.1 Pseudonocardia sp. | reverse complement strand
CGCGGGCAGGAACAACATCTTCTGGCCCGCCGACCCGGCACTCAGGCGGCGTCAGGCGCGCCGGGAAGCGCGCCGTGTGACGACCAAGGCCGAGCACGCCGACATGGCCCGGTCGGAGTGGTTCGCTGCGGTATGCCCGCTCCTGTGGGAACTGCGGACGGGCCGCCGGGCGGAGTCCGACCTCCCGGAATGGTTCTCGTTGGGGGACGCGAGCGCCCTATCGGGCCCGCTGATCGAGCGGATCATCGAACGGCTCGACGACTTCGCGGCCCGCTGGGCAGCCCTACCGGCGGGCGGCACCATCACCTTGTCCTGGCCAGGACGGCCTTCGGAGTCAGCGCGGCGCTCGCCCCGCGCTCACGGCAGGCACCGTGAAGAGCCCGTAGCCGAGAGATCGGCACAGCTGCCCCACACCGTCGGCGACTGAACCGGCGGCACCGCCGATCGTGCCGGCCGCGACGAGCGCGCGCTCGGTGCGGACCTGGTCCGGTGTCGCGTAGAGCATGGCGCCGGGCGCCTGGTAAACGCTGGTGCCGTCGTTGAGGCGTAGCTCGGCGGGAAGGTGCTCGTCCCCAGGATGGGCACCGTCCAGGACGGTCGCGTAGGCCAGCGCCTTGTCGGTGAGCTGGTCGAGCAGCCGGGCGACGTCGGCGCCGTCGGTGATACCGAGGTAGTCGGGCAGGGCGGCGTTGATCGCCCCGGTGAAGTCACCGCGGGTCCACCCGGCTTTGCGGGACTGGATGTCGGCGAGCGCGGTCTCGATCACCGCGGACGGCGACCACTCGGCCACGGCCGGGCCCTGTCCGCGGGCGGCGAGCACGGCGTCGGCGACGCCGGCGAGTCCGCCGTCGATGTCGGAGCGGATGCGGGCGTCGATCCGGTCGAGCAGTTCGTCGCGGGTCTCCCCGGTGTGCGACTTCGCCCCCGGGTCATAAATGTAACCAGAGATCAACTACTCAACTACTGAAATGATCTAGCCCCGACCGTTTGTGTTGCTCAGGATTAGTGTGACGATGGTGCGCCCGAAGGGATTCGAACCCCTAACCTTCTGATCGTAGTCGCGACGCCGACGCCCACATGGCAGGCGACCAGAGGTTTCGCTGGCGCGAGAGGCGCAGAACCGGGGGCTACTGGCACCAGCGCTCGGCAGTTCGTGGATCAGTTCGTGGAGCGAGATCAACAAGGTGGCTCTCGCCAGCCTGGTGAGATCGACATGCCGGACGTCCGCCGCGGGTGGGTGAGCGTGTCAGACTCTCCGCGTGCCGGTCTCGTTGCTCGATCGCCGGGTCTACGCCCTCGCGGACGTCGACCGGCTCCTCACGCTGCCTGGCGGTACCGCGCGTCGCTGGATCGACGGCTACGACCGTGGCGGTGTCCACTACCCGCCGGTGGTGCGTGTCGAGCGCACTCGTGACGAGGCCGTGACGTGGGGGGAGTTCGTCGAGGCACGGCTGTTGGCCGAGTTCCGCCGGCGGGGGGCGTCGATGCATCGGCTGCGGCCGGCGGTGGTGCGGTTGCGCGAGGAGTTCGGGCGTTACCCGCTGGCGCACGCGGCGCCGTTCATCGATGTCGAGGGACGCGAGCTGGTGCGGCGCGTGCAGGACCAGGTCGGCGTTGAGGGCCAGGAGATGCTCGTGGTCGTCCGTAGCGGCCAGGCGGTGATGTCGGCGCCGGTGCGGGATTTCGTCGGGGATCTGCGCTATTCCGACGACGCTGCCGCCGAGGCTGCGGTGGTTGCGCCGCGCAGGTTCGACGGCGTCGTGACGCTCGACCCGCTGCGCCAGTACGGGCGACCTGTCGTGCGTGCTGTACCGACGGAGGTGGTCGCCGAGCAGTTCCGGGCCGGCGAGTCCGTCGAGACGATCGCCGAGCTGTTCGAGCTGACGACGGTGCAGGTCGAGCAGGCCATTCGGTTCGAGTTGAGCCTGATCCGTTCAGCCTGACCGGGCCGTGGCGCTGCGCTGGTTCGTCGACGAGAGCGCGCTGGGCCTCGGCAAGCTCCTCGCGCGCGTCCGTGACGACGTCGTGTACGCGGGGCACCCTGATGTGCCTGACGTTCCGCTCGGAACTCCGGACGTCGTGTGGATGCCGTTGGTCGCTGCTCGTGGCTGGGTGGCGTTCCGTCGTGACCGGCGTATCCACACCCGGCCGGTAGAGGTGCGGGTGTTCGCCGAGGTGGGACTACGGACGATCTGGTTGGGCGGTAAGAAGGACATGGCCTCGGCTGCGCAGCTCGAACTCGTCGTCCGCCATTGGGACATGATTGAGCAGCGGCGAGAGAAGCTCGGACCCGGCCCGTGGAGCATCACGTTGCTCGGCGGCGGGCTGGCTGATCGGGTCTGGCGCCCGGGCAACTGAGAGTCGAGCACGAGCGGCGGCGACAGGTTGGTGGACCGGAGGGTGGCCAGAGATCGACGAGGCGGCTCCGGAAACGATCTCGTCCTGACCGTTTGTGCTGGTCATGGCTAGTGTGACGATGGTGCGCCCGAAGGGATTCGAACCCCTAACCTTCTGATCCGTAGTTGGGACGCTGGTGCCGACATGTCCGGCGACCTGGCGCACAAGCGGTGCCGTAGGCGCCAGATCGGCCATGGGCGGCACCGGTAGACAGCAGTTCATGGACCGATTGGTGGACGGAGATCAACTCAGCCGACCGTACGTCCAAGGTACGGCTGCCGCGTTGACCTCTACGGAGGTCAAGGGCGCGCTCCGCGCGCCGTCGACGCTCCCTACGTGAAGATGGCCGCAACATCGATGATCACTGCCGGACCGCGGATCTCCAGATCATCAGCGGCCATCCGTTCGCCGCTGCTCAGGCTCGGTGGCATATTACTGGTCACTTGACCCATCATCTGACGCCGCAACGCCCGCCCTACGCCCGGAAGCAGATGCTTCTCAAGCGAATATGTCGAGCCTGGTCGAACAATTCTCTCGATCAGACCGAAGGCGCTCAGCTCGCCGACAATGTCGTCACCTGAGTAGCCTTCAATGTATGCACCTGGCTTCAGGGATACAATGAAGCGAGGAGCATCATCAACATCTGGCTCGATCTCGAATACGTCGGGCACAGTGCTACTAGATGACCCCCCAGCTACTAGATGGCCAGGGATCTGACCAAAGTCACTGAATCCGGTCGGTGAGCTGGGTGGATATGCCGAGCTGGACAAATCGGCTCGGGCCTGGTACACAGGCACTCGTGGTGTCGTCGTGGCGGGCTTGTCTGGTGGTC
>JBOHEP010000371.1:0-9441 GCA_050701075.1 Pseudonocardia sp. | reverse complement strand
GCCGCGAAGGCCCTCGGTGCCCGCTGGGACCAGACGGCCCGCCGCTGGTACGACCCCCGCCCGCCGACGGCCGGGCTCGACCGGTGGGCCGCCCGCCCTGAGGTGCCCGAGCTGCTGCCGGGCGAGGACCGCACGTTCGGGGCAGGCCTGTTCGTCGACCTGGTGCCGCGATCGTGCTGGTTCACCAACGTCCGCTCGTGTGTCTCCGAGCAGGATTGGGAGCGGCTCCGCCGCCCGATCCTGCGCCGCGCCGGGTACCAGTGCGAGGCGTGCGGGGACGGCGAGGACCGCGCCACCGGCCGACGGCTGGAGGTCCACGAGCGCTGGCACTACAACAACGACACCGGCGTGCAGACACTGCGTCGGCTGATCTGCCTGTGCTCGCCCTGCCACCTCGTCACCCACCTCGGCTACGCCAACGTCACCGGCCGCGCCGAGGAGGCCCTCGCACACCTGCGGCGCGTCAACGGCTGGGACGACGGCAAGACCTTCGGTCACGTCTACGCGTCGGAGCAACTGTGGCTCGACCGGTCGGCCCGTACCTGGACGCTCGACCTGAGCATGTTGACCGGAGCCGGCATCGCCGTCCGCCGCCCCCAGCCGGCAGCCGACCGTCCCGCAGCGGCCGAGCGCGGGCTCCAAGCCGCGACCGCGGGCGCCCCGCCGAGGCAGCATCGGCCGCCACCGGCAGTGCTGGAGCCCGTTCCGTCGCCCACACCGCTGCCGAGCGCAGAAAGGCCCCGGGCCGGACTGTGGTCACGGCTGACGGGCCGTGGCCGGGCATGATCCCACCGTCACGGGCACCGCGAGAACTCGGTGATGATCCAGCCGGTACCGCCGTCGAGCGCTTCGACGGCGATGCGGGCGAGCCGTGGCCCGGGCTCCGGGGTGCCTGGTCGGCGGCCGTTCAGGAGTTCGTCGAGGGTCGGCCGCCACCGCACGGCGCATCCGTCGACGACCGCCCGCGCGTCGTCCGCGCCGATCTGCATGACGATGCTGTCGTGCTCGACGCGCGGGTAGGCGTCGGCGTCGACGACGTCGACACCGCCGGTGCGGAGCGCGGTCGCGCAGTCCGGGGCGTCGTAGGCCGCGGAGAAGGCTGCGCGGCCAGCGTCGGTGAACAGGTAGCATCCGGCGTCGTCGGGCTGCGCGACAGCGTCCATGAGGGTCACGAGGGCGTCGGCGGGGCTGTCGGGCAGCAGTTGCGCGCGGCTCCGCTCGCTCGCAGCGTCGTAGGCGGCGGCACGTTCGGATCGGGCGACCGCAGCCGCGACAAGAACACCGGCCGTGCCGATGGTGACAAGGACGACGCCAACCCACCCGAGAGTCCGGCGCGCCCTGGGCGGCTGAGCAAAGGCCAGAGCCAGGCCGAGCAGCCCAAGGGCGACCAGCACGGCCCACACAGACGACTGGACGACGAGGACGACGAGGGCGCCCGTTCCGGCGAGGATCCCGGCCCGGTCAGCGATCCAGCGCCCTTCCCGCGGGAGAAGGGCGCCGACGACGCGCGCGAGTAGCGCGACCACGAGCGCGACGGCCAGGCCGACTGCGGGGACAGTCCCGCTCCATCCGGCGAGCACCCACAGCAGGCCAGCGGCGCCGACCCCGGTGGCGGCAAACAGCCAGGCCGGCGGCCGGCGCAGGCGATCGGGCGAGCCCCTCATCGTGCCGCCGAGCCTACGTCGGCCGGAGAGCCGTCGGGCGCGGTTTCCCTACTCTGCGCCAGGCTCAGCCGCGGGCAGTGCCCCCGCCAGCGAGCGGTGCAGCCCGGTAGGCTCACGCTGGGCCGCTAGCTCAATTGGCAGAGCAGACGGCTTTTAACCGTCGGGTTCCGGGTTCGAGTCCCGGGCGGCCCACCCCGGCCAACATCTCGCGGACCGCGGACGACTCCATGCCACGAGCGTGCCGCGAGATGTTGGAGCAAGGGCGTGCACCCTGTGCAGGAGTGGCACGGTGTGGTGCACATCGTTGCAGCTCAGGGCATGTTGAGCACGCGACTGACTCCCTTTTAATCCGCGGGTTCGGGGTTCGATCCCCCGGGGGCCCACCAACTTAGTCGGTGTGCGAACCGGCGCCGTTGGGGCAGTACCTGCTGACACAGCGGGTGCGGCCCCTTCGTCGTGTCTGGGTTGGGGGACCCGGAACACGGGGACGAGCCGGTCGGGTCCGGTGATGGTGACGCGCGCGACGAGGGCTTCGACGAGGGCTTTGCGCTGGTTCGGGGTGCCGTTGGTGATGATCTCCGCGAGGTGGTCGGCGACGTCGTTGAGCGGGGCGGGATCCGGCACGGTGGGCGCCTTGTGGAGGTCGGCGGCGAGTTCGTCGCGGCGGGCGGTGAGCGGGCGGGCGGTGGCCCTGAGCGTGGTGAGGCGTTCGGCGACGAGTTCCTCGTCCAGGGTGCCGTTCTCGAAGGCGCGGAGGTAGCGCTCGGTGGCGTTGCGGGTCTCGGTGAGCTCGGTGGTGATGGTGGCGAGTTCGGCGTGCCGGTCGGCGTGCGCGGCGTGGTGATCACGCTCGGCGGCGGTGACGGCGTCGGAGATCAAGTGGTGTTGGGTGCGGTAGAAGCGTGTCAGGGCGTTGAGGATGGCGGTGTCGACGGCGTCGGCGTTGAGCCGTGGGGCGTCGCAGTGGGTGGTGCCGTAGCGGGCGCGGGCGAAGCAGGTGTAGTAGCGGTAGGTGCGGGTGCGGCCGGTGGCGCGGG
This sequence comes from Pseudonocardia sp., assembly GCA_050701075.1. Taxonomy (GTDB): domain Bacteria; phylum Actinomycetota; class Actinomycetes; order Mycobacteriales; family Pseudonocardiaceae; genus Pseudonocardia. The sequence goes on along the minus strand of JBOHEP010000371.1, from coordinate 6,740 downwards.
TGCCGAGCATGGCCTTGCCGCACTGGGGGCAGCGCAGCAGTCCGGTGAGGTGGTAGTCGGATCCGGATGCGGCGCGGTAGGCGGCGGACTCGCCGCGGGCGGCGAGGATGGTCTCGGCCTGCGCCCACACCTCCGGCCCGATCAGCGGGGGGTGGGTGTCGGTGACGGTGTGGTCGCGGAAGGTCAGCTCGCCGAGGTAGGTGCGGTTGGACAGGGCACGGACGACCTGGTGGGCGGACCAGGGGCCGCCGGTGGTGGTGCGGTGCCCGCGCTCGTTCAGTGTGGTCGCGATGAGCCGGGAGCCGAGCCGGTCGCGGGTGTAGAGGTCGAAGATCGCGCGGACGATGACGGCCTCGCGCTCGTCGGGGAGCAGGGTGTGGGTGGTGGTGTCGACCTGGTAGCCGAAGGGGCGGCGTCCGCCTTTCCATTTCCCGCGGGCGCTTTGCGTTCCATTCCGGCGATGACGCGCTCGATGATGGTGTCGCGCTCGAACCTGGCGAACATCGCGAGAAGTTGCAGGAGCATGCGGCCCATCGGCCCGGAGGTGTCGAAGGGTTCGGTGAAGGAGCGGAACACGACTCCGGCGGTGTCGAGTTGTTCGAGGAGGGCGACGGTGTCGCGGAGGCTGCGGGAGAACCGGTCGACGCGGTAGACGAGCAGGACGTCGATCGCTCCGGCGCGGGCGGCGGCGAGGGCGCGTTGTAGGCCGGGTCGGGTGGTGGTGGCGCCGGAGGCGTCGTCGTCGAAGCGGGCGACGATGCGCCAGCCGGGTTGGCTGGTGATGTAGGTGCCGAGTTGGGTGTCCTGGGCTTCTTTGCTGCAGGGCTGGTGTTCGTCGTCGGTGGAGCGCCGCACGTAGGTCCCGACGCGTACGTCGGGTCCGAGCCGGTCACCGCCGAGCCCCGCGGCGCCGATGGCGCGCGGGGTCGGGGCGGTGCGGGGTCGGCGAGGGTTGGCCGTCACGACGCTTCCGGTCGAGGTCGGAGCCGTCGGGCACGGCGCCGTCCTGGGCGGGGCCGGTGTAGTGCTGGTAGCGGCGCGGCGAGGTGGAGGTCTGCACGGCGGCGCCGTGCTCGACCAGCCGCTCCAGGGCGTTCGCAACCGCCCCGTACGAGCGCCCGAGGGCGTTGGCAACCTGGGTCGGCGAGAACTCCTCGGCCGGGTGCTGCACGAGGTGGTCGGCGACCAGCCCGCGCAACCCGCCCGCCGGGGTCACCGCGCCGTCGCCGACGCCCGGGCGGCGGGTCCGTGCGGACGACCCACCCGCCCGGGCCGACTCCTGGGCCTGGGCGATGACGTCGGCCGGGGAAAGCACGGACCACCGTGCGAGGCGTCCATCGGTCACCGACCGGACCACCCCGGCCCGCTCGTACCGGACCAGTACCCGGGTTAGCGTGTTCGGGTCGAGGTCGGTGTGTCCGGTCAGCTCGGCCTCCGCGGCCATCTGCAGCACCGTGCGCCCCGTCGCTGTCCCCGTCGTGTCTGCGGAGCCGGGCTGCTGGTGCAGCAGGGCCCACACCACCGGCGCGAACCGGACCTCGGCTGCGGTCGGGGCCGTCCCCCACCGCAGCGCCAGCCACGGCACCGCGTCGGCCCACCTGACCGCGCCGTCCGGCGCGTCCTGCGGCGCGACGTCGGGTCCCATGCCGGGCGGCGCGTGCTGCTCGCCCGGGTCGAGGATGATCAGCCGGTCGACGACGGTGGTGGGGAAGCCGGTCGAGGACGTGGTGGGCGAGGTCGCCCTGGCAGTCCAGCAGGGCGACCCGCCGGCGTGGGCCTCGGCCAGGACGTGGCGGGCCAGCCAGGTCGACTTCCCCGCCCCGGTCACGCCTTGGACATGCAGGTGATGCCGGGCGTCGGGAACGCGCAGCCCGATCCAGTCCGGCGGGCCCTCGCTCGCGATCCCGAGCGGCTTGGCCGCCGTCCGCGCCGGATGATCAACAGGCAGCAACCGCAACCGCCCCCGTCCGGCCCCCGACGGCCGTGCTCCGGCCGGGTGTCGCCCGGCCGGGCGACGGGACGGTGTGGGTCAAGCGGCGGCATCGTGGCCTCCGTCCGACCGGTGATCGCCTGCCTGGTGCTCGCCTGCCTGGTGCTCGCCTGCCCGGTGCTCGCCTGCCCGGTGCTCGCCTGCCCAGCCGTCGTCCTCCCAGCGGTCGTCCGGCCAGTGGTTGAGCGCCTTGCGGGAGGGCCGGTCCGGGACCGGCCCGGCCTGCCCGACGAGCCCGAGGTGCACGCGGGTCGTGGGCCCGTCCTCGCGGCTGTGGTCGTGTCGGTCGTCGGTCCTGTTGTCGTGGCTGCCGCCACCGGTTCGGCCGTGGGCGGTGTGGGGGTCGGCGTGGTGGGGGCGCAGGCGGGGGAGATCGCGACGGGGCCGACGAACCCGGGCGGGGGCGTCGCGGATGCCGTACCTGCCGGGGTCGGCGGGCAGGTGCCACAACGCGGCGGCCTCGGCCACGGTGAGCAGCAGCCCCGCCCTCGGGGCGGCTCGGCGCCCGGCGACGGCGTGGGCGGCGCGGCGGACCGGGCGGGTGTGGAGCTGAGCGGCGGGGGCGGCCTGGTCGTAGCAGTTGACCAGCGCGGCGACGGCGGCCGCCCGATCGTCTCGTGACTGCGTCCGGTGGTGGTGACGGCGAGGCGCAGGGTGGCGCGCAGATGCGGGCCGCGGGCGTGCTTCGCGGCGAGGTCGCGCCGGCGCGCCGCCTCGACCGCGTCCTCCGACGCCGACGGCGCCTTCGGGTGGTGACCTGCTCCGGTGCTGGCGCTCGGGCAAGGTCCGTGGTGGGTCATGATGTCGACGATCTCGATTAGCAGCGCTGCGGCCAGTCGCAGCACCCCGCTCAACACCGCCACCACCAGCCCGCCCACGCCGCGAGGGCCCTGTCCGTGGCCCTGTCCGCGGCTGCGGTCGGGGTGGGCCGCCACGACCAGTTGCACGACTGCGGTCTGGTCGGGGCGGCGTTCGGCCAGGGTTTCGAGAACCCCGTGCAGCGGGTCGACCTCGCCGGTGCGTAGCTCGTGCGGGGCGCGCGCGGGGTCGAGCAGCGGCGCCCGCTTGGCGAAGATGTATCAACGCTCGACACCTCGGCCACTGTCAAGACCCGCTACTCTCTGCGCACTCGTGCGTCGCAGGAGACGAGTACCGCTGAACGGGTGACTTTTTGGTGCACATCCGCACGTCGGCGCGGGTCTCATCCGGAAGTTCTCAAGAGAGTCTGCGTGCAGCCTTGACTTCGACGGAGAGTGATGGCTGAGCTCCTGAACGGGACGCGGCTCGTCGACGAGCGGGCAGGGCGGACTGGCGACGGCGGCAGGGGGCTTGACGTCATCATTGGGGGCGCGCTGAACAAGCAAGCTCGCCTACGGGGTTCCACGGAGCTGCGCCCAGGTGCGAGCGGCTGACGCCATGGTGGTCGCCCACGGAATCGGATGGTTGCGTTCGATCTCGTTCCACATGTTCGCGTTTGCGCGAGCGAATGCTCCGATGTGGGCAGGATCGGCAGCGGCGTAGGCGGGCAGGCGGGTAGCGATGGCCTCGGCGGCGCTGATGGTGTGGCCGTGGGCGATGAGTTTGATCAGCCAGCTCGCTGGATCGATCCAGGATTGTGCGGGGGTCGCCCAGGCCCAGTCGATCAGCCAGGCCCGCCCCCGCGAGATGATGATGTTGTCGGGCATCCAGTCGGTGTGGGTGAGCGCGTGCCCGGCGAAGACCGCGGCATCGGCAGGGTCGTCGACGTAGGTGCGCAGACGGGTCTGGATGGGTTTCCACGGGCCGCGTCCGGCGGGTACCTGGATGGTGCTCAGGGTCTGCATGAGGTCCACGATCAGGTCGATGTCGGGCGATCCCGGCCGGTAGTCGGCCGAGCGGCCGTCCACGTACTCGTAGCCGAGGACGTTCCAGCCAGCGTCGTCGAACTGCCACAGCAGTTGTGGGGACATGCCCGTGACGAGGGGTGAGGCGGCTGCTTCACGGGCCTGGGTGATAACCATCCGGTGGTCGGAGGGAAGCCCCTTGACGAACACCTTGCCGCCATCCCGGGTGAGCACCACGGCGGCGAGCGGGGAGTTCTTCCCGTCGGTGACGGCCCGCCCGGCGAGGATGGGGCCGGTGCGAGCGCTGATCGCGTCGGTGAGGGCGGGATCCAGGTCTTCCCACTGGATACGCTTGGCCACAGATCGTCCTTACGGGGGACGGGCGGCCCAGCATCTCGCCGGGCCGCCCGTTGCGGTCACTCGATCACTGGTAGGGGACATCACTGGACGAGCTGCACGAGCACATCACCATGAGCCGGTCGGTGTCGGCGACGAGTTCCACGGCGTCCGGGTCCAGCGTGTCGGGTGCTGGTGGGGCCGGGAGGAGTTCGACGGCAACGGCGGTCATTGTTCACCCCCTCTCGAATCTGGAGTCAGCGGTCCACTGCCGTGCTGGCAGTAGGTTTCGAGGGGGGCGTTGGCCTGTCGGTAGAGGTTCGCCAGCGGCATGCACGTCCCGCAGGATTTCTGGAGCGCGCAGCCCGAGCACCCGCCGTGGCGGGTGGTGAGCCTGTCGCCGATGACGGCGAGTTCGCGGAGTCCTGCGACGCCTTCGGTGAGCAGGTCGATCTGGTGTTCGCGGCCGATCTTGCAGATGCTCGCCTTGCCGTGCGGGTCGGCGTGGAAGTGGGTGATCCCGGCGTTGCAGCCGGTGTAGGGGTCGTGACGGCGCAGCACCTCGTGAGCCTGGCTGGGCAGGACGTCACCGGTGCCGTGGATCGTCGGCGTGATGTTGGTGTACTCGAACGACGGGATTCCGTACCGGTCGGCCAGCGCCTTCATCGCGTCGCGTTCGTGGGCGTTGCGGTTGGACAGGACGCAGTTGATCCGCATTGTGAGCCCAGCCTCGTGCGCGGCGGCGAGTCCCCGCATGAACCGCCGGAAACTGCCCCGGCGCCTCGTCATCCCGTCGTAGGACTCCTCGGTGGCACCGTAGAGGCTAAGCGTGAGCCGGTAAGGACGTTTCGCCGCCAGAAGCCCGAGGACCTTCGCGTTGTCCAGGCGGGACCCGTTCGAGGAGATCTGGATCATCATGCCGGAGTCCCAGGCGTAGGTGTGGGTCTCGGCGAACAGCGGGTCGATCAGCGGTTCGCCCCCGGTGAGTTGGAGCCACAGCACTCCCGCGTCTCTCATCACGTTGAGCAGGCGTTCCCGGTCGTCCCATCCCATGCCTGCAAACAGCTTCTCGCCCAGGTAGCAGTGCTCACAGTCGTAGTTGCAGCCGAGGTTCAGTTCGTAACTGGCGCGGGCATAGCCGTACTCGGTATCCGGGCGCACGAGAACCGCGTCTCCGACGACATGGCTGCTCACGTCCACGCGCCATTGCGCAAGCGCGGCGGCGGCGAGCCAGTCCGGCACGGGCGCGGTGGACGCCGCGTCCCGGAGTTCGGCATATCTGTTCGTCCCGATCTTGATCCCGCCATCGAAGCCCGGGCTGACGATGACGTGTCCGTCGGGGTAGGGGCTGGCAATCAGGTTGGGAGTCATCTTGGTACCTGCGTGCGTAGCTCCGGCGCGATCTGGTGGTCCATCCGAGTGGGGACGGGACGGCCTGGTCGGTGTTCGGGTTGGGGGTCACCTGTGCGTGCCGGGCGGATCACGGCACCGGTTCGGACCTCGCGAATCCAGGCATCGACGCGGCGGCGCCGCTTATCAGCTCGAACGCGCGACGGGCGCTCGCGGCGGTCGCGCACGGCCAACGGGCGAGACTGCTGCCGCACCCCGGCACAGTGCCCGTTCTTGTCCGATCGGTGACGGGCCAGGGCGCGGTGCACCGCCTCGGGCTGCGATGCCAGGTATCGGGCGGCAACGTCGATGCACGCCGCCGCCGCAGCGCTCATCTCGCTCGCCGCCGTCGCCGGGTCGGTACTCGTCGGGCCAGACGCTGCTGCCACGGCAGGCTCCTCCCTAGGTGGTCGGTGGTGCGGTGGAAGCTGGTCGGCGCGGACGGGACGGGGGATCGCCCGCGCCGACCAGCGGTATCGGGGGCCGATGTCGCGCCGGATGTGCGGGCGGTGTGAATCACCACCCCCCATGCGGCGTCGGACATTGATCCGTCGGATGGTGTTCAGTTGGTGACCGACATGACACCGTTCGGAGCTACCATCGCGGAACGGGGTGACAGGGGGGCAGACCTGTCAAGGGCCAGTGGGAACTGCCCGGAGACGGTCATGAGATCTGCCCGGTGGTGGCCATGGGATCTGCCCAGTGGCGGCCACCTCCGGGGCGGCTTGGTCAGGTGATTGGCATGGTCGTTTCCTCTTCGAGGTCGGTGAGGGTGATGGGTTCGTCGCAGTGCGGGCAGGTTCCGCCGGTGCCGATGCGGCGGCAGAACAGGTTGCAGTCGGGGCAGCGTCGTTCGTCGACGTAGCGGGTCTCGCAGTCCGGGCATTCGTAGATCCCGGCGAGTCGCTCGGTGGTGTGGGTGGTCGTGGGCCTCATCGGGGGCTGCTCAGTGGGATGACGCCGTCCCCGGCGAGGGCTTGGGACAGGCGCACGGACTCGCCGGTGGTCTGGCAGATGTGGGCGTGGTGCAGGAGCCGGTCCACGGTCGCGGTGGCGAGGGTTTTGGGCATCAGTTCGACCCTGGTGGCTAATTCGTGTTCATGAGGCCAGGGCGGGTTCGAGGCGGGCGAGGTGGCTGGTGCGGGTCCGGTCGAGTGGGTGGCCGTTCCACCAGGCGTGTAGCCGGATCAGGTTGACCGCGA
>JBOHEP010000370.1:0-13025 GCA_050701075.1 Pseudonocardia sp. | reverse complement strand
GCGCCACACCCTCCATGCCGGACGCGATCGCCGTGTACCAGATCGCGGCGCTGCAGGCCCTCTGGCCGGGGGCCGAGCCGGTGGCGCTGATCGATGCCACGCGCGCCGTGCTCCTGGTGGTCGGGCTGGTCGGGTGCCTGCTGTTGTGGCCGGTGGCGCGACGGCTCGGGCTGTCGATGCCGACGGCCGCGGCGGCGGTCCTGCTGTGTGGGCTGTCGGCGCCGCTGCTGATGCCGCATGCGTCGGTGGACGCGGGTGTTCTCGCCGCGATGTGGCTCACGCTCGCAGTCGCCGTCGCCGGGCGAGGTCGCGCTGGGAATGTGGGGGCGGGCGTCGCCGCCGCGGTCGGCGTGCTCACCGCGCCACTGGCCGCTACGGCGTTGCTCGCTGCTGGGGCCGTGATGGTGCTGTTCCCCGCCCGACGGCATTCCCGCGGTGCCGTGGCGCCGGCCGTCGCGCTGGCCGGCGTCGCTGTGGTCGTCGCGGCGCTGTCGACCGGCGGGTGGGCCTGGACGGTGTCCGGTGGTGCGTCGGTACCCGCGGTCGCCCTGGTCGGGGTGCTCGCGGTGGGCGCGCTCGTCGCGGGCCTGGCCTGGCGCCGCTGCGAGCTTCGTGCGCCGGTCGCGGCAGCCGTCGCGCTTTTGGTCTGCGCCGGGCTGCCCGGCGATCATCGGTCGACGGCGTTGCTGCTGGTCGCGCCCGTCTTGGCGGTGCTTGCCGCAGCTCAGCTCGGCGAGCTCGGGGATTTGGTCCGCGGCTGGCGCACACGTGTGCCGGGCGCGATCATGGTGGCGTGGGTGATCGTGGCTGCCCTGGTACTGGTCTTGGCTGCCCTCGTGCTTGTCACAGCCGTGCCCGCGGTCGTGGCTACCGGTGCAGCACCGGCTCCGGATGGCCCGGACCGGCCCAGTGCCTGGGTGCGCTCCGAGCTTCCCGGCGATGCCGCACCGCTGGTCGATCCCGGCGTCCGGGAGCAGCTCCTGCGCGATGGGATCAACGTCGACCAGGTGATGGCGGCCTCGCCGGGAGCGCTGACCGTCATGTCCTATCGGCCGGGGGCGTCCCCGACCCCTCCCCAGGTGGCCCGTTTGCTGGTGACGCTCGCTGATGAGCCGGACGGGGCCGTCACATCGGTCAACGCGCCGGTGCCGCCCGGCCGGCTCCCGAACTAGAAGGGATGAGCAAGTGAACGGGCGCATCGCTATTTTTCGGGTACAGTCGATCAACACCTTCGACAACGACGAGCTGTCAACCAGGAGCGTTCACAGACCCACACCCGAACTCGCACTGCTCGTCCGTGGCGGTGCCGTCGAGAACGATCGGGCCGACGCCCCCTGCACCGGGGGCCATCCGGCCGACGTTCTCATCTACGCCGCACTCGCCTGACCTGTCCCGCCCCGCCCGGATCGCACCCCTAGGAGACCTCACATGCACCCCAGGAGCCACCTCGACACGGTGGTCGGTTCGGGTGTCACGACGTGCCGGGAGCTCGGCCTCGGCGGGGTGCGAGCCCTCGTCGTGGAATCGGGATTCACGGTGCGGGTCGCGATCGGGGAGCCCGAACAGGCCACGGTCAAGGTGGACGACAACGTCGCCGACCTCGTGGAGATCAGGCTGACCGGCACCGTTTTCCACCTGGGTCTGCGACCAGGGGCGCAGGTGCAGGAGGCCACCCTGTCGGCCGATGTGACGCTGGGCGCACTCGATTACGTCACCGTGAGCGGCGAGAGCCGGATGACGTTCGTTCCCGAACTGGCCGGGCAGGCACTGGTACTGACGGTGCTGGGCATGAGCGAGATCGGCGGCATGATCCAGATCGAGCAGGTCCGGGCCGGTGCGTCCGGCGCCAGCCGGCTGGCGCTGACCGGCGAGGTCCGCCGCCTGGTGATCGCGGCCTCGGGCGCGAGCGAGCTCGAGCTCAACCGGCTGGTCGTGGCGGACCTCGACATCACCCTGTCCGGCGCGAGCGTTGCCGAGGTCACGGTCGGCGACGTCCTGGCCGCGGAGGTGGGCGGCGCGTCGGTGCTGCGCTACGCGGGAAATCCGCGGATCGTCCGTCAGCAGGCCACCGGGGCGTCGACGATCGGGCGGGCCGGGTCGTGAACCGCGAAGGATGTCCGACGACGACCGGATCATGCCGTTGGGCGAACTCGACCATCCGGGTCTGTTGCTCAGATGCTCAGAAGGAGCAACGTAACGGTGGGGCTGCATTACTTGGGGGGCGACCAGCAGGGTGAACGGCGGGGGGCGACGAGATCGACTCGGTGAAGGTTTGCGTGATCGGGGGACGCGCGATGGTGCAGTGCTGCGATGGGCTCGTGAAGGTCGACGACTGCCGTCCGAAGAGGTCGGCATGAACGGGCGACGCTGGGGCTTCGGTGCCCGTGAGTCGGAGATGGCGACGATCGCGGAGGTCACCGGTACCGACGAGGGCGGCTGTGTCGTGGTGGCCGGTCCGCCCGGTGTCGGCAAGACACGACTGGCCAGGGAGGCGCTCAGGACAGCCGGCTCAACCGGTCGTCCGACGGGTTGGGCGGCGGGTACGCGGGCGGCGGCGGTCATCCCGCTGGGTGCGCTGGCCCACTTGCTTCCCGCGGTGGAGTTGGGCTCCAGTCCACTCGCACTGCTCCAGCACGCGGTGACGGCGCTGCGTGAGCTCGGCGGTGCCGGCCGGTGCCTCGTCGGGATCGACGACGCGCACCTGCTTGATGAGCTGTCGGCCACCCTGGTGCATCAGATCGCGCTCAGCGGCTCGGCCGCCCTCGTGCTGACGGTGCGTACCGGCGAGCCCGCACCGGATCCGGTTTCTGCGCTGTGGAAGGACGGCCTGGCCGCTCGGATCGAGCTGGAGCCGCTGCGCCGGCCTGACATGGAGCGGTTGTTGAGGGCCTCACTCGCCGGCCCGGTCGATGCTCGGACCGCCGAGCGGCTGTGGAGGCTGACCAGCGGCAATCCGCTCTACCTGCGGGAACTGATCGAGCTGGGCCGCACCACGGGCGCACTGCAGCAGCGCGGTGACGTGTGGCACTGGGCGGGGGGTGTGACGCCCAGTCCACGGCTGACCGAGGTGATCCGGGACCACCTCGGCAAGGTCACCCCGACCGAGTGGGCCGCACTGGAGAAGCTCGCGATCAGCGGTGCGCTCCCCCTGAGCCAACTCGACGGCGACAGCGGGGCGATGAGCGGACTCGAGCGCCGCGGACTGGTCGTCGTGGAGCGGGCAGGCCGGCGCGCCGAAGTCAGGTTGGTGCATCCGTTGCACGCCGAGGTCGTGCAGGCCCAGATGTCCGAGGTCGTCGTGCGCCGGTTGCGTCGCGAGCTGGCCTGCGCCGGGCCGGATGCCGACGAGCGCGACGTGCTGCTGGCCGGTCAGCTGCTGCTGGACAGCGAGGAGCCGAACCCCGACGTCGGCCTGCTCACCGATGCCGCGGTGCGTGCCAACGCGCTGCTCCAGCACGCTGTCGCCGAGCGGTTCGCGCGCGTGGCGGTGGAGGGCGGCGCGGGCCTGCGGGCGCACGTGGCGCTGCTCGAAGCGCTGCACTGGCAGGGCCGTTTCGACCACGCGGAGCAGGTGGCCGTGGCCGCGGCCGGAGTTGCCGGCGCTGATGTGTCGCGCGCCCAGCTGGCGGTCCTGCGGGCCCGCAACCTGTACTGCGGCCTGGGCCGGGCAACCGATGCCGAGTCGGCGTTGCGCGCAGCCGAGGCCGTCGTCACCCTCGCTGAGGTCCGCGCCCGGGTGGTGGGGGCCCGCGGAGTTCTCACCTTCCTCACCGGCCGGCCCCGGCAGGCGATCGAGCTCGGCGCCACCGAGACGTCCGTGCTCGGTGACGGGGTGGGGCCGCGACCGACCGCATCGGCAGCGTCGGTGGCGGCGCTCGCGGTCACCGGTCGGGTCCAGGAGGCGCTCGCCGCCGCCGCGTCGGGGTGGTCGGTCATCGAGCGTCACCGGCTGGAGCCGGAGACGACCTTCAGCCGGCTCATGCTCGCCCACGGCGAGCTGCTCGCGCTGGGGGTGGCCGGGCGGATCGTCGAGCTCCAGACGAGGGCGAGCGAGCTGCACCGCCTGAGCATGGTCGAACCTGAGTGGGCAGGCGATGCGATCGCAGCCATGCACATGGGGTGGGCGGCGCTCGCCGCGGGACGGCTGGCGACTGCCGTCCGATGGCTCACGGAGGCGTTCGCCGGTCTCAGCCATTGTGATCCCGGCGGATTGCTCCCGCTGTGCACCGCCCAGCTCGCCCAAGCACACGCCCAGCTGGGCTGCTCCGCCGCGTCGGGGGAGCTCCTGGCCGGCCTGCGGGACCGTGGGCGGGGCCATCTGGTGTTCGAGCCGGACGTGCTGCTCGCCAGGGCATGGTACGCCGCGGCCCGGGATCGTGAGTCCGAGGCGGCCGAGCTCGCGCTGCGGGCAGGAGCGATCGCCGGGGGAGCGGAGCAGTGGGCGGTGGAGGCGGCCGCCCTGCATACCGCTGCCCAGCTGGGTCGGGCCGACGTGGTGGCCCCGCGGCTGCGGAAGCTGGCCGGCCAGGTGGAGGGGGAGTTCGTGGCCGGGTTCGCCGCACACGCCGAGGCCCAGGCGGCCGCCGACGGTGGGCGCCTCGACGACGTCGCGGCGGATTTCGAGCGGATGGGAGCCCATCTGTTGGCTGCCGACGCCGCGGCCCATGCGGCAGGGGCGCACACCCGGGCAGGAGACCGGCGCCGGGCCGCGTCGGCGACTGCCACCGCGGCGGCGTTGGCCCGGGAGTGTGAGAACGCCCGCACGCCGGCGCTGTCCTCGCTGGCGCTGCCGCGACTGACCGGTCGGGAGGCCGAGGTCGCCGGGCTTGCCGGGCAGGGCATGCACAACCGGGCCATCGCGGCGCGCCTGGTGGTCTCGGTCCGCACGGTCGAGGCCCATCTCGCCAACGCGTACTCCAAGCTCGGCATCACCAGCCGCAAGCAGCTTGCCGACGCCCTGCTGCTCAGCAGGCTGGGTAACCGCTCCACCCCCGACAACCGCACCGGCGGTGACATACCGGCAGCTGCCACCGTGCCCACCCAGACCCGACGTTCCCGGGAGTTCTCGACCAGCGGCGCAACCGCGTGGCCACGCAACTGACCGCGCTTCAGCTCGGAGCCCCTGACCTTCCTCGTCGATCACGGGGATCTTGATTTGCGGACCGTCTGCCCGTGGTCGATGGGTGGGCGGGTGGCCCGCCAGGAGGGGACGGCGGGGTGCGTCCTGGTGCAGCGCCGCCGACGTTCTGCGGGGGTCGGTCGGGTGAGGGCACGCGTGGAGGTGGTGCGGGGACCCGGTGGGCGGACGGCCGACGGCGCCGAGCGCTTGATCGACGTCTGGGAACCGTCAGCCGTGTTGAGTGCGGATCCGGGTTCCCAATCGATGATCACGGTGCTACCGCAGCCGGGGGTGGCCTTGCTGGCGCCGGGGCAGTCCGCCGGCGACGGGGCAGTCCGCCGGCGCCGGGGGTGGCCTGCCAAGATCAACTTTTCGGTGCGGGGAGCCGCACGGGATGCGGCTCTGTGTTCCCGTTCGGCGATCATGTGCCGGCGGCGTGATCCGGACCCCGATGAACCGATGTGGTGCTGCACTAGGCTCGATGCCGTGCCCATCCACGCGCTCGGCGACGTCGAACCCGAAATCCACCCCGACGCCTCCGTCCACCCCGAAGCCTCCGTCCACCCGGACGCGGTGCAGTCATACCTCCAGCGCGGCAAGCGGTTCCGCGCCGGGCCGCGACCGTTGGCGCGCTGATGGCTGCCGACGAGGCCGCGGTCATCCGGTCCAAGGCCCTGAGCGAGATCATGGATGCCGGGTGGGCCCGGGCGCTGGACCCGGTCGCCCCGGCGATCACTGCAATGGGCGAGTTCCTTCGCGCCGAGCTCGCCGCCGGCCGCCGCTACCTCCCCGCTGGGGCCAACGTGCTTCGGGCGTTCACCCAGCCCTTCGACGCGGTGCGCGTGCTGGTCGTAGGGCAGGACCCGTACCCGACGCCCGGACACGCGGTCGGGCTGTCGTTCGCGGTGGCGCCGCAGACCCGTCCGATCCCGCGCAGCCTGGCCAACATCTTCCGTGAGTACTCCGAGAACCTCGGCCACCCCACCCCTGCCACCGGCGACCTCACGCCGTGGGCGGATCAGGGCGTCCTGCTGCTCAACCGGGTGCTCACCGTCGAGCCCGGCAAGCCGGGGTCGCACCGGGACAAGGGCTGGGAGAAGGTCACCGAGCAGGCCATCAGGGCATTGGTGGACCGCGACAGCACACCGCTGGTAGCCATCCTGTGGGGGCGGGACGCACGGAACCTGGCGCCGCTGCTCATCGACGTACCGTGCGTCGAGTCCGCGCACCCCAGCCCCATGTCGGCCGACCGCGGGTTCCTCGGCTCGCGCCCGTTCAGCCGGGTGAACGCGTTGTTGGAGGAGCTGGGCGGAGATCCGGTGGACTGGAAACTCCCCTGAGTGATCGCCACCAGCGCATGCTGAGGCCGGTCCGGACATGCAAGCACGATGTGATCACCATTGGGGAACGCGGAGCCGTGTGCGGAGCGGCCCGCCGTTCCGAGATGGCGATCATGCCCACGCGACCCGGCATCCGCTCCGGGCACTGCGCGACCGCGCTCCCGGCATCTGCGCTCCCGGCACTGCGCGACGTTGCCTCGGAGCACTTGACCGGGCACCGACGACACCGAAGCGACGACCGTTGCGGGCCTGATGAACCGCGCTCAGGCGCGGGCGACCTTGCCGGCCTTCAGACAGGATGTGCACACGTTGAGGCGCCGGCGGTTGCCACCGCCGAGCCGGGTCCGCACGGTCTGGATGTTGGGATTCCAGCGGCGATGGGTGCGACGATGCGAGTGCGAGACGGACATGCCGAAGCCCGGACCCTTGCCGCAGACGTCGCAGACGGCAGCCACGTCGGCCACTCCTCGGGATAGACGAATTGCAGAGACCGGGGTGCCCCGGGTGCGCGGCGCAAGGGTACCTGCGACGTCCGGGTCGTCGCGCACCACCCACTCGGTAGCCTTTCCGGGTGTGCCGACAAACCCTCGACGCAGCCCTGCTCAGGGGTTGGGCCAGCGCGGCCACGCTGGCGTTGGAGCGGCACTGCGCGGAGATCGACCGGATCAACGTCTTTCCGGTGCCGGACCGTGACACCGGCACCAACCTGCTGCTCACCATGCGTGCCGCCACGGACGCCGGGCGTCGCGGCCTGCGGGAGGGCAATGGTGAGGACCTCGGGCCCGCGCCGGTGGCCGTCGCCCTGGCTCGCGGCGCGCTGCTCGGGGCCAGGGGCAACTCCGGGGTGATCCTCTCCCAGGTGCTCCGCGGCGTCGCCGACGCGGTGACCGACGCCTCGGGGGTCTGCGGCGGGGCGGTGTTCACCGATGGGCTGCACCGCGCCGACCGGCTCGCCACCGCCGCCCTGAGTCGTCCCCGCGAAGGCACGATGCTATCGGTGCTCCGCGCGGGCGCTGCCGCCGCCAGACGTCAGCAGGGTGGCCTTCCGGAAAGCCGCCTTCCCGACGTCACCGACGTCGCCGACCGGCTCGAGGACGTTGCGGTCGCCGCGGCCGACGGCGCCGCCGCCGCGCTTCGGGCCACCACCGCGCAGCTGCCCGAGCTCGCCCGCGCCGGGGTCGTCGACGCCGGTGGGCTCGGCCTGTTCGTCGTCCTCGACGCGCTCGCGTGCCTGGTCAGCGGCCGGGCGCCGGCGACGTCGGCACCGGCGTCCGGTGGCCGGGTCACAGCGCCGGTTCGGGATCGGGAGGTGCTCACCGCCGAGCGGGAGGGCGGTTCGGCGGAGTTCGACTACGAGGTCATGTACCTGCTAGACGGCACCGACGCCGATCGGGTCGAGGTGTTGCGCGGGGAGCTGGCGACCGTCGGGGACTGCGTGGCGATCGTCGGCGACGGGGCCGGGCTCTGGAACGTCCACGTGCACTGCGCCGACATCGGCGCCGCGCTGGAGGCCGGCCTGGAGGCGGGGCGGCCGCACCGCGTCACCGTCATCCGGTTCGCCGACCAGGTGGCCGGGACTGTCTCCGGCGAGCCCGGTGGGCGGTTCGTCCGGGCCCGCGCCGTGCTGATGGTCGTGGGCGGCGCTGAGCTCGCGGAGCTGGCCCGCGCCGAGGGCGCCGACGTGCTGCGGCGTCCGGATGATCGGCCGGTGGACGAGGCCGAGCTGGTGGCCGCGCTGGTCGGCACCCGGGCCCGGCACGTCGTCCTGCTGCCTGACGACGCCGGGCTCACCCCGGCGGCGGAGCGGGCCGCGTCCACCGCCCGTCGGGACGGCCAGGAGGTGCTCGTGGTGCCCACGTCCTCGGTGCTGCAGGGGCTTTCGGCGCTCGCCGTGCACGACGCGGCGCGCCGGGCCGGTGACGACGTCGTCGCGATGGCCGAGGCGGCGGCCGGCACCCGCACCGCCGGGCTGCTGGTCGCGGAGACCGAGGCGCTGACGTGGGCGGGCCGCTGCGAACCGGGCGACGTGCTCGGCATCTCCGACGGCGAGGTCGTGCTCATCGCCCCCGACCTGGCTGTCGGTGCCCTCTGGTTGGCTCACCGCATGTTGACCGCGGGCGGTGAGCTGGTCACGGCGCTGCTCGGCGCCGGTATCGACGACGAGCTGGGGGAGGGGTTGGCCATCGACCTGCGCCGCACCCATCCCGAGGTCGACGTCATGGTCTACCGGGGTGGGCAGACCGACTATCCGCTGGTGCTGGGGGTGGAATGACAGACGTGGATCTCGGCAGTTCCCTGCTGCCGGTGATCGGGAAGAAGTCGGCCGATCTGCTGGCGGCGCAGCTCGACCTGCACACCGTCGGGGATCTCGTACGGCACTACCCGCGCCGATACGTCGGTCAGGACGGGCTCACCGACATCGCGGGGTTGAGGACCGGCGAGCACGTCACGCTGGTCGCGGAGGTGGAGAAGGCGACGCTGCGACCGATGCGCAGTCGGCCCGGCAAGCTGCTTGCCGTCGTCCTCAGGGACAGCCGCGGTGCGACGTTGGACTGCACGTTCTTCCGCGGGGACAAGCTGGCACACCTGATCAGGCCAGGCATGCGGGCCCTTTTCGCCGGCAAGGTCGGCAAGTTCAACAAGTTGCCGCAGCTCACCCATCCGCAGTTCGAGCCGCTCGGCGACGACGAGATCCGTCCCTTCATCTCCGTCTACCCGGCCACCAGCAAGGTGCACTCCTGGCAGATCGCGCGCTGTGTCCGTCAGGTGCTCGACGTACTGGACGACCCCACCGACCCGCTGCCCGCCGCGCTCCGTCGCATGGAGGGGCTCGCGGATCTCGGCCGTGCGCTGCGCCGCATCCACGTGCCCGAGACCGAGACCGACTACCACGCCGCGCGCCAGCGGCTGATCTGGGACGAGGCGATGGGCGTGCAACTCGCGCTGGCGCTGCGCCGCCAGGCCGCCCTCGCGCGACCGGCGCCGGCGTGCCCGCCGCGACCCGACGGGCTGCTCGACGGATTCGACGCCGCGCTGCCGTTCACTCTCACCGCGGGTCAGCAGGCCATCGGGACGGAGATCGCCGCAGATCTCGGGCGCACGCACCCGATGAACCGGCTCGTACAGGGCGACGTCGGGGCGGGCAAGACGGTCGTGGCGCTACGGGCGATGCTGCAGGTCGTCGACGCCGGGAGGCAGGCCGCGCTGCTCGCGCCTACCGAAGTGCTCGCGTCGCAGCATGCCCGGTCGCTGCGCGCCCTGCTCGGGCCGCTGGGACGCGGCGGCGAACTCGACTCCGCCGAGCACGCCACGCGCATCACCCTGCTCACGGGGTCGCTCGGGGCGGCGGCCAGACGCCAGGCCATGCTCGACGCGCAGTCCGGCGCCGCCGGGATCGTCGTCGGCACCCACGCGCTCATCGAGGACCGGGTCGGGTTCGCAGACCTCGGGTTGGTGGTCGTCGACGAGCAGCACCGGTTCGGGGTGGAGCAGCGCGACGCGTTGCGCTGCCGTGGCGACCTCGCCCCACACATGCTGGTGATGACCGCGACGCCGATCCCGCGCACCGTCGCGATGACGGTCTACGGCGATCTCGAGGTCTCCACGCTGCGCGAGCTGCCCAGCGGCCGGTCCCCGATCGCCACCTCCGTGGTGCCGCTCGCGGAGAAGCCGGCGTGGCTGGACCGGGTGTGGCGCCGCGTGCGGGAGGAGGTTGCGGCCGGGCATCAGGTGTACGTCGTGTGCCCGCGGGTCGGCGACGGTTCCGGCACCGGCGACGGCGAGGGCACCGGCGACGGCTCCGGTTCCGATGACGCGGAGGAGCCGGTCGAGCCGGGCGACTCCGACTCGGACGAACGCCGCCCGCCGCTGGCGGTGCTCGACGTCGCACCCGGCCTTGCTTCGGGGCCGCTGGAGGGCCTGCGACTCGGGATCCTCCACGGCCGGCTGCCCCCCGACGAGAAGGACGCGGTGATGCGCGACTTCGAGGCGGGCGAGCTCGATGTGTTGGTCGCGACGACGGTCATCGAGGTCGGGGTCGACGTCGCGAACACCACCGGGATGGTGATCATGGACGCGCACCGGTTCGGGTTGTCCCAACTGCACCAGCTGCGCGGCCGGGTTGGCCGCGGCGCGGCGGCGGGGGTCTGCCTGCTGGTCACCGACCTGCCCGAAGGAACCACCGGCCGCCAGCGACTGGACGCCGTCGCCGGCACCACCGACGGCTTCGCGCTCGCGCGGCTCGACCTGGAGCTCCGCCGCGAGGGAGATGTGCTCGGGGCGATGCAGTCCGGCCGGCGGTCGGGATTGCGATTGCTGTCGCTGCTGCGCCACGAGGAGATCATCACGAAAGCTCGGCACCACGTGGCGGCAATGGTCGCCGCCGACCCGGACCTCACCCGCCACCCGGGCCTCGCCGCGCTGGTGGGCGAGATCGTCGCCGAGGACCGTGCGGAGTACCTGGACAAGGTGTAACCCTCCCGCGAGTTCCGCATTCCGACACGGCGAGTTCCGCATTCCGACACTGGTGCCCGGATGCGGAACTCGCCGTGCCCGGATGCGGAACTCGCCGTGCCCAAGTGCGGAACTCGCCGTGCTGGTTCGCGGAACTCGCCGTGCCCGGATGCGGAACTCGCCGTGCTGGTTTGCGCAACTCGCGGTGGGTCAGGCGGGGAGCTGGCCTCGGCTCGCGTTGTCCAGAACCGACTGGGCGGGGTGGGGGAGGTGGATGACGCCGGCGCGGTCGAGTTTGACCAGCTCTGTGCGGGCGCGGGAGTAGGCGGTGAGGCGCTCGGCGTCGCTGTCGGAGTCACGGGCGGTGGTCAGCAGCTTGATCACCCGCTCGACGGTGCTGCGTTCGGCCGGCGAGAGCCCCGAGAGGCGGATCCGCTCGGCGGCGTCGTGCGCCGCCTGCCAGGCACGACCAGCCCGCTCGACGGCGGCGACGAACGCGGTGACGTGTGTGGGCGGGGGGAGGACGTCGCTGTCGAGGGCCTGCGCCTCCGCGAACGCCTCGACGAACCGGGCGGTGCTCGGCACGGAGACGTCGGCCAGCGCCGGAAGTCGCAGCACGTTCATCGGATTGCACTCGTAGGCCGCATACTCCCCGCGCAGGGCGGCGAACCGGGATCGCGCCCGCGCCCACACCACGTCGGGACGCGGCAGCGCCGGCCTGGACGGGTGCGGGGCCCTGACAGGCGCGCGGCGCCGGCGACGGATCGCGGTGCGGATCTGGTGTCGGGCGATCAGCACGGCGACCACACCGAAAATGACCAGTGGGAGCACCGTGACCACGATGAACACGAACACGGTAGCAAGCACGGCGACGCCTCCGATCGCCAGGACCCCGATCGTCAGCAGCCATGGTGTGGGAAGGCCGGGGCGGACACCCGTCGGCCTCCGGCGACCATGGTGGAACGGACCCCGACCCGGCGGGCGGTGAGGATGGTGGCGCACCCCTCCTTGTTACCGGAACAGACGCCCTGATCGCACGGAGCCGAACGAGTGCCTTGCCGGGTAGCGTTCGCGTCATTGGATCCCGGTGGATCCGCAGAGAGGGGCCGCCGTGTTCCGCAAGGTGTTGGTTGCGAACCGCGGCGAGATCGCCGTCCGGGCGTTCCGGGCCGTGGCCGAGCTCGGCGCGTCCACCGTGGCGATCTTCCCTTACGAGGACCGCAACTCCTTGCACCGCGCCAAGGCCGACGAGTCTTACCAGATCGGCGAGGAGGGTCATCCCGTTCGCGCGTACCTCTCGGTGACCGAGGTCATCAGGGCGGCCCGCACCGCGGGCGCCGATGCGATCTATCCCGGGTACGGCTTCCTGTCCGAGAACCCCGAGCTGCCCGAGGCGTGCGAGGAGGCCGGCATCACCTTCGTCGGGCCGCCGGCGCGGGTGCTGCACCTCGCGGGCAACAAGTCCCGCGCCATCGCGGCCGCCCGCGAGGCCGGTGTCGCCGTGCTGAGCTCGACTCACCCGACCGACGACGTCGACGCCCTGGTCGAGGCGGCCGACGGCGTCGGGTTCCCGCTGTTCGTCAAGGCCGTGGCGGGGGGCGGGGGCCGGGGCATGCGCCGGCTGCCGGACGCCGGGGAGCTGCGCGACTCGATCGAGGCCGCCATGCGGGAGGCGGAGTCGGCGTTCGGTGACTCGACGATGTTCCTCGAGCAGGCCGTGGTGAATCCCCGCCACATCGAGGTGCAGATCCTCGCTGATGCCGAGGGCGGCGTCGTGCACCTCTATGAACGGGACTGCTCGGTGCAGCGGCGCCACCAGAAGGTCATCGAGATCGCCCCGGCGCCGGGTCTGGACCCCGAGCTGCGGGACCGGATCTGCGCCGACGCCGTCACGTTCGCCAGGGCCATCGGGTACGTCAACGCAGGCACCGTCGAGTTCCTGCTCGACGAGCGCGGCGAGCACGTGTTCATCGAGATGAACCCGCGGATCCAGGTGGAGCACACGGTGACCGAGGAGGTCACCGACTGCGACCTCGTGATCGCGCAGCTCCGGGTCGCCTCCGGTCAGACGCTGCCGGAGATGCGGATGACCCAGGACGACATCTACCTGCACG
>JBOHEP010000369.1:0-15237 GCA_050701075.1 Pseudonocardia sp. | reverse complement strand
GGTTGTCGTCGGTGACCACCAGCAGCTCCGCGCGACTCGCGGCGGCCGCCCCCATCAGCGGGCGCTTGCCCGGATCACGGTCGCCGCCACAGCCCAGCACCACCAGCAGCCGTCCCGGCACCTGGGCGCGCAGGGCGTCGAGCAGCGCCGCGACCGCCGCCGGCTTGTGGGCGTAGTCGACGACGGCCAGATAGGGCTGCCCCACCTCGATCCGCTGCATCCGGCCCGGCACGGTGACCTGCGCGAACAGCGGCGCGGCGACGTCGGGGGGCACGCCGACGGCCGCCAGGCAGGCGAGCGCGACCAGCGCGTTGGTCGCGTTGAACGCACCGGGCAGGAGCAACCGGACCGGAACCTCCGAGCCGTCCGGGGTGATCGCGGTGAACACCTGGGTGCCGTCCACCACGGTTTCGAGGTCGGCGGCGCGCCAGTGCGCCGGTGCGCCGGGTCGGGTCGAGACCGTGACCGCACCGGAGACCCGGGCCGCGAGCCGGCGCCCCCACTCGTCCTCGACACAGATCACCGCCGCGCGCGCGCCACCGGGCCCGAACAACCGGGCCTTGGTCGCGAAGTAGTCCTCCATGTCGACGTGGAAGTCGAGGTGGTCCTGGGACAGGTTGGTGAACGCTCCGACGGCGAACCCGGTACCGGCGACCCGACCCAGTGCCAGCGCATGGCTGGAGACCTCCATCGCGACGTCGGTCACCCCGGCCTGCACCATCACCGCGAACAGCGCCTGGAGAGCCGGCGCCTCCGGCGTGGTGAACGCGCTGGGCAGGACCGCTCCTGCCACGCGGGTGCCTACCGTGCCGAGCAGGCCGGTGGTCCGCCCGCTGCCGGCCAGGCCCGCCTCCACCAGGTGCGCGACGGTGGTCTTGCCACTGGTACCGGTCACGCCGATGACCGACAGCATCGCCGTCGGATCGCCGTAGACCCGGGCCGCGGCGACGCCCAGCACGTCACGGGGTCGGGGATGCACGAGCATCGGAACACTCATCGGCCGCGCCGCGCCGGCGGGGTCGGTGAGTATGGCTACCGCACCCGCCGCCAGCGCGACGTCAGCAAAGGCGATGCCGTGCACCCGAGAGCCGGGCAATGCGGCGAACAGGTCACCAGGGCGGACCTCGTCGGCATGCAGCGTCACTCCGGTGACGGTGGTGGCGGTGGTCGTGGTGGTGGTGGTGGCCCGGGAGGAGGTGGCGCCGGTCACGGCGGCCAGCTCGAGCAGGTCCACCGGCGCCACCGTGCGTGGTCGCGGCGTTGCGAGGGTCGGTGCGGTGTCCGGGGTCGGGACCGGCGCGGCGGGCTGTGGGTCGCTCGAGGTAACTACCGGTGTGGTCTCGCCCGGCGTGGAATCCATGCGCGCGCCGCCGGTGCCC
Organism: Pseudonocardia sp.; assembly: GCA_050701075.1. Taxonomy (GTDB): domain Bacteria; phylum Actinomycetota; class Actinomycetes; order Mycobacteriales; family Pseudonocardiaceae; genus Pseudonocardia. The sequence continues at coordinate 13,858 of JBOHEP010000369.1, read as the reverse complement.
CCCGTGGCGTGGCTGCGCGCGGCGGCAGGAAGGCGGGCGGGCGGCACGTCGCGGAAGGCTACCGGCGACCGGGATCGGGCCCGTCCGGGCATCGGCTGATGCTTCGGCCCTCGACCGCCGGGCCTCAGTGCAGTGGATCGGCAGTGCCGTGGATCGACGGATCTCAGCCCTGCTCGATCAGCTCCTCGTACGCGGTGGCGTCGAGCAGTGTCGCGGGCTGGGCGGTGTCGCCGTCGACGAACCGCAGCTCGATCATCCAGCCGTCGTCGTACGGGCCGGAGTTGACCAGTGCCGGATCGGCCTCGAGGGCCTGGTTCACGGCCACCACCTCGCCGGAGAGCGGGGCGTAGAGCTCGGAGAACGCCTTGGTCGACTCCACCTCCCCCACAACGTCACCGCTGGTCACGGTGACGCCGATGGCAGGCAGCAGAACAGAGACGACCTCCCCCAGTTTCCGCTGGGCGTAGTCGGTGATGCCGATCCGGACCAGGCCGTCGCCCAGCTCCCGAACCCATTCGTGCTCTGTGCTGTACCGAAGGTCGCCAGGGATCACGCGGTGATTCTAGACCTCATGATCTGGGATGCGGAGTGCGCAGGGCGAGTCCGAACTGGGTCAGGTACAGCAAACCCGAGTAGAGGTAGAGACCCGCCCCCCAGATCGCGAAGCCGTAGCCTGCCGGCCGCGCCAGCTCGGCGAACCACCCGCTGCCCTCACCCAGTAGCAACAGTGGGAACGCGTACAGCAGCAGGAGCGTGGCACCTTTCCCGAGGTAGGTCACCTGGAACGGACCGTAGCCGCGGGCGCGCAGCACCGGCAGGCATGCCGCGAGCACCAGATCGCGGGCGACGAGGACGATCACCACCCACCAGGGCAGGACGTCGCGCAGGCCCAGGGCGACGAGTGCGGCGAGTATGTAGAGGCGATCGACCGCCGGGTCGAGGATGGCCCCGAGGCGGCTGTACTGGCCGAGCAGCCGGGCCAGCTTCCCGTCGAGCCAGTCGGTGAACCCCCCGATCATCAGCACGAGGATCGCCCAGCCGTCGGCATGCGGGCCGAGCAGCAGGTACAGGAACAGGGGTACGCCGGCCAGCCGGATCACGCTGAGCAGGTTGGGGACGGTCAGCACGCGGTCCTGGGTGCCTGATCGGATCCCTGCCGCTTCGACCACTACCCGAGCCTACGACGTCCGACACGCCTGGGGGGCCCTCCAGCCGACAGGTGCAGCCGCCGAGTCACCGGGTGCCGTCTCACCAGCGGCTCGCTCGCCGATCGTTCGCCGTTTCACCGGCCGCTCGCTCCCTGATCAGTGGCACCAGACCCCGGCCTTCCGCCGCACCCGATGCTCCTCATGGCGCCCCGCCGGTAGGTCGGTTGCCGCCATGGACGCCGCCACCGATGTCGACGACATCACCACAATGCGTCGGCGAAGCTGGTCGGCTCCGAGCCTGTGTCTGCGTCATCAGCGCTCTCAGCCCTGGCCGGCCTCATCGCCGGCTCCGTTCACCGCCGGTGACTGGCCGGTCGCCGCTACCTAGCCCACAAGTGCGGACAATCACTCAGGGAGATGCCCATACAGTAGAAGCAGTGACATGGAAAGGGTCGGCGGAACTGAGGACCGGCCACTGCTCCGATTGGGCGTGCGGCGATGACGGCAACGGGCCCGGACGTGATGTCCGGTGCTCATGCATGCGCTGTCGCGGTCAGCGATGAGCACCGGTGGGAGATCACCTCGGCCTTCGTCGCGGCCGGCCTGGTCCGTGGCGAGCGAGTCGTGTACTTCGACGACGGCACCGTCGACTTCGTGCTCGGCCGGCTGGCCGACGACCGGGTGCCCGTGGCGGGCCCGCTCGCCGACGGTCAGCTCTTCATCATCTCGGTCGACGACACCCGCGCGCTCATGCGCACCCCGGTGTCCTACGTCCAGGAGGTGCTCGTCAACGCGATCGACGAGTCCCTCGCCAGGGGCTACACCGGCATGCGGATGACGGGCCAGCTCAGCTACGCGCTCAACCGTCCCGGTGGCGTCGCGCTGTACGAGTACTGCGGTGGGTTGGACATGGTGCTGGAAGGCCGACCCGCTCGGATGCTGTGCGTGTTCGACCCCAAGCGCTTCTCCGACGACGATATCGAGCGGCTGCGTCGCCAGCATCGGGAGGAGTTCATCGCCACCGCCGTCTACGACGACGCGCTGCTCCGGATCACCCGCACCGGCCCGTCCCAGGCACGTCTGGCCGGCGAGGTCGACCACAGCAACCGGCCGGTGATCGCCCGGCTGCTGGAGAACATCCTCGACGATTCCCTGCGCTCCCACTCCGCTCCGACCGACATCACCCTGAACCTGGCCACGCTGCGCTTCCTCGATGTCGCAGGGGCGGTCAGTCTCGTCCATGCCGCGGAGCAGTTCCCGAGCACCCACCGGCTGGTGCTGTCCGAGGTCCGGCCGCGGGTGCTCCGGGTGTTGGACCGCTGCGGTGCCCCGTTCGCCGCGCAGCTCGTCGTGGCCTCGCGCCCCGACTTCGACAGTGCGGACATGAGCGAGGTCGACACGAGCCCCGCCGACGTGAGCCCGGCCGACACGAGCCCCGCCGACGTGAGCCCGGCCGATGTGAGCGAGGCCGACATGAGCGAGGCGGCTTCGTGAGGATCGAGACGACCCGTGGAGCCACGGCGATCCGGCTGCGGCACGCAGCCGGCTTCCACTCCTCCACCGACCACCTGGTCAGCCAAGCGGCGCCCATCGTCGTCGCGGCGCTCGGACGTGGGGAGCCGGTCGCCGTCGCGATCCGTCCGGATACCCATAAGGCCCTTGTCGACGCCGTCGGCTGCTCAGCCGGGCTCATCGGCTTCGGGCTGCCAGACGGCGTCCACCGCGACTCCGGCCAGACCACGGCCGCCCATCGCGCCCGCGAGCTCCGCGCGCTCGTCGGTGACGCCGGCGCGGCCACTGTGCTGAGCGAGCACAGCGACCGCCTCGATGGCCTCGACGGCAGGTTCTGGACCGAGCTCGACGCGGCCATGAACATCGCGTGCGCGGACCTTCCGGTGAGTCTCACCTGCTTCTATCCGGAGATACCGCTGCACCTGGAGGTTGTGCGCGGTGCACGGCGCAACCACCCACATCTGCTCGTCGACGGCGAGTTGCGCCACAATGCCCACCACCGCCCGCCCCGCGAGGTGCTGGCCGAGCGCCCGGTGCCGGCCCCGCTGTTGCTCGGCCCACCGGATGTACAGCTCAGGTTCACCGCTTGGCGCCTCCACGAGGTGCGAGCCGCGGTGGAGAAGTTGCTCACCTCGGCCGGTTTCGGTCACGACCGGGCCGATGACGTGGCCCTCGCGGTCAACGAGGTCGCCACCAACGCGGTGGAGCACGGGTCGCTCGAGGCCGAGCTGTGCGGCTGGACAGGAGCCGACGGTGTGGTATGCGAGGTGCACGACGGCGGCACGCTGGGCGACCCCCTTCCCGGCCTCCGGCCCCCGCACCCGGGCGAGCCCCGCGGTCGCGGGGTCTGGATCGCCCGCCAGCTCTGCGATCTGTTGCCTGTGTGGCACGACCCGGCGGGTACCCATGTGCGGGTACGGGCTGCGCCCTGAGCTATGATCGGGTCCTTCAACGTCGCCCGCTCGGCCGATAACCGGGCATAACTGTGACGAACTCGCCCCTTGGCAACGCGGTTCGGTCAGAGAAGACTTACCGCGGACTCAGGGCCAGAGTGCCTCCGGACGGGTCACCAACAGCACGACCACATTTGGGAAACCATGCCTGACGATCAGCGACGATCTCGTACGACTCCTGCGCGCCACCGTGTCTCGGTGCTCGGCTCCTTCACTCTCTCGTCGAACGGCATCACCGTGCCGCTGAGTGTGGACGCTCGGCGCCTTGTTGCCTATCTGGCCGTGCATCCGCGTCCCCAGCAGCGGTCCGCGCTGGCAACTGACCTCTGGCCGGGTGTTCCGGCCGGCCCGGCCTTGCGGCTGCTCGACGACGCCGTCGACGCGCTCGGCCTTCCAGAGCTGCTCGACGGAGTCGATGGCGACTCGCTCGTACTGGGGTCAGATGTCGAGGTGGACCTCGCCGAGGCGATGTTGCTGGTTCGGGCCCTCCCCGAGATCCCGACCGATCATCGCCCCGATACTGCGCTGATCTCGGCGGACATCCTTCCGGGCTGGACCGCCGCGTGGATCGCAGTGGAGCGCGAACGCTTCCGCCAGATCCGGTTGCACGCCCTGGAGGAGCTCAGCATGCGGCTCACCGCGGCGGGGCGCAACGACGACGCCGTTGAGATCGCTCTTTCGGCCGTGAACGCCGCACCCAGCCGGGAGAGCGCCCGCCGCGTCCTGATCGAGGCACACCTGGCTCAGGGTGAGGTCGCCGCGGCGATCGCGCAGTATGACGACTATCAGGATCTGCTGCGCTCCAGCGTCGGTGGCCCTGACCCCTCCGGGCTCGAGGGGCTCTTCCCGCCCTCACCGGCCTGGCCGGTGCTACGGGTCCGCCGTCCGGTGCAGCGTGCTGCTGTGCTTGTGCCAGGCCTACGCCCTGCCCGTGGCGCGCCCGGATCCGCCCGTCGCCTGGTCGCCGGGGGTTCGGTCCCCGGCACCTCCCGCTGATCCTGCCGGCTGGTCAGGCGTGAAGCGGGATCTCGAAGCACACCTGGGTGCCGAAGCGGGTGGCGGACACCACCACCTGCTCGGCCAGGCGGTTGATCATGACCAGTCCGCGTCCCCGGTAGCCGCTCACGAGCGGTACCTGACGCCAATGACCATGGTCGGCCACCCGCACCGCCACGACGTCGCCTCGGGATTCGTCGGCGCGGAGCTCGAGGTCGACATCCACCGTGCCCGGATCGCCATCGCGGTAGGCGTGCTCGACACCGTTCGCCACGGCCTCGCCGAGGGCAAGCTGGAGATCGACCAGCACCGGGTCGGGCACGTTGTTCTGCTCCGCCCACCACCGCACGTCCTCGCGGATTCGGTGTAGCTGCGCAGGTTCCGCCGGATAGCACAGTCGCAGTGGACGCGTGGCGTCACGGCGTCGGACCGACTCGTTCACGCCCACCTCCTGTTCGCGTTGATCGACGCAGGCCAAGGTCAGCTGATCCCGGCCTAACACTTCTCTCACACTCCGCAGGCATGCCCGCCCTCGGACCCCCCCAAACAGAGTGGTCGCCGAGACCGCTCGGATCCGGAGCTGTAGCGGCAAGGGTGTCGGGCGGGCCGAGTTCGGGTACTCCGAACCCGTGCGTTTCTCCTCTGATGACAGGAACCGTCCCAGCGGTGCTCAGCGCGGCGGGCGACGATGACCGGACGCGGCGACGGCAACGAGCTCACCGGCCTGGCCAAGATCGGTTATAAGCCGATCGGTCTTGCACTGGGTATGCTCGGTGCCCTGATCGCCGGGAAGATTTTCGGCCTGGTGTGGAAGCGGGTGTCCAACGAGGACGAGACGCCCCACCCACTTTCCGACGACTACAGCACCCGCGAGGTCCTGTTCGCCGCCACCCTGCAGGGAGCATTGTTCGGGCTGGTCAAAGCCGCGGTCGACCGGTACGGGATGAAGGGCGTGCGGTGGTTCCTCGACGGCTCACGCGCAGGCGACCGACGTCAGATGGAGGTGTAGAAGTGCCGGGCAAGGATGAGATTCCGAGCACCGTCGAGCGCTCGGACGACAAGGCAGAGCGCACGTGGGAGAAGTCCTACGACTCCGCCATGGACTCCTACGACGGTGACGGTGAACGGGCTCGGCGTACCGCGTTCGCCGCGCTCAAACACACGCACGAGAAGGTGGGCGACCACTGGCAGCCCAAGGAGCACAACGGTCCGTCGGACGAGCAGGCGGCCCGCGGTAATGCCGACCCCGACCGGCCGACCGCCGGCGGGGTGGATGCCAACGCCTCCAAGGAGCACCTCTACGAGATCGCCAAGGAGCTGGATGTGCCCGGCCGCTCGTCGATGAACAAGGATGAGCTGGTGACGGCCATCGGCAAGGCCAACGACCGTGCCACGGCGAAGGCCCGGAAGAAGTAACCGGGGCTGAAAGTTTCGGGCTCAGGTCCTGAAGGCGGCCTTCACCTGGTCGACCAGGCTGAGCTCCCCGCCGGGCACCGGGGACGCGCCGAGCTGCTGCATGATCCCGAGCTCGTCCGTACTCCCCCACCGCTCGATGATCTGCCCGTTCGCGAACCGGCCGATCTGCAGCCCGCGGACCTCGATCCGCCTACCGGTGGGCGCGACGCCGATGAAGTCGCCCTGGTGGGTGCCGGTGAGGGTGTAGGCCAGGCAGACGTGCTCGTCGTCGGCGACCATGGCAACCGGCTCGATCCTCGCGTCGGGGAATGCCGTGGCGAGGGTGTGGAAGAACGTGCGGTAACCCTCCCGGCCCTGTCCCTGGCCCGGCGCCGGGTCGTGGTCCACGGCATTCTCCGCGAAGAGCGTGTTGACCGCGGCGTCGACATCTCCGGCGTTGAGGTATGCGGTGGCCTTCTCCTGGGTGGCGATGTTCGTCTCTCGGGACACTGCTCACTCCTCTGATCGTTGATCTCCGGTCGGGTGGGGGTTACCCGCGTTCGGCCGCACATCAACCTCCGCCGCGCGTCGCACGATGGCACGGTCCCGGAACAGAGGTTGCGGGGGGTGACGCCCGGCGTGCTGACCCGCCGGGCAGCATGGACATCGTGACACCGGAGCCACACACCCCTTGCCTCGTCATGGACCTCGCGACGATCCGAGATCGCTACCGCACGCTGACCCAGGCGCTGCCCACCGCCGCGGTGTACTACGCGGTGAAGGCCAACCCGGCCCCGGAGGTGCTGGCGACGCTGGTCGCGGTGGGCAGTGGCTTCGACGTCGCAGGCCGGGCGGAGATCGCGCTGGTCCTGGAGGCAGGTGCGCGTCCGGAGACGCTGTGCTTCGGGAACCCCGTGAAGAAGGCCGCCGACGTCGTCGCCGCCGCCGCTGCCGGGGTGCACCTGTTCGTCACCGACAGCCACGAGGATCTCGGGGTCCTCGCAGCGGCGGCACCGGGGGCGACGGTGCTGGTCCGGATCATGGCGGACGACTCCGGCTCGGCCACGCCGTTCGGCGGCAAGTTCGGATGTTCGGTCAACGACGCGGTACAGCTGATCCGCCGCACGGTCGAGCTGGGCCTCGTGGCGGGTGGGGTGAGCTTCCACGTCGGCTCCCAGCAGCTCGATCCGCACGCCTGGTCGGCTGGGATCTCCGGGGCTGCCAAGGTGGCCGCCGCCGTGGCGCCCATCCCGCTGCCGTACCTCGACCTGGGCGGTGGGTTCCCGGTGCCCTACCTCGCGCCGGTACCGTCGATGCGCGACTGTGCCGTATCCATCAACGCCGCGCTGACCCGGCACTTTCCCGACCACCGGCCGGGGATCGCGGTCGAACCGGGTCGGTTCCTGGCCGCCGAGGCGGGTGTCCTGTGTAGCGAGGTCATCCGCGTGTCACACCGGTCCGACAGGCGCCGCTGGGTGTATCTCGACATCGGGCGTTACGGCGGGCTCGCGGAAACCGAGGGTGAGGCGATCCGGTACCGGCTTCGCACGCCCTATGACGGTGGCCCGACCGGTCCGGCTGTGCTCGCCGGACCGACCTGCGACGGTGACGACGTGCTGTACCGCGACATCGAGCTCCCACTGGAGCTGCGTGCCGGCGATTCCGTCGATCTGCTCGCCGCAGGGGCGTACACGGCGAGCTATGCATCAGTGGGCTTCAACGGCCTGCCGCCCTTGGCCGTCCGGTGCAGTGACCGTGACGGCAGTGGGGAATCCGACCGATGACGTTCCCCGACAGGCATGTGCTGGTCAACGCGCGCGAGCCCAGCCGGACTCAGCGCGGCCAGCGGAACGTTCGCGAAGCCGCGGATGGCGCTGCCGGGGCGGCGGCGGAGCGAGCCGGTCAGGTGCAGATCCGGTAGCCGTCGGGCGAGCGTCTGGAGTGCCACCTCACCTTCGAGCCGGGCCAGCTGCGCGCCGAGGCAGTAGTGAATCCCGCTGGAGAAGGCCAGATGTTCGGCATCGGGAACCCGGCTGATGTCGAACCGCTCCGGGTCCGGGTAGACCTCAGGGTCCCGGTTGGCCGCGGCGAGGATCAGCATCACCTTGGCGTCGGGGCCCACCCGGTGGCCGGCGAGCTCGACGGGCTCGTGCGGAATCCGCACGGTGAGCTGCACCGGCGGGTCCCAGCGCAGGGTCTCCTCGACCGCAGCTGCCGCCCGGCTCGGCTCCTCGCCCAGCAGCTGCCACTGGTCGGGATGGCCGGCCAGCGCCACGATGGCGTTGCCGATCAGGTTGACCGTGGTCTCGAACCCGGCGATGAGCAGCAGCCCGCACGCTCCGACGAGCTCTTCGAGGGTAAGTCGGTCCTCGGCCCTGGCAGCGGCGAGAATGCCCAGTACGTCGTCACCAGGTTCGTGGCGGCTGCCGCGTTCGAGTGTGATGAACATCGCTGTGAGCTCGTCGTTGGCCGCCTGGAGCTCCTCGGCCTGCCGCGCTGAGAAGACGCCCCCGATCGCGTGGCCCACCACGGCTCCCAAGCGGGCGAAGCGGTCCACGTCGACGTCGGGAATCCCCAGCAGTTCGGTGATCACCGTGATCGGCAGAGGCGCAGCGAAGTCGGAGATCAGATCGAATGATCCGCGCCGAGCGGCCCGGTCGAGAAGGTCGTTGGCGACGACCTCCACCCGGGACCGGTAGCCGCGGACCAGTTTGGGCCGAAACGCCGGCGCGACCAGGCGCCGCAGCCGCGTGTGGTCGGGCGGGTCCTGCTCGAGGAACGACCCCGCCATCGAGTCCTCACCCTCGGAGGTACTCGGATCGAGATCAGCTGGACGACCGTGACGATCACGCACCCGGAAGCGTGGGTCCCGCAGCACCTGGTTGCACAGGGCGTGTGAGGTGACAACGTACGCCCCGGTACGACTGCGGTGCACCGGCCCACGGGCGCGCATCCGCTCGAAGAGTGCGTACACGTCCTCCCCCGGCCCGGTCCGCAGGAGTGAGCTGAGCGGGTCGCCGGACTTCGCCAACGCCCAGAGCGTCAGCCTCGAGGCGAGCAACCGACCGGCTCCGCGGATCCGCTGCCGCCGGTCGTGACCGTTCACGGACATGTCAGTTCCTCCCAGCAGGTGTCTCGATCCCGCCGAGCAGGGTGCGCATCACCAGCTCGGGCGCCGCGACCGGCGCGAGCCGGCCCAGCGCGATCAGCTCCCAGGCCGCGTAGACCAACGCATTGATCGACGCGACCACCCACTCGTCCGGCAGATCCGCGGTGAGCACGCCCTCGGCCTGGGCGCGGCGCACCAACGCCCGGACCGGCGCGTCGAGCGCCTCCACGCGGGCGATGAGCTCCGGCTCGGTGTCCAACGAGCGCTCCCGGCACAGGAACTCCATCCGCGGCCCCAGCGGTATCACTGCGGTCACCAACCGGCGCAGCACCCTCGGCGCTGCCGAGCCGTGCTCGTTGAGCGCGGCCTCTCGGTAGATGTGTTCCAGCACCTCGAGGGCGTCTTTGGCGAGCGCCACGAGCAGGGACTGGCGGGTCGGGTACAGCTTGTGCAGGGTCGTCCGGCCGATCCCCGCTGCCGCCGCCACGTCTCCCAGCGACGCGGCCGGATCGGTGACCAGGACCTCGGTGGCCGTCTGGAGCAAGGACGGCCGGGGCAGCGATGTGTTAAGGCGAACACTCACGTTCCGTACAGTACACGCCAGCTCTTCAGCCGCACACGATTTTCGGGCAGCGAGCTCGGCCTGACCGTGCTCCGATCAGACCCGGAACCCCAGGGCCCGCAGCTGCTCGCGACCATCATCGGTGATCTTGTCGGGGCCCCACGGCGGCATCCAGACCCAGTTGATCTTGATCTCGCCGACGAGACCGCCGTCCGGCCCGCCGGTCAGCGCGGCTCGGGTCTGCTCCTCGATGACGTCGGTGAGCGGGCAGGCCGCGGAGGTCAGGGTCATGTCGAGGGTGGCGACGCCCCCCTCGGCCCGGATCCCGTAGACCAGGCCGAGGTCCACGACGTTGATCCCGAGCTCGGGGTCGACCACGTCGCGCATGGCCTCCTCGAGGACGTCGAACGACGGGTCGTCCGCGCGTTGAACCGGCGGCTCGGGCATCCCGGTCGCGCCACGCACGACATCCTCCAGGTCGGAGTCGGCCCCCGAGGTGGTCTGGCTCATGTCACTGCTCCCTTCGAGTCGGCGGTGTCGAGGTGCGCGCCGCCTTCACTTCGCATCGTGTCGATGCGCGCTCCGTTGTCGCTTCGCGTGGTCCGGACCACGGCGTCCTTGAACGCCATCCATCCGAGCAGCGCACACTTGACCCGCGCCGGGTACCTGGCCACTCCCGCGAACGCGATGCCGTCGCCGAGCACGTCCTCGTCCGGCTCGATCTTGCCGCGGCCCTGTGCCATCTCCTGAAACGCGGCGAGCACGCGCAAGGACTCGACGACCGAACGACCGACCACCAGATCGGTCAGGACCGACGCCGACGCCTGGCTGATCGAACAACCGAGGGTCTCATGGGACACCTCGGTGACGATGTCGCCGTCGAGCTTCACCCGCAGGGTGATCTCGTCACCGCACGTGGGGTTGATCTGGAACGACTCGGTGTCGTACGGCTCGCGCAGGCCCGCGCCGTGGGGCTTGCGATAGTGGTCCAGGATGAGTTCCTGGTACATCTGCTCCAGTTGCACCTCAGCTCACCCCGAAGAACTCGCGGGCCGCCTGCACGCCCGCCACCAGCGTCGCCACCTCGTCGGGGGTGTTGTAGACGTGAAAGGACGCGCGAGCCGAGGCGGCCATGCCGAACCGGCGATGCAGCGGCCACGCGCAGTGGTGTCCCACCCGGATCGCGATGCCCCGATCGTCGAGCACCTGGCCGACGTCGTGTGCGTGCACCCCGTCCACGACGAACGCGACGGCGCCGCCGCGTTCCTCAAGCGTGCTCGGACCGATGATCCGGACGCCCGGCACCTCCGCCAGCCCGTCGAGCGCGAGCCCGCTCAGCATCATCTCGTGCGCGTGGACGACGTCCATCCCGATCGCTGTCAGGTAGTCCACCGCGGCCGCGAGGCCCACGGCCTGCGACGTCATCGGTACGCCGGCCTCGAAGCGCTGCGGCGGTGGGGCGTAGGTGGAGCCCTCCATCCGCACCATCTCGATCATCGATCCGCCGGTGAGGAACGGGGGCATCGCGGCGAGCAGCTCACTGCGGCCGTAGAGCACACCGATCCCGGACGGGCCGAGCATCTTGTGCCCGGAGAACACCGCGAAGTCGACACCGGAGCTCATCAGGTGCACCGGCATGTGCGGTACCGACTGGCACGCGTCGAGCAGGGTGAGCGCGCCCACCGCGCGGGCCCGGCGGACCAGCTCGGTGACCGGCGCGATCGTGCCCAGCACGTTGGACTGGTGGGCGAACGCCACCAGCCTGGTGCGCTCCGACAGCTCGATCGCGTCGAGATCGAGTCGCCCGCCATCGGTCACCGGGTACCACCGCAGCGTGGCCCCCGTGCGCCGGCACAGCTCCTGCCAGGGCACGAGGTTCGCGTGGTGCTCCAGCTCGGTGATCACGATCTCGTCACCGGGCCCGAGCACGAACCGCTCACTCTCCGCACCGAGCCCGGTACGGATGCTCGCGTTGCCGAAGGCGTACGCGACGAGGTTGATCCCCTCGGTGGCGTTCTTGGTGAACACCACCTCGCCCGGGTCGGCCCCGACGAACGCGGCGATCCGCGCCCGGGCCGACTCGTAGGCATCGGTGGCCTCCTCCGCGAGCTGGTGCGCGCCGCGGTGCACGGCGGCGTTGTGCTGCTCGAGGAACGCGCGCTCGGCGTCGAGCACCTGCCGCGGACGCTGCGAGGTGGCGCCGGAGTCGAGGTAGACCAGGGGGCGCCCGCCACGCACCGTGCGGGAGAGGATCGGGAAGTCCGCACGCAGCTTCGCCACGTCCAGACCCTCCGAGGCGAGCAGAGTGGTCATCAGACGGTGGTCCCGGCGCCGATGGTCGACTTCGCGAGCTCCGTCGGCGTGGCGAACCGCACGTACCCGTGCTTCTCCAGCTCATCGGCCAACTCCGGCCCACCGGACTCGACGATCCGGCCGCCGGCGAAGACGTGCACGGCGTCCGGCGTGATGTGCTGCAGGATCCGGGTGTAGTGCGTGATCAGCAGGACGCCGACGTCCCCCGAAGCCCGGTACCGGTTGACGCCCTCGGACACGACGCGCAGCGCGTCGACGTCGAGGCCGGAGTCGGTCTCGTCGAGGATGGCGATCTTGGGCTGGAGCAGCGCGAGCTGGAGCACCTCGTGGCGCTTCTTCTCCCCGCCCGAGAAGCCCTCGTTGACGTTGCGATCGCCGAAGGCCGGGTCGATGTCCAGGCTGGACATCGCCTGCTTGACCTCCTTGACCCAGTGGCGCAGCTTCGGTGCCTCGCCGCGGATCGCGGTGGCCGCGCTGCGCAGGAAGTTCGACGTCGAGACGCCGGGGACCTCCACCGGGTACTGCATGGCGAGAAAGAGCCCCGCCCGCGCGCGCTCGTCGACGGTCATCGCCAGTACGTCGGCGCCGTCGAAGGTGACCGAGCCGGAGGTGATCTCGTACTTCGGGTGCCCGGCGATCGCGTAGGCCAGGGTGGACTTGCCGGACCCGTTCGGACCCATGATCGCGTGCGTCTCGCCGGCCCGGACGGTGAGGTCGACGCCCTTCAGGATCTCTTTCGCACCGTCGTCGGTAGCGACCGAGACGCGCAGGTCCTTGATCTCCAAGGTGGACATGAGTATGAATGCTCCGATATGTCTCTGTGGTGGGTGCAGGTCAGGCGCCGGTGACGGCGAGCTCGGACTCGATCGCCGCCTCGAGCCGCTCACGCAGCTCGGGAAGGGTGATCTTGGCGAGGATCTCGCCGAAGAAACCGCGGACGACGAGCCGGCGGGCCACGTCCTCGGGGATACCGCGGCTCTGCAGGTAGAATAGCTGCTCGTCGTCGAAGCGGCCGGTCGCGCTGGCGTGGCCGGCGCCGGCGATCTCGCCGGTCTCGATCTCCAGGTTGGGCACCGAGTCGGCGCGGGCGTGCTCGGTGAGCACGAGGTTGCGGTTGAGCTCGAAGGTCTGGGTCTGTTCCGCCGCGGCCCGGATCAGCACGTCGCCGATCCACACCGTGTGCGCACCCTCGCCCTGCAGGGCGTTCTTGTAGAGGACGTTGGACGTGCAGTTGGGCACCGCGTGGTCGACCAGCAGACGCTGCTCCAGGTGCTGGCCGGCGTCGGCGAAGCCGAGCCCGACCAGCTCGGCATCCCCGCCGGGCCCGCGGTAGGTGATCGTGGGGCTGATCCGCACCAGATCACCTCCTAGCGCGACCGACACCCCCCGCAGCTGGGCGTCGCGCCCGATGGACAGCTGGTGGGCGCCCACGTGCACGGCGTCGTCGGCCCATTCCTCGGTGACCACCAGCGTGAGCCGGGACCCGTCGGCCAGCACGACCTCCAGGTTGTCGGCCAACGCTCCGGAACCGCGGTTCTCGATCACCACCGTGGCCTGGGTGTGCGGTGTGGTGCGCAGGTGCACATGCGCGGCGGCCGTGGCACCCACACCCGGGCCGGTCACGGTGATCGTGACCGGGTCGGGCGTGCCGTCGAGGGTGACGACGGTGGCGTCGGTGGCCGCACTCCATGCCGCGGCGGCGATCCGGTCGGCCGGGACGCCGCCCTCGCCGATCCGGACGTCGTCGCGCGCGACCACGTCCGCATCGGCGAGGGCGGCGTCCCCGCCCACCGGATAGCCCCCGCGGCATGGAGTGCGGCCACCGACGCCACCGTAGTCACCCACGACGGCAAGCCCGACCCGGTCACGA
>JBOHEP010000368.1:0-1503 GCA_050701075.1 Pseudonocardia sp. | reverse complement strand
CTATCCATTACGCAGAAGTGCGTAGAAGTGTTGCGAGGCGTGGATTTGAGGTTTCAATTGCGAGAGGATAAGGATTAAGCACACGAATTCAAGTCAAGAGGGCAATGAGATGAGAGATTGGGCTAGCTAAGAAATTCATCGGGAACCGTTCAAGGATTTTCGTCATGGGCAACGGTTGCGCTCCATCATCCGAGCGTTAAGTGAGCATCCTGGGGAAAGTGTGCCGCAAGCCAGTGAGAATGCCTCAGAGAGTCAAAGTATTTATCGGTTTTGGGCAAACAAGCGAGTGAGCGCCCCGCAGATCTTAGCCAGTCATCGGTTCAGTGTGGTGGACAGAGCGAACGCTGAGGCGGTGGTGCTGGCGATTCAAGACACCACAGATTTGGACTTCACCAGTTTGAGCCAAACGAGTGGCTTGGGCTTGATTAACCAAACCAATCAGCAGGGCATCAAGGTTCATAGTTGTTTGGCGGTGAGTGGTGCAGGAGAACCGTTGGGCTTGCTCCATCAGCACACCTGGAATCGGCAAGAGCGAGCGGGCAAACGAGGAGAACGACGCAAAAAGGCAACATGTGACAAGGAAAGTCAGCGTTGGCTCGATACCGTAAAGGCAGCTGAAGTCGGCATTGACCCGTCGATTTGCCTGGTGCATGTGGGCGACCGGGAAGCCGACATTTACGACCTGTTTGTCCAGCCTAGACAGGTAGGCAGTGAACTGTTGATTCGAGTCGAGCACAATCGCAAAGTTCAGCATGAGTTGGGCTATCTCATTCCAACGCTTGAGCAAGCGCCGGGGATGGGGCAACAGACGATTGAGGTGGAACGGAATCCCGAACGCCCTGCACGCCAAGCGACTTTAAGGTTGCGGGGGATGCAAGTTACCCTTGAAGTCCCGCGCCACCACAAACACCGCAAGCCGTGTCAGCCCGTCCGCTTAAATTTTCTATTGGTTGAAGAAACAACGCCACCGACGGAAGGGAAACCGATTCGTTGGCTATTGTTGACAACTCTACCGATGGAAGACTTTGAGCAAGCTTGGCAATATGTGCGTTGGTACGCTCTGCGATGGTTGATTGAGCGATTTCATTTCACGCTCAGGCATTGGGTGTCGGATGGAACAGCTTCAGCTCGAAACTGCCCAGCGATTGCTCAACGCCCTTGCCACCTACTCGATTGTGGCTTGGCGCTTGATGTGGCTCACCTATAGCGCCAGACTCTCGCCCAATGACTCTTGTGCAACGATTTTACAACCCGCAGAATGGAAATTACTCAGACGCAAGTTTGAGCCGAAAAATCGCTCCCACAAGCCACCGACTCGCCATCAAGCGGTGTGTTGGATTGCTCAACTGGGAGGATTTCTTGCCCGTAAAGGAGATGGTGAACCAGGGTTGAAAACCCTGTGGCGAGGGATTAGAGTACTCCATCATTTACTCGAAGGGGCGCAACTCGTCGCCAAAACCTAGTCCCTACAGCGGTTGTGCCAACTTTTGCGTAATGGATAGC
>JBOHEP010000367.1:0-11897 GCA_050701075.1 Pseudonocardia sp. | reverse complement strand
CCTGAGCGGGACCACCATCGCCGCCGCGCGGAAGGCCGCCGACCGGACCGCATCAGCCACTCGACCGGAGCCGTCGGACCCCGAACCGCCCAAAGAACCCGACGACGAAGGTTCGAGTCCCATGCTTGTGGTGCCCCCGGCAGGATTCGAACCTGCGGCACCCGCTTTAGGAGTGTTGACCTTTGCCTGCTACATGGCCTCTAGCTGCAACTTAACTGCGGATCTGACGTCTCAGGTAGCTCCCGGACACTGCCGATCACTCCCCTTTCGCTCCCCGAGTAGCTCCCCGTTGATCAATTTTCCTAGGTCGGCCGCCCCCGTCGGGATGAGCTGGAGTTGTGCCGTCGCCACCCCGACGAGGACGAGGACGAGGCTCCCGAGAGGGGGGCGGACCTCCATGCGATCCCCGGCCGCGAAGGACGTCGAGGGAATACTCTCGCCGGGTGACTGAGGTGCTGACGGCGACTCCGACCCGCGAGGCAGGACTTCGGCTCGCCGAGTCGGCGATTGCTGCCGGCTTGGCCGCGGGCGGCCAGGTGTCCGGGCCGGTCGCGTCGGCATTCTGGCACAACGGCGAGTTCGGTCAGGGCGAGGAGTGGGTGGTGTCGTTCAAGACCACTGCCGCGCGATACGCCGAGCTGGAGGCTCACCTCGTCGAGCATCACGACTGGCAGAACCCCGAGGTGACCGCTGTGCCGCTCGCGCGGGCCTCAGCGGCGTACGTCGACTGGGTGGAGCGCGTCACCGCCGAGAAGGTCCCGCGCGACGGGTAGAGCGCACTGCTCGTCGAGGCGACCGGCGACGGCGACCAGGCGCTCGCGCGGGCGGACAGAAGCGACGTTGCCGATCATGGTGAGCCTCGGCTGCAACGATCGACGCTCATCGTGTCGTAGCCTGGCCCGACTCTGTCTCCGACCGGGGGAGGCGAACTGCATTGGCGCCACGAGGCACATTCCGCAAGATCGCCGATGACCTGCGACGGCAGGTCGTGGCTGGTGATCTGCTGCCCGGTGCCCTGGTGCCGTCCGAACTGGCTCTCGTCGAGCAGCACCAGGTCTCCCGCGGCACCGTGCGTTCGGCTCTCGCACTGCTCGTCGAGGAGGGGCTGATCGAGGTAGTGCCCGGCCAGGGCCGCCGCGTGGTCGGCGAGCCGCACCGTGACGGCGCCGGCCCGCTGACGGCTTACGAGCGGATCGCCGCGGATCTTCGGGACCGAATGCGTGCTGGGGAGTTCTCACCGGATGCGCCCCTTCCCAGTGAGGCAGAGTTGGTCGCTCAGTACGAGGTCTCGCGCAACACGGTGCGTCGCGCTTACCGGCAGCTCGTCGAGGCAGGGGCAGTCGTGGTCCGCCACGGTGCCGGGGCGTTCCCTGCTCCACGCTGACGGGCGGTTCCGTCAGGGGTTCAGGCCGTTACCGTCGAGACCATGACGCGCCCTCAGGACGACGCTGGCCGGTGGATCGTGCACGGCGAGCGATCGATCTATGAGAACGAGTGGGTGAGCGTCGGACTCGCGGACATCTCCGTTCCGTCGGGGGAGCGGTTCGAGCACCACACGGTGACGCTCCCGTCGGCCGCGATGACGGTCGTCCTGGACGACCACGGGGATCACGTCCTGATGACGTGGCGGCACCGGTTCGTCCCGGATGTGTGGAACTGGGAGCTTCCCGGCGGTCTCCTCGACGAGGGTGAGACGCCAGCCCAGACTGCGGCGCGGGAGGTCGAGGAGGAGACCGGGTACCGCCCTCGGTCAGTGGAGCATCTCGTAACGTTCGAACCTATGGTCGGAACTGTCCGCAGCCCGCATCACGTCTTCCTTGCTCGTGGAGCGGAGCGGGTCGACGAGCCGACCGAGGCGAACGAGGGCGCGTTCGAGTGGGTGCCCGTCGCCGACCTGCCCGAGCTGATCGAGAAAGGTCGGATCTCAAACTCCGGTTCGCTCGTCGGGCTTCTGCACGTGCTTGCGTTCGGCGGCCGTCGGCGTTCAGGCGATCAGTAGCTCCGCGATCCGGCGCCGCTGCCGTTCCGATCCGGTACGGCCGGCTACGTCGGCGGCCCGTCGGGCGTGGTGGCGGGACTCGGCGGCGTCCCCCCGTGCGCGGAAGGCGATCGCGAGGTCGACCCGCAGGCCAGCCTCGGCACGGCCGTACTGCCCCACTCCCATGACATCCAGCGCGGACGTCAGGTCCTCGATCGCCTGTTCCTCGCCGAGTCGAGCGAGGCAGTGCCCACGCCAGCGCGCGAGATGGCCGGCGCCCAGCATCACGTAGGGCAGTGAGAGGTCGTCACAGCCGTTGTCGAGATCGTGCGCGGCTGCATCCAGGGCCCGCAGCGCCCCGTCTCGACGGCCGGCCGCCGCGAGGGCCTCACCTGCGGCCGCGTGCAGCCATGCCCGCAGTACGCCCGGGACCTTCGTGCCAGCTTCTCTGTGGGCGTGGTGGATTACTGCGTGGGCGTCCTCCGCGCGGCCTACATCGAGCAATACGTACGCCTGCTGGGCCCGGGCGTAGGCGAGTCCGGCTGGGTGGCCGCTCTCTCGGCCGGCTGCCGTCGCCACCTCGTGCAGCCGCCAGGCGTCATCCATGCGGCCCATGTCGAGGGCCTGCCAGCCGGCGAGCGCGGCGGCCTGGCTGAGTTCGTCGGCCGCCGCCTCTCGGTCCGACCCGGGAAGTGCGTACCTCACAAGCCGCTCGATCTGCTCGACATGGGCCGCGCTCTGCTGGTAGATCGTCGCGCCGCCCAGCCGTCGATCCAGCATGCGGATGCTCTGCGTATGCGTGCGCAGGAGTTCGACGAGGCCGGAGTCCAGGCGCGACAGCGTCAGCTCCCGCTCGACCAGTTCCAGGGCGACCGGCGTCGGCTCGGACGGTAGCTCGACGAGCCCGAGATCAGCGGCCGACCGTCCGTACACCTCGCAGAGCAGGTCACGGTAGAAGTCCCCGACCGCCGCGCCACCGTTCTCCCAGGCTGCGATCCGCCGGGCGATGCTCGCGTCGCTGACGAGCGACTCGCCGTGTCCGCGGGCGGCCGTGCGGAGTTCGTGGATCAGTCGGGACTTGGTCCATCGGCGGTCCGCCCGCGCCTGGCCGAGTCGGTTGGTCACAGCGTCCCCCTCCTGTACCGCCGACTCCACGATGCCGCCCTGAGCAGCAGGAATCAACCCTGATGCGCGCGGCCGCGTCACCCCTCGTCATCCCGCGTCATCTGCCGCCACCCCTGTTCACGGCCGCAATCTTGGTCCTACGAGAGACGCCCACCGATTGACTCAGGCATCACTCGTACCTACGATGTCTAGTACACGCACCCCACCTGTACAGGAGAAGCCATGTTGCCCAGTCAGAGCAGTTCCAGCGGGTCAGAGACGGCGCCCAGGTTCTACAGCGTCGCGCAGGTCGCGGCGATGCTCGGGATGTCGCCGATGACCGTCTACAGGGCCATCGCGGAGCGGCAGTTCCCCGCCGTCCGCATCCGGGGGCGGCTGATCGTCCCCGCCAAGGCGGTGGACGCGATGGCCGACATCGCGACCGCCGAGCAGACCGTCGTCGACGCAGCCGGATGGGTGGTGTGAGTCATGGGAAACGTCGGCTTCTTGATCCTCTTCTCCTTCCTTGCGATGGCGGTGTTCGCCAAGGCCCGCGTGGCCACCGGGGCGGTGTTGTTCGGGGTGATCGGGGTCGTCCTGTTCATCACCACGCCGATGGGCGCAGGTCTACCGGGGATGGTGGCGGACTTCGTCTCGACGGTGTCGGAGGCGTCGCAGCCCCTCACCGGCGAGTCGGAGGCCGTGGGATGACCGCGGCGACGACCCGGTCGGTGCAGCACGAGCCGGACGCGGGGCACGTGCGGCCGGAGGACTTCCGGCACAGGGGCGCCTGCCGGTCAGTAGATCCCGAGATCTTTTTCCCGGCTGCGGTTCAGGGCCGGGAGTACGAGCGGCAGGTGTCGATCGCCAAGACGGTCTGTGCGGGCTGCCCGGTCCTGGCGGAGTGCCTGACCTGGGCGGTGGCGCACCAGCCAGACGGGATCGCGGGCGGGATGACTGAGCACGAGCGGCGCGCCGAGCAGCGCCGTCGCCGGGACGGCCGCCGAGCTGCCCGTCTGCCGCAGCCGGGGCGGTCGCGTCGGCCGGTCGGTGGTTCCCGTTCCGAGGTTGCTGCTGCGGGTCGGGCGGCGCTGGCGGCTGGGCGGTCGGTGCGTGACGTGGCCGGGGAGTTCCTGGTCAGTGAGCGCACGGCGGGTCGGTGGGCCGCCGCGATCCACACCGCCCCCGCCGGCACGACGGTCGCGTCCGGTTCGGACGTGGCGGAGGGGAGCGCCGGCGGCAACCGGGCTCCCCTCCTGATCTCCCACAACACGCCCTTTGCAGGGGACACGAGCAGCGGAAGGACACCCATCCTAGATGAGCACCTACGGCAACGACCCGTCCGAGGACGAGCGGCCCGACCCCTACGAGATCGTCGAGCGCTACTGGCCCTATGACGGCCCCTACAGCGACGAGCGCACCAACGCGGCCGCGCTGATGATCGGCCGGCTCGGCCGGTACCTGAACAACGCCACGCAGAAGCGCGACGGGCTGCCCTACGCCGCGGTGGTCGGGCGGGTGCTGACCGACCTTGCTGGGGTGGTCATCGGCTACGAGCAGCTGCTCGATCAGCTGGCGTGGTTCCTGGAGCGAGAGGCCGAGGGCAACCCGTTGCTCTACGACGACCGCCGCGACCGCCCGGGCGCGCAGACCGCCCGTGAGACCGCGGTCGCGCTCGACGACGCCAGGGGCGCGGTCCGCGCCTTGTACGTGGCGCTGTCCGAGCCCGCCCAGCTGGCCTACCACCTCGGGAGCGACTGATGAGCAGCACCACGACCACGACGGACCGGCAGCCGATGACCGACGCGGCGGCAGCGCGGATCGCCGCCGCGGTGGCCGCGCTCGACGCCGAACTCGCGGCCGCCGGGGTACCGGTCGACGCGCGGGAGACGGTGCTGATCGGGCTGTTCGCCCGGCTGCGCGACGAGCGGACGCGCCCGGCCCGCGAGGCGCACTGGCGGGCGATCGCGGCGCAGCGCGCCACGGCGCGGACGGACAACCGCGCCGGACGTGGGGTGACCCGGTGAGCCCGCGCACGGTGACAGCGGCCGCGGTGGCGGCGGGGTTGCGGGAGTGGACGCGCTCGCATGACCTGCATGTGCGGGCGGCGGTGTGGCTGCTGCTGGCGCACGAGACGTGGCCGCGCCGGGCCGAGTTCCGCGACGCGTGTGTTCGCCGCGCCGGCGATCAGTTCTGGATCGACTGGAGCGCGGCGCGGGAGGCGTTCGACGCCGGCGAGTTCGACCGGGCGTCGTCAACCGAGATCGCGGTCCTGGATCTGGTGATCGCGCTCGGGCAGGACCGCTACCGGCTCCGGTCGATGGGAGAGGGCAACGCGCGGCTGATCGCCGAGGCGATCGTAGCCGCGGTGGGGGTGACCCGATGAAGATCCGACTGTCCGGCACCCCGGACGAGTGCGCCAACGCCGTCGAGGCGCTGGCCGCGGGGTTCGTGCTGCGCGAGGTGTCAGGCTTCTACGCCAACCGCGGAGCGACGGTCCTGGGCCGCGTCTACGTCGCCGCCGAGCCCTGCCCCGAGGTCGTGCAGGCCACCGCCACCCGCGATGACTGTCGGGCCGTCGGTGAGGAGCTTCCCGAGGGTGGTGCGCGGTGAGCGGCCGCACGGTGCTCTACGGGCTGCTGCTGATCGTCGCGACGGCGGCCGCGGTGTTGTCGTTCTCGGCGCTGCGGGACCTGGCGTTGGTGTGCGGGTTCGCGCCGTGGTTGGCGTGGCTGCTGCCGGTGGTGGTCGACGCGGGTGCGGCCGCGGGGTCGCTGGTGTGGCTGGGCGGCTGGTCCGCCCGCTCCGCGCGGCGGTTCGCCCGCGCGCTGGCCCTGGCCCTGCTCGGGCTGTCGGTCGCGGCGAACGCGCTCGGGCACGGACTGGCCGCATTCTCCCTGGCCCCGGCGTGGTGGGTGGTCGTCATCGTCTCCGCCGTCGCCCCCGCCGTGCTCGGCGCGGTGGTGCACCTGGCTGTGCTGGTCGGGCGCCCCGACGACGAGCCTCTGACCGGCCCGACCGCCGGATTCGACGAGCTCGGCCGACACGACGCCGACGACGAGCACGCGGGCGCCGTCGCGGCGGGCCTGCTCGACGAGCGCGGCCTGTCCCGGCTGTGGGACACCGCGCCGCCCACCGCAGAGCGGATGACGGCGGAGCAGCGCGCGGAGGCCCTGATCGCCGAGGGCGCGGGCCGGCGACGGCTGGCTCAGGAGCTGGACATCAGCGAGTACCAGGCCCGGCGGCTGCTCGACGAGCACCGCACCCCACCCAGCCCGGCACACGAGCAGAAGCAGGTGACCGCACCGCTGTGGGGCCCGGCGGAGACCGGGATCGGCACGGCGCAGATCGGCACGGAGATCGGCGCGGGGCAGGACGTGGACCCGCAGCGGGTGCACGAGATCAACACGGACATGACAGGCGCCGGGATCAACGGCGCCCGACTGGAGACGGGAGGGAGGTCGTGATGAACACCTCGGTGGTGGTGGTTCTGGTGGTTCTGATCGGCGTGGCGTTGATCGCGCGGCGCCGGGGGGCATGGGCAGTCGCGATCGGCGCCGGGGTGGCGGCGGTGCTGCCGGCGTGGACGCTGGTCCGGACGAGCAACCCGTTCCTGCTCGGCGCGCTGGCGGCCGTCCTCGTGATCGTGGTGTGGCTGCGGGTCGGGCGGACGATGGCGACGGTCACCCGGTGGGGCTCCTCGGCGCGGCGCAAGGCCGGGGTGGCGTCGATGACCGACATCGCCCGTACCCGCTCGGCGGTGGCGATGCGCCGTCACGTAGGCGTGCTGCGCCCGTCGCTGCGGGCCCGGTCGCGGCTGGCGCGCGTGACGCAGCTGTGCCGGTTCCCGGTGGCCGAGGTCGCCGTGCAGCTATGCCGGACCGGGGGCCTGCGGGTGTGGTCGACCGTCCGGGACGTGGTCGTGGTCTTCGGCGGGCCGGGTGCGGGGAAGACGCAGTGGCTGGCCGGGCGGATCATCGACGCGCCCGGTGCGGTGCTGGCCACCTCCACACGCACCGATCTGCTCGACCAGACCGGCTCGCTCCGCGAGCGGGTGGGACCGGTGCACGTGTTCAACCCGGTCGGGCTCGGCGACCGGCCCTCGACGATCACGTTTGACCCGCTCACCGGCTGCACGGATCCGGTCGCGGCGCACGAGCGGGCCGCGGACATGCTCGCCGCGATCAGCCACGGCGGGCTCGGGGACCGGGAGTTCTGGGAGGGCCAGGGCCGCCGAAACCTGGCCGCGCTGCTGCACGCCGCCGCGCTGGGCGAGCTGACGATAAACGCGGTGTCGGACTGGCTGTCGAACCTGGACGCCTCCGAGGCCGAGATTCTCACGCTGCTCCGCACCAAGAGCCCAGAGCCGTCGTTCGTCGCGTCGGTGACGCAGTTCATCGGAACGAACGGCAACACCCGGACCTCGATCGAGTCGACGATCATGCCCGCGCTCGGGTGGCTCACCCACGGCCCCGCGCAGGCCGCCGCCCTCCCTCTCGCGGAGGGTGGTCATCCGCTGGACGTGGCCGCGTTGCTCGAGCAGCGGGCGACGGTGTTCATGCTCGGCGGGGAGGAGGCGCAGGTCGCGCCGCTGGTGTGCGCGCTGACTGGCTACATCGCGCGCGAGGCCCGCCGCCTGGCCGCCCTGCAACCCGGCGGCCGGCTCGACCCGCCGCTGTCGCTGCGCCTGGACGAGGCCGCGCTGATCTGCCCGGTCCCGCTCGACCGCTGGACCGCGGACATGGGCGGTCGCGGCGTGAACATCGTGGCGATGTTCCAGTCCCGCGCCCAGCTCGTGGACCGCTACGGCCCGGCGAAGGCCGCGGTGATCCTCAACAACTCCGGGGCCCGGGTCCTTTTCGGCGGCACCGCCGACCGCGACGACCTCGGGTACTGGTCGACCTTGGCCGGGGAGCGCGACGAGCCGATCACGACCACCGACATGCACGGCCGGGTCGCATCCCGCAGCGTGCGGCGGGTACCGGTGCTCGCGCCGGCGCAGCTGGCGAACCTCCCGGCCGGGCGGGTCGTGGTGTTCACCCGGGACATGCCGCCGGTCGTCGGTCGCGCGGAGCAGGCATGGCGCCGCCGCGACGTCCACGCCGTGCACCACCCGGACGCGCTCACCGTCCGCACCCGCGCATTCGTCGCCGCCCGCAGCGACGCGGCCGGCCGGTGGGTCGCCGACACCACCCGCCCCGCCCGCACCTGGGTCGCTGACCAGGCGGCCGCGGTCGGTGGCTGGTGCGCCGCCCGGTTCACCGCACTGCGGGTGCGGGTCACCGGGCACGGCAGCTCCGCACCCGTAGGGCCCTACGCAGCCCCCACGGTCCCGCCCGGCCCGGCGCCGGTGCGGCTGGCGGGCGCGTCGCCCAAGGGCAGCGGGGCGCGGGTGTTGCCGTTCCCCTCGCCGTGGGCCCGGCCCGACGGCCACCCCCGACTCGAGTCGGACCCGGACGAGCAGGACCGCGACGAGCAGGGCCACCACGGGCAGGGCGGTGCGTGATGAGCGAGAAGTTGACCGACCTGTTCTGCGAGGCCGGCGGCTCGGGTCAGGGTGCCGCGCACGTCCCCGGCCTGGACCTCGGGCGCGCGACCGCCCCCTGTCCGCGGGTGGGGCCCGGTGACCGGTCCCGGGCCCTGCCCGCACCCACCCGCACGGGTACGAGCGCGATCCCGCGTGCCGCCGTCGAGGCCGGGCGCGCGCCCCACACCACAGCGACAGGAGCCACGCCATGACCAGCCCCGACGACCCCACGACCACCACCCCCGCTGAGCAGGAGTGGGGCGGTGAGCACTCCCTGACGTGGCTGCTGGGCCGCTGGCAGGACTGGAGCGGTCGGGAGGTGTTCGACCGCGCCGCCCGCACCGCCGCCGAGGCCGGTGACGAGACCCGCGCCGCGCTGCTGCGCGACGCCGCGACCGCGGGACCGGCGGTCGACGCGATCGAGGCGCTCGCCGCCCAGCACCGGGTGTCGGCGCTGCTGGCCGGGTGGGAGTGGCACACCGTGCGCGCCGCCCGGGAGGAGGGCGCGACCTGGTCGCAGATCGCCGCCGCCACCGACACGACCCCGGAGCGGGCCCGCACCGGGTTCCTCGACGCGATCGCCCGCCACGAGAACGCGGCGTTCCGCGGGTGGGCGCCCGAGTTCGACATCGCCGGCTACGAGGCCGCAGCGGGCAGGTGGCACGACGAGCTGCACCCCGACACTCCCGACACGGTGCGCGAGGAGCTCGAGCAGGCGATCAGCGCCGACGACGTCGACGAGCAGGAGGTGCTGCGGGCGCGATGGTGGAAACCCGACCACCCGCCCGCCGTCGCCCGGCCGCTCGGCCCCGCCGTCGCCCGCGGGCACGATGACGGGGCCGAGATGTACATGCGCGCTTCGTCCAGGGCGGTGGTCGACAAGACCGTCGTCGACGCGGTGCGCGAGGCGACCGCGCAGGACTGGGCCGATCTGGTCGACCAGGTCGAGTCCGAACGCGCTGTCGGCGTCACCGAGTACACCGTCGAGCAGGCCGCGCAGCGGCTGACCGCGCTGGCCGGGACCGGCGTGCACGCCCACGAGCAGGTCGAGGCGTGGCGCACCGGGCTGGAAGGCCCGCCGGTGCTGGAGCCCGGCGAGCTGTACGCCATCGCCACCCGCATGACCGGGCAGGACGGCCACGACCCCGTCCGGCGGCTCAACGCCGCACGGGTGACGGGAGCGCTGGTGTCGCAGGCTAGGCACGCCGAGAACCCGGCGGCGCGGGCGGCGCTGATCGAGGAGGCGGCGACGTTCGCCCGCTACGTCCGCGAAGCGCAGGACCCGGCCGAGGTTGCGGAGATCGAGCGGACCCGGCTGCTCGACGAGTCGGGATCGGTCCACGAGGCGGGCGCCCCGGATGCGGTCGTGCACACGTTCGACTCGGCCGACGCCTACACCGCCGCCGAGATCGGCGCGATCGCCGCTGCGCACGCCCGGGGCGACGACGCCGAGGTCGCCCGTGTGGAGGCCGGCCGCCCGTCCCTGGTGCCGGACCGGGCCGCCGATGCCGGGGAGCCGGTCGAGGCGGAGATGCCGGACTGGATGCGCGAGCAGGCCCGCCGCACCGAGGCCGAGATCGCTGCAGGCACCTACGTGCCCGGGCCGACCGACGACCTGGAGCGGATCGGCGCCCGCCTGGCCGCGCTGCGCGCCGACGGCGAGGAGCCCGCCCGAGACGCGGGCGGCGCGACCGACCCCGGAGCACCGAGCCGCGACGATCCGGCGTGGTGGGCGCCCACCGGGCCCGCCGAGGTGGCGCTGAGCCACCACGAGGCGGCCGAGGAGCTGACCGGGCGCGGGTTCACCCCCGAGCAGGCCCGGACGGCGATCAGCGAATACCTGGACGACACCTCCGACCGGATCGGGATCTCGGTGCACCACTGGGCGATGGACTCCCACGACATCGAGGCCATCGCCCACACCCACCGCCCACCCGTCCCGGTGCCCGAGCAGCGCCACCCCGGCACCGCCGAGCAGACCGCCACCGCCGACCAGACGCCCTCCTGCGGCGATGCGCCGCCGGACTACGCGGGCGAGCGGGATGCCTGGGAGCAGGTCAGGGGCGGCGACCCGCGCAGCTACGAGCAGATGATGGGCGACGCCGCCGGTGCTCTCACCACGCACCGCCTGGAGCGGTCGACCGACGGCGAGCGGCGCGAGCAGCTCGTGCGCTGGCACACCGACGACACCGCCGCCGGGCCCGAACGCGGCGCCGACGGGGACGTCATCGGCAGCGACTGGGACGACGAGGCCGTGATCTTCGAGGGTCGGCGATGGTGATGGACGAGACCACGAACGCCGACTCGCAGACCGGCGGACCCACCGCCGGCACCACTCCCGCCCCGGCTGCCGCCGCAGCCCGCACAGCCGGGCGGGGCGCGCGGGTCGCCGACGACCAGGTCCGGGCGATCGCGAAGGCGGTCGATCGCAACGCGCGCAAGACCACCGAGCTGAACGATCAGGTCCGTCGGCTCGCCGACGACGTCGCCCGCCTGGTCGCACTCGTCACCACCCCGCCGCTGATCCCCGCGCCCGCGCCCGCCCGCACCCCGGGCGAGCCCGCCGTCGCCCGCCCGCCCGTCGCGGGCGACCAGCCCGAGGAGGACCCCGTCGAGCCCGCCGACGCCAAGGGCGGCGAGGGCGGGGAGGCGGTGATGTGGTCGTGGCTGCTGGTCTCCGACCCGGAGGTGGCCGTCATCATGCTGGCCGACCTGGTGGAGTGGCTCGACCGGGTGTACCTGCGGTTCCCGCACACCGAGCTGGGCGCGTGCTGGCTGTGGCACCCGCACGTGATCGAGGAACTGCTGTGGCTGCGCTGCGCGCACGCTGACGCCTACGGCCCCGAGACCGGGTCGTGGCTGCGCGCGGGGGACTGGCACGACCGCCAGCGCCCCGGCGTCGTCCGCCGCGTTCGTGAGGCGCTGGGCAAGTGCGACCTGTCGTTGCACGAGCCGGGCCGCCCGCAGGGGCACGCCCCCGTGGTCGCGCCGCTGGTCGCGCACGCCGCCCAGATCGCCGAGCAGTGGGCCACCACCAGCACCCGGCCCGAGCCCACACCGGCCCAGCTCACCGAGGCCGCCGACTACGCCACCGCCCTGCACCGGAGGACCCGGTGACCGAGACGACCCCGGCGCCGTCGAGCGCGCCCCCGGCCGCCGCCACTCCGGTGGTGGCCGGGGGCCGGCGCTGCACCGTGGCCGGCTGCGAGGGCAGGCACAAGGCGCACGGGTACTGCCGGACGCACTACCGGCGCTGGCAGCGCCACGGCGACCCGCGCGCCCAGGTCC
>JBOHEP010000366.1:0-6832 GCA_050701075.1 Pseudonocardia sp. | reverse complement strand
GACCTAGAGATTAGAAGGCTCTTGCTCTATCCAGCTGAGCTACGAGGGCAGCGCGGTTCACGAAACCGTCCCCCGCGAGCGTAGCTGCCGGGGCAGGCCGGTGGTCCGAGGCCGCCCGGCAATACTCGGACGACAACCAACCGTTCGGTCAGTACCGTAACCAATGGGTCAGACATCGGGGGAGCGAAATGATCAGCGCACGGGAGTTGACCAAGCGATACGGCGACGTCCACGCCGTCGATGGCATGTCCTTCGACGTCACACCGGGCGCGGTCACCGGGTTCCTCGGAGCCAACGGCGCCGGCAAGTCGACGACGATGCGCCTGATCATGGGCCTCGACGCCCCGAGCTCGGGTTCGGCGACCATCGGCGGCCGGGCCTACCGCGACCTGCACGCCCCCGCCAGGGAGGTGGGCGCGCTCCTCGATCCACGGTGCATGCACCCCGGTCGCACCGCCCGTTCCCACCTGCGGTGGATGGCCGACGCGGCGGGGATCGCGCGGTCGCGGGTGGAGGAGGTGCTGGGCCTCGTCGGGGTCGCGGACGCGGCGGACCGGCGGCTGGGCACATTCTCCCTCGGGATGCGCCAGCGGGTCGGCATCGCCGGGGCGCTGCTCGGCGATCCGGCGGTGTTGCTGCTGGACGAGCCGCTCAACGGGCTCGACCCGGAGGGGATCCGCTGGGTCCGCGAACTGCTCAAGGGCCTCGCCGTGCAGGGCCGTACCGTGTTCGTCTCCAGCCACCTGATGAACGAGATGGAGCAGGCCGCGGACCGGGTCGTCGTGATCGGCCGGGGGAAGCTGATCGACTCGCTCGACGTCGCCGAGCTGCGTCTGCGGGCCGCGGCGGTGCGCGTCGCACCTGCCGACGCCGCCGCGGCACCCAGGCTTCATGAGGTCCTGCGCGAGGCCGGCGCGACGTTCGACAAGAACACCGATGCGCTCGGCCTGTCCGCCGAACGCATCGGCCGCCTGGCGCTCGAACACGGCATCGCCCTGCGCGAGCTCGCGGTTCGAGCCAGCGGGTTGGAGGAGTCCTTCCTACAGCTCACGGCAGGCGAGCGGGAGGAGCAACCAGCATGACCACACAGACCCGAGTCCCGCTACGAGCGGAGTGGACCAAGTTCCACACCGTCCGCTCCTTGCCGTGGCTGGCCGTCATCGCCGTGCTCGTCTCGGTCCTGATGGCGCTGCTGTTCGTGATGAGCCTGCCGATCACGCAGGGCACCGCCGTCGCCGCGCTACCGTCGACCACGGTCGTCGAAGCGGCGCTGCTGGGCGTCGACGTCGCCATGATCGTGCTGATCGTGATGGGTGCGTCGTTCGCGGGGTCGGAGTATGCGACCGGGCTCGCGCAGCTGACCTTCGTCCTGACGCCCCGGCGCGGCCGGGTAGTGCTCGCGAAGCTGGCCGTCACCGGAGCCGTCGCCGCAGTCGTCGGGGCCGTTGCGGCGACGCTGTGCACATTCGTCGGACAGCTCATGGTCGTGTCGGCGGCCCCGCTCGAGGCCGCCCTGGTGCGGCTCGCCGCGGGCTCGGTGCTCACAGCGGTGTTCTACGCACTGGTGGCGGTGGCCGCGGCACTGGTGGTCCGGAGCACCGGCGGCGGGGTCGTCACCGCTCTCGCCCTGCTGGCCCTCCCGACCGTTCTCCACTGGATCCCCGGCCTCGACGCCGCCGCGCCGCTCCTTCCCTCGGCGGCGTTGCACGGGATCTCGGGTGCCTCCGAGCCCGGCCAGGCGGAGTTCCTCAGCGCCGCGACGGCCATCGGTTCGCTGATCGCCTGGACGGTCCTGATCGGCGCCGTCGCGGTATGGCGAGTCGCGTCCCGCGATGTCTGACGAGCTGTGATGAACGAGCTACGGCGATGAACGAGCCACGGCCGTTGACCTTCACCGAGGAGGCACGGCGCCGGCAGATCGTCGACTGCACGGTCGAGCTGATGGCCGAGCGGGGCTACGCCGGCACGTCGCTCTCCGGGATCGCCGCCAGAGCCGGCATCTCCAAGGCAGCGGTCCTGTACCACTTCACCTCGAAGGACAACGTGGTCGAGGCGACGTTGACGTACGTGCTCACCGGCTTTGCGACGGTGGTCGGGGAGCGGGTCGTCGCCGCGGCCGACCCGGAGGCGATGCTGGTCGCGTACCTGCGTGGGGCGATCGGTTACCTGCGCGACCACCCGACGCACGTCCGCGTCATCGTCGAGGGCCTCGGTCAGGATCGGGACGGGTCCCGGACGATGGCTCCGGGATCACCGGCGGCTTCGGGGCGGTGGCAGGCGGTAGCGGGAATCCTCGGCCTCGGGCAGCGGGCCGGTCGGTTCCGCCCGTTCGACACCCGCGTGCTGGCCCTCGCCATCGGCGGCGCGCTGGACGGGGTCGTCGCGGAGTGGGTCAGTGACCCCGGGCTGGATCTCGACGCCGCCGCCACCGAGCTGGAGACGGCGGTCCTGCTGGCGATCCGCGCACCGGGCAACTCCTGACGGAGAGGCCCGACGGCGGGATGAGAGGCTGACCACATGCCTCCGACGCTGCGCTCCGCGGCCGGCTCCGACATCGGTCGTGTTCGGTCGATGAATCAGGACTCCGCCTGCACCAGCTCGCGCCTGCTCGCCGTCGCCGACGGGATGGGCGGCCATGCGCACGGCGAGGTCGCGAGCGCGCTCGCCCTCGCCGCGCTCGCCGATCTCGACACCAGCCTCAACGGCGCTGACCTGGCCGAGGTCGACCTGCTGGCGGCCCTGGGCGGCGCCCTCGAGGATGCCGCGACGCGGCTCACCGAGGCGGCCCGGCGCGATCCGGAGCTGAGCGGGACCGGCACCACCGTCGTCGCCATGCTCGTCGACGGCACCCGGATCGGGTTTGCCCACATCGGCGACTCCCGCGCCTACCTGCTGCGCGACGGCGAGCTCACCCGGCTCACCCGGGACCACACGCTCGTCCAGGCGCTCGTGGACGAGGGCCGCATCTCCGCCGCCGAGGCCGCCGAGCACCCGCGCCGATCGGTGCTGGTCCGCACGTTGCAGGAAAGTGGCGACGTGGATCCCGACCTCTTCGTGCACCAGGCCTGGCTCGGCGATCGCTACCTGCTCTGCTCCGACGGCGCGACCGCGGTGCTGGCCGACGCCGACCTGCACGACGTGCTCACCTCCGTCGCCGGGCCCGCGGCCGTCGTGGAGCGGCTCATCGAGCTCGCCAACGCCGGGGGCGGCCCGGACAACATCACCTGCGTGGTCGCCGATCTGTTCGACGACCCGGCGCCTGCGCAAGCCGGTCCGCCGAGCTTCGTGGGTGCCGCGGCGACCTGACTCAGCGCCGTCTGGTTCAGCGCCGTCTGGTTCAGCGCCGAGCGGTCAGCCTGCGCAGGGGAATCGGCAGCACCCGACCGGGGCCGGCGCGGCGACCGAGCTCCTCAGCCAGATGTGCGCGCACGGTGGCGGGCAGGCCCGGTGGCCAGATGCCGGCGGTCGTCAGATCCACGACGACGCCGGCGGCGGTCTCGGCGTCGGGGATCGGCAGCGCGAACGGAACGCGATCATCGCCGATCACCGCGAAGTCGGCTGCGGCCAGCAGCCACCCGGCGCCGTCCAGGCCCGACCGGTTGCGCCAGGCGCCACGGCGCACCGGCCGCAGCAGCCGGGCGAGCCGCCAGTCCTGTACCGAGCGCATGGACACCGACGGCACCACCGTGACCAGGGTGCCGCCCGGCCGCAGCACGCGCCGGATCTCCGCGAACACGTCGTCGAGGCCGGCGAGGTGCGGCAAGGTGAGCAGCAGGCAGATGGCGTCGACGGCGTTGGTGCGGATCGGCAGGGCGGTCGATGCGCCGCGCACCCGCGGCCGCCGCCCTGCCGAGGTGCCGGCGTGATCGACGCCCACCCAATGACCGGGGCGTAGCTCGTCGGCTAGCGGTCCGGCCCCGCAGCCGAGGTCGAGGACCCGATCCGCCTCCTGGAGCGGTGCGGCGACCCAGGGCAGTGGCCCCCCGCCGGGCGTGCCGGTGGCCGCGCGGAGCAGGCGTTCCGTCGCGGCTCCCGCGTCGTCGACGGTCACCGGCGCAGTGTGCCAGCCACCGCCGCTGGTCCCGCGCGGCCCGTGCCCTACCGGGCACAACGGCCCGTGCCCTCGCCAGGCATAGCCTTGTTCCATGGTGCAGACGACCGCCGATCCGGCCGCCCCGTCCACGCGGCCGCCGTCCGGCGTCACCGGCGTGGTGGTCATGGGAGCCGCCGTTGCCGTGCTGGCCGCGGCCGGGCTCACCGCACTGTCCGGCGCCACTCCGGTCGCCGCGCTCGGGCTGCCCGACCCGGGGACGCTGACCACGGTCGGCCTGCCGGCGGTGCGGGCGCTCGCCGAGGTGTGCATGGTCGTGACCATCGGGGCGCTGCTGCTGGCGGCGTTCCTGGTGGCCCCCCAACGCTCGGGCTATCTCGACGTGGCCGGGTACCGCGCATTGCGGACCGGCTCGTACGCGTCGGTGGGGTGGTCGGCGACCGCACTAATCATGGTCCCGCTGTCGGTCGCCGACGCACTCGGCCGGCCGGTCGGCGAGGTGCTCCGACCCGGGTTGCTCGTCGACGTCGTGCCGCGGCTCACCAGCGCCACCGCCTGGGCGCTGACCGCAGTGGTGGCGCTTCTGGTGTTGATCGGCTGTCGCAGCGTGCTGACGTGGGGATGGGGCGTGGTCCTGTTCGGGTTGGCGCTGATCGGACCGCTGCCGGTGACCCTCACCGGGCACTCGGCTGTCGGCGGCGCGCACGATCTCGCCACCGACAGCCTCATGCTGCACGTCCTCGCCGCATCCCTGTGGGTGGGCGGGTTGGTGGCCGTGCTCGCGCTGGCCGCGGCGAGCGGGCCGGACCGCGACGCGGCGCTCGCGACGGCGGTACCCCGGTTCTCCCGGCTCGCGCTGGTCTGCTGGGTGGTGCTGGCGGCCACCGGCGTGGTGAACGCACTGATCCGCGTCCCCGTCGCCGAGCTGTTCGGCAGTACCTACGGGCTCCTGGTGCTGGCGAAGACCGCGGCCCTGATCGCCCTGGGTGTCCTGGGCGCGCTGCACCGCCGGAACAGTGTGGACCGCGCCGCCCGCGGCGAGCCGGGCGCGTTGCTGCGACTCGGTGGCGTCGAGGTGCTGCTGATGCTGGGCACCATCGGTCTCGCCGTTGCGCTGGGCGCCAGCGCGCCCCCGGACGGCGCCGAAGGCCCGCCGTCGCGCACCGAAGTGCTGCTGGGGTACGACCTGAGTGGTCCGCCCACGCTGGTGCGGCTCGCCCTGGAGTGGCGGTTCGACCTCATCTTCGGCACCGCCGCGCTGCTCGGCGTCGCCGTCTACCTGGCAGGCGTGTGGCGGCTCCGGCGGCGGGGGGACGCCTGGCCCGTCGGGCGGACGGTGGCCTGGCTCAGTGGGTGTGCTGCCCTGCTGATCGCCACGAGCTCGGGGATCGGCCGGTATGGGCCGGCGATGTTCAGCGTCCACATGGCCGAGCACATGATCCTGTCGATGCTGGTGCCGATCCTGTTCGTGCTCGGTGCTCCGGTGACGCTTGCGCTTCGATCCCTTCGGTCCGCGGGTCGAGGCGGTCCGCCGGGTCCTCGTGAGTGGCTGTTGGCCGCGGTGCACTCCCCGTCGGCGCGGTGGCTCACGCACCCGCTGGTGTCATTGCCGCTGTTCGTCGGTAGCTACTACGCGCTGTACTTCTCCGAGCTGTTCGCCGCCGCGCTGCCCGAGCACGGGGCTCACGTCGGCATGAACCTGCACTTCCTCGTCACCGGGGCGCTGTTCTTCTGGCCGCTCGTCGGGGTCGATCCGGCTCCGCGCCGGCTCCCTCCGGTGGCTCGGATGGCCGTGGTGTTCGCCTCGGTACCGTTCCATGCCTTCTTCGGTGTGGCGCTGATGAGCGCGAACGAGGTGATCGGTGGGCAGTTCTATCGCGGCCTCGCGCTCCCGTGGGTCCCTGATCCGCTGCGTGACCAGCAACTCGGAGGTGGCCTGGCCTGGGCTTCCGGCGAGATTCCCCTGCTGCTCGTCGTGATCGCACTGCTGGTGCAGTGGTCCCGCCTCGACGAACGGTCCGCCAGACGCGATGATCGCCGCGCGGACGCGGACGGCGGGTCCGACCTCGCTGCCTACAACGCGATGTTGCACCGTCTGGCCACGGGAGATGCACCGCCTGTCGCGCAGAGCGAGAAAGCT
This sequence comes from Pseudonocardia sp., assembly GCA_050701075.1. Taxonomy (GTDB): domain Bacteria; phylum Actinomycetota; class Actinomycetes; order Mycobacteriales; family Pseudonocardiaceae; genus Pseudonocardia. The sequence continues at coordinate 641 of JBOHEP010000366.1, read as the reverse complement.
GCGGATTCCGTGGTGAGCGCCGCCGGGGACGGACGGCACCTCACGGGGCGACCCGACGTCCTCCCCGATGCTGGAGGCGCCGTGGTCTCCGCAGGTCAGGACGCCGAAAATGCGGCCCCGGGCGGCCGTGCCAGGCCATCGCCGCCGCGACCGTCCGCCGTGGACGAACTCTCCCACGACAGCTCCAAATGATCTATGACTGCCCCGTTACCGCAGGTCACCGTCATGCAGGGGTGGCGATTTGACGCGGCGTCACCCGCTCGCGTAACTTTCCCTTTGTCAGCGGGACACCGGACAGAACGAAGCCTTCACGGCCCGGTCAGCAGGGCCCCGCAGATCACTCCACCAGACCCTCGGGATCCGCTAGGACCCAGAGGTGTACAGTGGGATACGTAACAGTGGGAACAACAGCCCCGGACAACGCCTTGCAGCGTTCGATGGTGTGCGGGTGTCTTTTGAGAACTCAACAGTGTGTCGAACTGTGCCATGTCTTTTGGATGTCATGCTGTCTTTTGATGTCATGTGTCTTTGGATGTGGTGTGATCATGGATTGGTTTTGTGCCAGTTTGTTTTTGCCCGTGGTGTTTTGCGGGTTTTGTTGGGCCAGTTTTTGTTGGAGAGTTTGATCCTGGCTCAGGACG
>JBOHEP010000365.1:0-2850 GCA_050701075.1 Pseudonocardia sp. | reverse complement strand
CCTCGGCTCTGGCGCACTCATGAGAACAGGTCGTCGCCCGTCGAGTCGAGCTGGTCGAGATCGCGACAGCCGGTGATCCGAACCCTGACCTCGTCGGACGTCTCTACGCCGAGCGTCTCGAGCACGCTGAGCAGCGCCCGAGACTGACCCTCGGCCCAGCCGAGGAAGTACTCCCGACGCGCCGGTGGGTAGAGACGCGGGCATGGTCTCGTGAGCCACAGCTCCTTCACCGCGGGGCGTGCCGTCGGTGGCAGGGCGTCCATCACGAGCTCGTGGCAGGCCTCGCGGTTGGGCTGGGGGTCGGGCACACGTTCGTCGATGAGGGAGTCGAATACGCAACTTCTTCAACCAAGTCGTCGTCCTGCCGTACAGCCTTAACGTCGCCAAGGGCTGGGGCGAGTTGCCTGCATACTTTCGCCTTCGCGGACGCCCGCGGCCAGCCAACGACACCTGGATCGCCGCCTGCTGCATCGCGCGCGACGTCCCACTGGCCACCCTCAACATCAAGGACTTCGTCGACTTCGCCGAGCACGAGGGCCTCCAACTGATCCGCGAGTAACCACCTGTCGTGGAATCAACGGTGGTTGGGTGTCGTCGACCAGACGCACCGAACGCGTCGATCACCGGGGCGTAGCCGAGGGCGCGTTCGGCCTCGTGCGCCCGCCCGGCCACAACGAGGAAGCTGGCCGATCGGGCGTCGGCCTGCACCTCGGCGAGTAGCGTGCTCCTGCACCTGTCCGTCCATTGCGGACGGCCGCCGACCAGCGCACGCACCCGTCAGGAGGAAGCCCTCCGCAGCGCGCCGACGTGAGGAGGATCGGTCGGCTCAGGCGGGGTGCCGGCGCGGTGGATCAGTTCGCTGTAGTCCTGGAAGGTGCCGGGCAACAGACGCAGATGCACGATGGTGCCGGTCGGCTCCTCGACGAGATCGAGGACTTCGCACACGGCTTGTGCGTCGGCGTCCCCGGCGAGCACGACGTTGCCGGGATGGATCAGGCTCTGCTGACGTGCTCCGGAGAGGTAGGTCCAGATGTGGCCCGTCTCGTCTTTGTCGTTGAGGTCGGCGACGATGTCGACGGTGATCATTGGTGGCCCTTTCCGGGTGTGCCCCGACCCGGATGGTGTGGATTTTCCCGGGGTTGCCCCAGCAACGCATCGGACGGCTTCAGCTCTTCTCGTTTCCGAGACCCTTCAGCAGTTGCGGTAGATCACTGCTGACCGTCGACCAGAGCACATCAAGGTCGATGTCGAAGTAGTGGTGAACAAGTCGGTCCCGGGTCCGCGCCGCGTCGGACCACGGAACGTCGGGGAAGCGCCGCCGGGTCTCGGGACCGAGATGCTTGGCGGCCTCACCGATGATCTCCACGAGCTTCGTCAGCGCCAGCCTGAGCATGTCGTCCGTATCGAAATCCTCACGCGTACGTCCGGCACAGACTCGGTCGCTCTCTGCGCGGCGTCGCGGATGTGCCGCAGGCGGACCGCGTCAGGCTGCGTAGACAACGCGGGCCCGAGCCGCGACGTCGTCGCGGAAGTACCGGCTGAGGTCCTGATAGGTACGCAGATCCACCCGCCGGCCCAGCAGCTCCTCGAACTCCCGCTCCATGGCCGCCAACGCGAACAGGCCCGGCGTGCGTCCAGGGATGAACTCGACCAGAACGTCGATGTCGCTTTCGGCGTTGAAGTCTGTGCGAAGTACGGAGCCGAACAGCGCGAGGCGCCGTATGCCGTGCCTGATCGCGAACTCGGCCACATCCGAGTCCGCCAACTCCAGTCCGGGTCGCAGCTCCACCGGCACAGCATGGCAGATCATGCGGGGCTGGCGCAGACCCTCCGGCCGCCCGTCGAACCGCGCTCAGCGAGCGCGAACGATCACCCGTCGGGCGATGCCGACGGCACGCTCGGCGGCGGTTACCGCATTGCGCGCCTTGGTCGCCGACACTTGCGCGGGCTCGTAGTGGGCCTGCGTCTTGAGCGGAAACATCCGCCTCAGCTCACGTGCGACCTCCTTGCCTTACCTTCTCCCCTGCCTTGGCGACGAAGTCCGCTGCGTGCTCGTGTGGTCCCCTTCCACCGCCGTCCGAGGTTCATGCCGGCCACCGCGTCGGCCGCGTTGATGCCCGCTTCGACGGCCGTCCCAGCCGCTGCGTTGAAGTTGCCTTGGATCAGGCAATACTGGCCGCCCGAAGATGCTCCTCGGCCTGCTTCTGATGAGCGATCGCGTCGCGCGGCTCGACGGGCACCCTCTGGCCGGTACTACGCGGCACCCAACACCGTCCTCGGGTCGCCGCCGGCGATGAGTTCGGCGTCGCGGCGGATGTTGTCCCAGAGTTCGCCGAGCCGCTGTCGTGGGAGTCGATGACGAGGGGGGAGACCGGCAGGCCCGCGACCTGGCTGGCATAAGCACACCAGTCGGCGACCTGCTCGCGGTACGCGTCCTTGGCTGTGTCATCCAACCAACTCGGCAGGACGATCATGATGTCGATGTCGGAGTCCGACCGTGCCTCGCCGCGCGCCCATGAGCCGTAGACGGCCATGCTCGCCGGCGGGGGAGTCAGCCGGCGGGCGCGTTCCTGCCAGCGTCGTAGCGTCTCGGATCTCAGGTCGGCCACGCGGCGGAGTACGGCGATCACGGGACTCTCGTCGACGAGCGTGACCAGCAGTGATCGACCTGCCTGCTGGCGATGAACGAGTCCGAGATCGTCGAGCTGGTTGATGACCAGCGCGGCCTGGGCTGACCCCGGCCAGGTGAGCGAGGGCCCGCATGGTCATCGGCTCGTCGGAGCGTAGACAGGCTGCGAGTATCTTGCCGCGCACTCCGGGCACGAGGGCTTCCACAGGGTGCACAGAGTC
>JBOHEP010000364.1:0-4188 GCA_050701075.1 Pseudonocardia sp. | reverse complement strand
GGGATCCCGCCGTCCACGGTTGCGGGGTGGCCGTTGGCGAGGTGGCCGTTGTGCGCCGCCGCCTCTGCGGCGGCCTCGATCGCCTTGGCCCGTTCCAGCGCCACGGTCTCCTCGACCGGGTCCGGGGAGAGCAATGAACCCTGGACCGGTGCGCCGCCGAAGCCCAGCTGGTTCATCCGCTTCGGCACCGAGGCGCCCTGGTAGGCCAACGGGATCGGGTGGCCGTGTGGGTCGACCCCGGCCAGGGGCTGGTGCACCTCGATGAACTCGCCGTGCGGAAGCCGCTTGATGATGCCGGTCTCCAGGCCGTGTTCGAGCACGGCGCGGTCGGAGCGCTGCAGGCCCAGGCACATCCGGTAGGTGACCCAGTAGGCGATCGGTGGTACCACGAGAACGCCGATCCGGCCGGCCCAGGTCGTGGCGTTGAGCGAGATGTCGAAGTAGTAGGCGATCCAGTCGTTGACGCCGCTGAGCACCAGCACCATGTAGAACGAGATCCCCATGACCCCGAGCGACGTGCGAACAGGGGCGTCCCGTGGCCGCTGGAGCAGGTTGTGCAGCGCGTTGTCCTTGGTGAATCTCCGCTCGATCGCCGGATAGGCCGCGGCGAGAATGTAGAGCATCGGAAGGAACACCGGGCTTGCCCAGAACGCCGGTGGGATCGTGTAGTCGCCGATGTAGATCTCCCAGGGTGGGAAGATCCGGAGCATCCCCTCGGTGAACAGGACATACCAGTCCGGTTGTGAGCCAGCCGAGATCTGGGAGGCGTTGTACGGCCCGAAGTTCCATACCGGGTTGATCTGGAATATCCCGGACATCACCGCGATCACACCGATGGTGATGAAGGTGAGCGCCCCGCCCTTCGCGGCGAAGGACGGCAGGATCCGGATGCCGACCACGTTGCGCTCGGTGCGGTCGGGGCCGGGGAACTGGGTGTGCTTCTGGTACCACACGAGCCCGACGTGCAGTGCTATCAGCGCGAGAAGGATGCCCGGGATCAGCAGTACGTGCACGATGTAGAGCCGTGGGATGATCTCGGTGCCCGGGAACTCCCCGCCGAACAGTGCCCAGTGGCTCCAGGTGCCGATGATCGGAATCGACAGGATGAAGCCGGACGCGATCCGCAGCCCGGTGCCTGAGAGCAGGTCGTCGGGCAGCGAGTAGCCGGTGAAGCCCTCCATGAAGCCCAGGAACAGCAGCAGGACGCCGATGATCCAGTTCGCCTCGCGCGGCTTGCGGAACGCGCCGGTGAAGAAGGTGCGGAACATGTGGGCGACCATCGCGCACATGAACATCAACGCCGACCAGTGGTGGACCTGACGGACGAACAGCCCGCCGCGCACCTCGAATGACAGTTCCAGGGTGCTCTCGAAGGCCCGCGTCATGGCTACGCCGCGCAGGTTGTCGAACGGTCCGTCATAGATGACCTCGGCCATGGACGGGTCGAAGAACAGAGCCAGGTAGGTGCCCGATAGCAGCAGCACGATGAAGCTGTACAGCGCGACCTCACCGAGCAGGAACGACCAGTGTGTCGGGAAGACTTTGTTGAACGACCGGCGCAGCCCGGCTGCGGGGTGGTACCGCTGGTCGAGCTCGTCGAGGGAGTTGCCGACCTTCGCCATGCGGTCGCCGCCGGACGAGGTGGGCGTCGTGATCGCGCTCATGGTCTCCGCTCCCAGAAGGCTGGTCCGACGGGTTCGATGAAGTCGCTCCGCGCAACGAAGTATCCCTCTTCGTTCACCGTAATGGGTAGTTGCGGCAGCGCACGGGTGGCCGGACCGAACACCGGCCGGGCGTACTGCGTGACGAGGAACTGCGACTGGTGGCACGGGCAGAGCAGGCGGCCGGTCTGCTGCTCATAGAGCGACGCGGGGCAGCCGAGGTGCGTGCAGATCTTCGAGTAGGCGTAGAAGTCGCCGTAGTTGAAGTCCTCCTGACCGGAGCGCTTGATCACCTCGAGGTCGGGGCGCAGCCGGATCAGCATGACGGAGGCGTCGGAGGCGCGCTGCGCGTGCAGCAGGGCTTCCTCGTCACCGCGCTCCTCCTCCCGGAAGGGGAACACCGATTCGATCGACCCGACAGCCAGGTCTTCGGGTCGGACCAGCGAGACCTCGCCGAGTATGCCGGTGTCCCGGCGCAGGTAGACCGTCTCGCCATTGACCGGTGCCCACGGGGTGACCCAGAGCGCGGCCTGGTCGCCGCCCTTCCACGGGTTGCGGACCAGCGGGGCGACCGCGGCGACGCCGAGCCCGAGCCCGAAGATCCCCATGGCGACGCCAGCGGATCGCTTGATCAGCGAGCGGCGCGCCAAGGTGGTGTCCTGGCCGGCCTCGGCCAGCTGGGCCAGCACGGTCCGGCGGGCGACCTCGTCGGACGCTCCGTCGTGGCGTTGCTGGATCGAGACGTCATCGGGAAAGAACTTCTTGACATACACGACCATGCCGACGCCCATCGCGGTCACCGCGATGCCGAACGTGGCGCCGATGATCGGGGTGTACAGGGCGTAGGCGGTGTAGCCCTCCTCGAACGGCGACCGGTACTCGTAGGGCCAGAAGATGAAGGCGATGACGAACGCGAGACCGGACAGCGCCGAGAGTGCGAACCACACGGCAACCGCACGTTCGGCGCGCTTCTCGGCCCGCGTGCCGGGCACGGGCCATTTCCGCTGGTTGTGGATGACCTCGACGTCGTCGAGCTCGTGCGCCAGCCGGGCGAGCTGCTCCGGCGCCATGTCGTCGACGTCGGCTGCGGTGACCTCCGGTCGGTCCTGCCGTGAGAGGGTCATGACCTCGCTCCCATCCACAGTGCGAAACCGATCATCACCGACAGGCCGATCACGAACGCGATCACGCCTTCGGCGGTCGGGCCGATGCCGCCCAGGCCGTTCCCGCCGGGGTTGTTGTTCCCGTCGGTGACCGACTTGACGTAGGCGATGATGTCCCGCTTCTCCTCCGGTGTGAGCTGGCGGTCGGAGAACTTCGGCATGCTCTGCGGCCCCGAGAGCATCGCGGTGTAGATCTGCTGCTCGTTCGCCGGATCGAGCGTGGGCGCGGACTTGCCAGAGGACAGCGCGATGCCGGTGCCGGTGAAGTTGTGGCAACCCGCGCAGTTCAGCCGGAACAGCTCACCGCCGCGAGCCGGGTCGTCCCCGCGCAGAGCCACGCCGGTGGCTTCGGGACGGGTGGGCCCGCCACCATTGGCCTGGACGAACGCGCTGAGCGCGTTGAGGTTGGCCTGACCCTGCTCGGTGTGCGGGTCGAACTGCGGGATCGGGGGCTTGCGCTGCGCCTGGGCCTCCTGGCGGGCCAGCGGCATCCGGCCGCTGGAGACCTGGAAGTACACCGCCGCGTCGCCGACGCCGATCAGGCTCGGCCCGCGGTCCTGCACACCCTGCAGGTTCGGGCCGTGGCAGGTGATGCAGTGGTTGTCGAAGAGCTCTTGACCCACGGCGATCAATGCGCCGTCGCCCTGGGCGAGGGCGACCTGCGGCTGTGGGGAGAAGGCGGTGTAGAGCCCGCCCGCGGTGAGCAGGCCCAGGCCCAGCGCGATCGCGCCGGCCATCCGTCGCCGGAACCGGCTACGGGCCCGCGGCGCCGACCTCTGACCCGAATCGGCGAGTGGTGTGGTGGTCATCGTCGGCGTCTTCCAGTCAATTGGTACAGCCAGCCAGCGCGGTCGTTCGGTGCGGGGTCTGGGATATCGGTCGGGGCCCATTGGACGGTCGTGCTCACTTGATGAAGTAGATGACGGCGAACAGGCCGATCCACACCACGTCGACGAAGTGCCAGTAGTACGACACGACGATGGCCGCGGTGGCCTGCGCCGGGGTGAACTTGCTCAGCTTCGTGCGGACCAGCAGATAGATGAACGCGATCAGCCCCCCGGTGACGTGCAACGCGTGGAAGCCGGTGGTGAGGTAGAACACGGTGCCGTAAGCGCTGGAGGACAGGGTGGTGTCGTGCTCGGTGATCAGCACGCGGTACTCGTTGACCTGGCCGAGTACGAACGCCGTGCCCATGATCAGCGTCAGCATGTACCAGCGGCGCAGCCCGAACACGTCGCCGCGTTCGGCGGCGAACACGCCGTACTGGCAGGTGAACGAGGACGCCACCAGGATGATCGTCACGACGAGCGCGTAGGGGACGTTCAGTTCCGTGGGCGGTGTCGGCCACTCGCCGTCGTTCTGGG
>JBOHEP010000363.1:0-2169 GCA_050701075.1 Pseudonocardia sp. | reverse complement strand
CGCAACCTGCCCTACGGCTACCAGCGACGGCTGGAGATCGCCCGCGCGCTCGCTACCGAACCGAAGCTGTTGTGCCTGGACGAACCGGCGGCCGGGTTCAACCCCACGGAGAAGGGCCAGCTCATGGACCTGATCCACAAGATCCGGGAGGACGGGTACACCGTGCTGGTCATCGAGCACGACATGCGACTGGTGATGGGGGTGACCGACCGGATCGTCGTGCTGGAGTTCGGCCGGAAGATCGCTTCGGGGAAGCCGCACGAGGTGCGTGCGGATCCTGCTGTCGTCGCCGCCTACCTGGGGGTCTCCGATGACCCCGCTTCTTGAGCTCGTCGACGTCTCCGTCCACTACCGGCGGATTCAGGCCCTGAACGGAGTATCGGTCGTCGTGGCGCCTGGTGAGATCGTCGCGCTGATCGGGGCGAACGGGGCCGGGAAGACCACCACCATGGGTGCGATCTCCGGCCTGCTCCCGGTCAGCGCGGGGAAGATCGTGTTCGAGGGTGACGACATCACGCGGCTGCGGGCCGACCTACGGGTCCGCCGTGGCATCTGTCAGGCCCCGGAGGGGCGGGGGGTGTTCCCCGGGATGACGGTGCTGGAGAACCTGGACATGGGCGCCTACACCCGCTCCGACCGTCGGAAGCCCGCTTACCGGGAGGACCTGGACCGCGTCTTCGAGCTGTTTCCGCGCCTTGCCGAGCGACGGGGCCAGTCCGGCGGGACGCTGTCGGGCGGGGAGCAGCAGATGCTCGCGATCGGCCGGGCGCTGATGGCCCGCCCGAAACTGCTGCTCCTTGACGAGCCGTCGATGGGACTCGCGCCGCAGATCATTCAACAGATCTTCCGGATCATCAAGGAGATCAACTCAACCGGGACCACCGTTCTGCTCGTCGAGCAGAACGCGAGCCAGGCGCTGGCGCGCGCGCACCGCGCCTACGTGCTGGAGACCGGGTGCGTGGTGCGGACCGGCACCGGGACCGAGCTGCTCGCCGACCCCGCCGTCAAGAACGCCTACCTCGGCGTGGCCTGAGATCACGTGCCGAGCTGCTGCGAGGCATGGGAAGCGAGTTCGACCAGCGGTGACGGCCCGGCGGATGGGCGCGGCCAGGACGCCGTCGACGCGCTGCGCGGGCTCGGGTTGCTGCCGTCGGTGTTGCAGGGACCGCGGCTGCTGGTGGCTTGGGAGAACGCCGGGATGCGGCCCGACTGCCGCCACATGGGTCGACGTCGACCGGCTCGCCGAGGTCAGCGGGCGCGATGTTCGCGTCGAGCCGCGTACGCCGCGGGATCGGGAGCCCCTATCACCGGCTGATGCGATCATCGCTGCACCGTCGTACCGCCCTGAGTGGCGCAACCGTCGTGGATCAAGCCCGCCCGCAACTCGTCGACCTGTCGGCCCATGTTCGTTACGCTCGGCGGGCCGTCGACGAGTTACGGGTTGAGCGGCGCGGTGCGTCGACCGGGAGGTGACGGTGGTGGCGGGCGGGTTGGGGTGGCGGGTCGCGGTGTCGACGGTGGCGACGGCGGTGGTGAGTTCGGGTGTCGCGGTTGTGGTCAACCTGGCGACGGAGTGGGGGACGAACGTGTGGGCGTGGGCGGCGGTGGCGGTGTTGACGCTGGTCGCGGCGGCGCTGTCGCTGTGGCTGGCCCGCCGCTCGGACGCCTCGGCCCGACCCGGGGTGTCGATGTCGGGGTCGGTGGGTCGGGACAACATCCAGCTCGGTCAGGTGGGTGGTAACGCCAGGGTCGAACGTGGCCCGTAGCCGCCGGGTCGTGCCCGAGCCGGTCGTGCCCGAGCCGGTCGTGCCCGAGCTGGTCGTGCCCGAGCTGGTCGTGCCCGGTCCGTCGATGTCGGGCTCGGTGGGCGGGCACAACATCCAGATCGGGTCGGCCGCGGGTGACGTCGTCATCCTGCTGGACCGGCCCATGTATCGGCTGGAGTTCCTGACCCCGACCGGGGCCCGGCTGGGCGTGGTGCCGCGCTCGCAGCGGCGCAAGCCGAGTTATCTGCTCGATCCGCAGCGCGAAGCCGTTCCGTACCGGGCGCGGCCGGTGGACGAGGCGGCGATCGCCGGGTGGCTGGATGAACCGTCCGAGGACGTCTCGGTGCTGTGGATGTCGGGTCCGGGCGGGCAGGGCAAGACCCGCCTCGCCGGCCACGTGGCG
>JBOHEP010000362.1:0-2297 GCA_050701075.1 Pseudonocardia sp. | reverse complement strand
GGCCCGGGCCGAGGGCGCCACCGCGGGCGTTGCGCAGGCCGGCTATCTCGACGTCCCCACGCTCACCCCAGGGGATGAGGCTGCACTCGGGGAGTGGTTGGCCGATCTGTCAATACCCAAGGCGGCGCACGACGTCAAAGCGGTGCTGCACGCGCTACGCGGCCGCGGCTGGACCCTCGCGGGGCTCACCACCGACACCGCCCTCGCGGCCTACCTGTCCCGGCCGGGGCAACGCAGCTTCGACCTGGCCGATCTCGCGCTGCGCTACCTGCGCCGTGAGCTGCGGGCCGAGGGTGAGGCCGAGGACGGCCAGCTCTCCCTGCTCGGCGCCGATGCGCTCGCCGCCGACGCTCCGAGTGGGGAAGAAGAGGCCGACGCCGCCCGTGCGCGAGCCCAGATGGTGGCCGCCCAGGCCGTCGCCGAGCTGGCCGATGCACTCGACGCCGAGCTGGCCGAGCGGGGCGGCACCGAGCTGCTCGCCGATCTCGAGCTCCCGTTGCAGTACGTGCTGGCCGATCTGGAGAGCGCGGGCATCGCCGTCGATCAGGTGGCGCTGGCCGCCCTGGAGGCCGACTTCGCCGCGCAGGTCAAGCAGGCCGCGCAGGACGCCTACGCCGTGATCGGCAAGGAGATCAACCTCGGCTCGCCCAAGCAGCTGCAGGTGGTGCTCTTCGACGAGCTCGGCATGCCCAAGACCAAGCGCACCAAGACCGGCTACACGACCGACGCCGACGCCCTGGCCAACCTCTACGGGGCCACCGGCAACGAGTTCCTCCGCCACCTGTTGCTGCACCGCGACGCCACCCGGCTCAAGGTCACCGTCGACGGGCTGCTCAAGTCCGTCGCCGACGACGGGCGCATCCACACCACCTACAGCCAGACGATCGCGGCGACCGGCCGGCTCTCCTCCACCGAGCCCAACCTGCAGAACGTGCCGATCCGCACCGCCGCGGGCAGGCGGATCCGGGAGACGTTCGTGGTCGGTGATGGCTCTGCCGATGGCACTGGCACCGTGTTCGTCGAGCTGATGACCGCCGACTACAGCCAGATCGAGATGCGGATCATGGCGCACCTCTCCGAGGACGCCGCGCTCATCGAGGCGTTCCGCTCCCGCTTCGACTTCCACGCCGAGACCGCGGCCCGGGTGTTCGGCTGTGCGCCCACCGAGGTCACCTCCGAGCAGCGCGCCAAGATCAAGGCGATGAACTACGGCCTGGCGTACGGCCTCTCGGCGTTCGGGTTGTCCGCCCAGCTGCGGATCTCCACCGAGGAGGCCCGCGGTCTGATGGACGAGTACTTCGCCCGGTTCGGTGGCGTGCGCGACTACCTGCACTCGGTCGTCGACCAGGCGCGCAAGGACGGCTTCACCGAGACCATCCTGGGCCGTCGTCGCTACCTGCCCGACCTCACCAGCGACAACCGGCAGCGTCGCGAGATGGCCGAGCGGATGGCACTCAACGCCCCCATCCAGGGCAGTGCCGCCGACATCATCAAGGTGGCCATGCTCAACGTCCACCGTGCCCTGGCCGCCGAGGGCCTGCGCAGCCGAACGTTGCTCCAGGTGCACGATGAGCTGGTGCTCGAGATCGCTGACGGCGAGCGCGCGGCGGCCGAGGAGCTGGTCCGCCGGGAAATGGGGTCGGCACACAGGTTGAGCGTGCCGCTGGAGGTGTCGGTGGGCTACGGCCGGAGCTGGGACGAGGCTGCGCATTAGTATGGGTGTCTGTCGCCAACCGGGCTGCTGTGGTGCGACCCGCTGCCCCACCGGCCGCGACGGGTGATCGTCGCCGGCTGTTCCGGCTCGGGCAAGCCCACGGCGTGCCGGGCGGTACTCTGGGTCATAGCATGGCGGCGCCGGTCGGTGGCCGCCTCGAGGGAACCCGGCGCGGGACGGCGGTGCCGCGATCCTGTTCTCGAACGAGTACGAGTCGTCGTTGATCACCCAGAAGACCGGGTGGAGCCGCGAGGAGATCCTCTCGCGAGTCGGCACCTGGGTGGTCACGCTCGGGCCGGCCGGTGTCCGGATCGAGCGGGAGGGCGAGGAGCCGATCCACGTCCCGGCCGTCCCCGAGGTCCGCAAGGTCGAGCCGACCGGGGTCGGTGACGCGTTCCGTGCCGGCTTCCTGGCCGCCCTCGACTGGGGTCTCGACCTCGCGCGCGCCGCGCAGCTCGGCTGCCTGCTGGCCGTCTACGTCGTCGAGCAGGTCGGCACCCAGGAGTACACGCTCTCGCGGTCGCACTTCCTGCGGCGCTGCGAGGAGACCTACCGCGCCGACGCGGTGGCCGAGGTCGAGCAG
>JBOHEP010000361.1:0-4198 GCA_050701075.1 Pseudonocardia sp. | reverse complement strand
CGACATCATCAACCAGCTCGAGGAGACCGAGCAGGATCCGGATGCCCTCGCCGAGCTCTTCCGCCTCGACCACCTCGCCACCCGGGTGCGCCGCAACGCGGAGAGCCTGCTGGTGCTCTCCGGTGAGTCGCCGTCCCGGGCGTGGGGCCAACCGGTGCCGCTACGTGACGTCGTGCGGGCGGCGATCGCGGAGACCGAGGATCTTGAGCGGCTGGTCTTCATCGTGGACGAGCGGCCCGCTGTCAACGGCCAGTGCGTGACCGATCTCACCCATCTGCTTGTCGAGCTCACCGAGAACGCGGTGCGGTTCTCCCCGCCCGACACCGTCGTCAGGATCTGTAGCCGGCCGGACCGCCATGACGGAGGCGGACACGTCGTCACCGTGGAGGACTGGGGCGTCGGCATGACCGGAGTCGACCTTGCCGGGGCGAACGTCCTGCTCGCCCACTCGCCGGAGGTCGATCTGTCGGTCTCGCAGCGCCTCGGGTTCCACGTCGTGGCCCGGCTCGCCGCCCGGCACGGCATCGCGGTGTCGTTGACCGACACCCCGGGCTCGGGGATCACCGCGGTCGTGTCACTCCCCCCCGGCCTGTTCAATCCCAACCAGGTCCCCGTCGCGGCTCCGCCACGGCCCGCCTCCGCGCCGGTCCCGGCGTCCATGGCGCTGGGCGGCTCCGTGGATCAGTTGGGCGGAACCGGCCGGGTGTGGGGCTCGCTCGCCACGTTGGCACCCGACGAGCGGCTCGCGCCGGTCGGCGTCACCGCATCGGCACGTAACGGCACCGCCGACGACCAGTGGCCCGGATGGTGGAGCCCCGTCATCGACACAGCCGACACGGTCGATCCCGTGGACGTCGCCGAGGCCGATTCCGGGTACCGAGGCCCCGCGCCAGAGGACTCCCCACCGGTGTGTGATCACCTCGATCTGCCCAGTCCCCGAGAACAGCGGCCGATCGACGTGGGTGAGCCCGCTGACGTGCCACTCCCTGCTACCCACTCGCCGATGCCTGCTGCCCACTCGCCGCTGTCCGCTGCCCACCCGCCGCTGTCCGCTGCCCACTCGCCGATGCCGACCGCTCGTCAGCCGATACCTGCCGCCCGTCCGCCGATACCGCACGCGCCGGTCGGCGATCACCTGCCGCGGCCGGGCGCAGTGCCCGAGGCCCCGGGCCACGCCACCGACGGTCTGCACCGCCGGGTGCCTCAGGCCAACCTCGCACCGGAGCTGCGCCAGGCGCTTCCCGCGGCGGACTCCGATGCCCCCGTCGGGCACACGGTCGAGGCCGCGAGCGCGTTGTCCCGGTACCAGGCCAGCAGGCGATCGGCGCAGGCGATGGTCGGCGACGGTTTCGACGAGGCGCCCCCGCCTCTCGTCAGCGGGCAAGGGTCATGACCGCAGGCATCCCGGACGGGCAGCTGGACTGGTTGCTCGCCAAGTTCGTCCGCGAGACCCCCGGCGTGGTCAACGCCGTGGTCGTCTCGGCCGACGGTCTGCGACTGGCCACCTCACCGGGCATGGACGTCACCCTCGGCGACCAGCTCTCCGCGGCGGCGTCCGGGCTCGCCAGCCTGGGGCAGGGCACCGCCCGCCTGCTCGGCACCGGCCGGGTCACCCAGACCATCCTCGAGATGTCCGGCGGGTACCTGTTCGTGACGGCGATCAGCCGGGGCGCCACGCTTGCCGTGCACGCCGACACCCGCTGTGATATCGGAATGATCGGCTACGAGATGACGTTGCTGGCGACCCGCATCGGGCATGCCGTGAACCCGACGGCACGGACCGGCGGCACATGACCGCGGAGGAGCGGGTGGGCGCCCGGCCCAACGATCCGCCGCCGGCACCGGGCGGCCGGGTCGTGCCCGTGTACGCGGTCACCCGAGGTGCTGGAGGGTCTCCTTGCGCGCTGAGCAGCAGCCACCGATCCCGCGCTCAAGATCGTGGTGGCGGGTGGCTTCGGCGTGGGCAAGACCACGCTGGTGCGGGCCCTCTCGGAGATCCCGCCCCTGCTCGCCGATGAGCCCATCACGACTGCCTCGATCGGTATCGACGGGTGGGCGCCGTGCCGGACAAGCACACGACGATCGTCGCGATGGACTTCGGCCGGATCACCGTGGACGACTCGATGATCCTCTACCTGTTCGGTACCCCGGGGCAGGACCGGTTCTGGTTCATGTGGGACGAGCTGGCCCGGGGCGCCGTCGGCGCGCTGGTGGTGGTCGACCTGAGTCCGCCGTGGAGAGCGTGCGGGACGCGTTGGTGTTGGGACCGGACATGCCGCTGGTGCGCATGGGTGCCCGCAGCTCGGTTCCTGCCTGAGCGCGCTCGTCGGGCTCGCGGAGCATGCGCTGGCCCGCACGGCGGTCGGTCGCTGACCGGGGATTGAGGTGGACGTGGCGGCGAGCGTTACCCACCCAACGTGCCGGATGCTCATCGCGAGGGGAGGGTGACGATGCGTGCCGACGGAACGGTAGCTGCGAGCCGTTCGATGTCGTCGATGTCCGAGGTCACGACCAGACCGCCGCCGCGACGGGCGCACACAGCCACGACATGCGCATCGACGATGTCTGTGCTGCCCGCATCGGCGCCATGAAGCACGGCGCCGACCTGGCGGGCGAGGGCGAGGTCGGTGTTGACGATGGTGACGGTGGGTCGCTGTCCCTGCCCAGGTCGATGGCGCGCCAACGCTGCTTCAAGGGCGCGCGTGCGCGCCGGCCCTCGACACAGCTCGGCGCAGACGACGGCCGGGGTCAGCACGTCGCGGCCACGGTCGAAGGCCTCCTGGAGCAACGCTCGGAGAACGTCGGGCGGCCGCGGGTCGGCGAGTGCGTCGAGCCCGTCCGCGTCGAGAATGAGAGGAAGTGTCATGCCGATCGGCGGTCTGCGCTGAGACCGTCGAGCTCATCGAATGCTGCCCGCGCAGCGGCCCGGGCTGCCTCCGGCACGGGGCCGAACTTGTGGTCCCACTCGTCGAGGAGATCGCGAAGGGCGGCGCGTCGGGCCAGCTTCTCGACATGGATCTCAAGAGCTTCGTCGACCACTGCGGACAGGTTCTGTACGCCGAGTGCCTGCGCCTGCTCCAACGTCGTTGCGTCGACGGTAACCGTAATCTTACGTTTGGCCATACTCTGATACTACTACCTTTCAGCGACGCCAGGTCGAGGTCCGCCACGCGCCGGCGCCGGCGGCCAGCGGCGTCCGAAGCTGCGCGGCAGGCTCGGACCAGGCGTTTCGCGTGCTGGTGCCCGTCGACGGGTCCGCCGCCGATGCCGCTACGGCGGCCAGTACCACCGTCAGTGCCGCCACCTCGGCATCGGTCGGCTCGCCGCAGAGCACCTGGAACAGTGCGCGGCGCTCCTCAGGGGTCGGTTCGGTCTGCTCGGCGGCCATCACAGCGGGATGTTCCCGTGCTTGCGCGGCGGCACGGACTCGCGCTTGGTGGCCAGGGTGCGCAGCGCCCGTCCGATGTAGCCGCGGGTGTGCGACGGCGGGATGACGCCGTCGAGGTAGCCGCGGTCGGCCGCGAGGTAGGGCTTGCAGAGGGTGTCCTCGTAGTCCTGCTGCAGCTCCGCGCGCCGGGTCGCCAGCGCGTCACCCTCCAGACCGCCCAGCTCCTTGCGGTAGAGAATGCGCACAGCGCCCGCCGCGCCCGTCACCGCGATCTGCGCCGTCGGCCAGGCCACGTTGAGGTCGGCGCCGAGATGCTTGGAGCCCATCACGTCGTATGCGCCGCCGTAGGCCTTGCGGGTGATCACCGTGACCTTCGGGACCGTGGCCTCGGCGTAGGCGTAGATCAGCTTCGCGCCGCGGCGGATGATGCCGTTCCACTCCTGCTCGGTGCCGGGCAGGAAGCCGGGGACGTCGACGAAGGTGACCACCGGGATGTTGAACGCGTCGCAGGTGCGGACGAAGCGCGACGCCTTCTCCGACGCGTCGATGTCGAGGCAGCCCGCGAACTGGGTGGGCTGGTTCGCGACCACGCCGACGCTGCGGCCCTCGACCCGCCCGTAGCCGGTGACGATGTTGGGCGCGAACAGCTCCTGGACCTCCAGGAACTCGCCGTCGTCCAGCACGTGCTCGATGGCCGTGTGCATGTCGTACGGCTGGTTCGGCGAGTCCGGGATGAGGGTGTCGAGCTCCGCGTCGAGCTCCTCGAAGTCGACATCCTCCCCGGTGACCGTCTTGATGATGTCCGGCCCG
>JBOHEP010000360.1:0-4077 GCA_050701075.1 Pseudonocardia sp. | reverse complement strand
ACTACGAAGATGCTGAGCGTACGGAACTGGCGGTTGAGGTACGCCGCGGCGCCTTCCTGGACCGCTCGGCCGATGTCCTGCATCTTGGAGGTGCCCTGGCCGGCGGCCAGCACCTCTCGAAGCAGCACGTAGCCGATGGCCAGGGCGGCGACCGCGACCACCGCGACCACACCGACGATGATGCGATCGTTCGCTCCGAGCTCAAGGCCCTGGGCGAGGGTGGACACGGACATCCGTCCTCCTGGTTTGATGGATCATTCAAGCCAGGGAGCTCTTCACGGCACCCCTGGCGTCTCGATGGCGCCCGTCGCCGCAGGTAGGGGCGGTACAGGCAGATCCAGTCTATGAGTGTGACCCGAGGCTCCCAGTGGCGGAGTGCCGCTGGTCGCTTAGATAACGGTTTGATTACAATAACTCCCGATCGGGCGAATCACTCGAACTCTTTTCGTTTCCTGATCGTGATGATGTATGTGAGGGCGAGGACTCGGCGGCGTGGGGCGCAGTTGCTCGTCGTGGCCCTGGCCACGGCGGGGTTGCTGGCTGTGCCCATCGTCACGGCCACCGGGGACCGCGCCATCGCGCCGACGCTGCGAGGTGACGGCGCAGGCCCGGGTCCGGTCCCCGCTCAGTCATTCGCCGGCCCGGACGCCGGGCCGAACGTGATGGCCGTCCCCGCGCCTGCGCGCACCGGTCTGCCGAAGGCGGCGGTGACCGCTGCGGAGCGTGCGGCAGGTGGAGCCACCGAGATCGCGATCGTGGTGCTGGACCGCGAGACCGGCGAGATGGCCGTCGGTGCCCGTGGGGACGTGCCGGTCTACACGGCCTCGTTGTCGAAGGTCGTCCTGGCCGTGGACATCGTCGACCGCCGCCGACTCGACGGTCTTGCGGTGTCCGCCGGGGAGATCGACCTCCTGCGCCGTGCGCTCAGCGCCAGCGATGACGGCGCGATGAACGAGTTGTGGGGTCGGTTCGACGGGCCCGGTGCTGCCTCCCGAGTGAGCCGGCGAGTCGGTCTCACCGCCACGAGCATGCCCGGCAACCCCAGCCAGTGGGGACAGATGTCTGTGCCGGCGACGGACACCGTCCGCATCTGGGAGTACATCCTCGAGGACCTGCCGGCCGCCGACCGCAACCTGCTCATCTCCGCGATGAACGCCGCCCCGGCTCGCGCGAAGGATGGCTTCGACCAGGCGTTCGGTCTGCTCGCTCCGGATGTGGACGGACCTGGCGGCCCGGGAAGCGTGGTGAAGCAGGGCTGGATGTGCTGCCCCACTGGCCATCGTTACCTGCACAGCGCCGGTACCGTCGGGTCTGAGCAGCGGTTCGTGGTGGCACTGCTCACCGAGACCCCACGCAGGGCGAGTTGGGAGTCGGTACGGGCCGAGGTGACCGCGATCGCCGACGCGACGGTGCGGGCGTTGAACCTGAAGGGCGCTGCCCTCGACGGGCGCTGAACCTGACGCGCTGCTCGACGGGCTGGACTCGACGGGCCGCTGGACTCGACGGGTACTGGCCTGGACACGGGCGCTGGGCGGACCATCCGCACGGTGTGTCAACCTCGGACACCGTGGATGATGTCGGAGCTGATCAGGCCTCGCCTGATGGGGTCTTCCCGGACGGGCGGGGCGAACGCCTGTTGCGCAGGGTCCTGGCCGGCTCCGGTGTTGGCCCCGGGACAGCAGGGCTGAGGTGGGTCGCGGCCCCCGAGGATGTGCCGGGAATGTCGGCCTGGCTCGCGAGCGGCGCGGCCGGCTGCAACGAGGCGGGGTCGTTGAAACATGCCGTGCGAATACCGACGCGCCCGGGACGCTCGGTGAGCTGGCCGGAGTGGGTGCCACCGGAGCTGCTCGACGCGCTGAGGCGGCGTGGGATCCGGGCCCCGTGGAGCCACCAGGCCGAGGCTGCCGGGTTGGTCTGGGCGAATCACGACGTCATCGTTGCCACGGGTACGGCTTCGGGGAAGTCGTTGGCGTACCAGCTGCCGGTTCTCGCGCGATTCGCTGAGGATCCGCGAGCCACCGCGCTCTATCTCTCGCCGACGAAAGCGCTGGCCGCCGATCAGCTTCGGGCGCTCGACGCACTCGGCCTGCCCGGCGTGCGGCCGGCCGCGCTCGACGGGGACACCCCGACGGATGAGCGCGACTGGGCGCGCCAGCATGCGCGCTGGCTGTTCAGCAATCCCGACATGCTTCATCGATCGGTGTTGCCCCGACACACCCGCTGGGCACGGGTTCTGCGACGGCTGAGCTTCGTGGTCATCGACGAATGCCACACCTACCGCGGTGTGTTCGGGTCGCACGTCGCCCTGCTCCTGCGGCGGTTGCAGCGGATCTGCGCTCGGTACGGGGCCCGACCCACGATCGTCCTCGCCTCGGCCACGGTGGCCGACGCCGCCGGCTTCGCCAACCGCTTGACCGGCCGATCGGTGATCGCGGTCACTGACGACGCCTCCCCGAGCGCCGGGCGCACGGTGGCGCTGTGGGAACCGCCGCTGTTGCCGGACGTGGTGGGGGAGAACGGCGCTCCGATTCGGCGCTCGGCCGGGGCAGAGGCGGCCCGAATGCTCGCCGACCTGGTGTTGGAGGGTGCCCGGACACTGGTGTTCGTCCGGTCCCGGCGAGCTGCGGAACTCACCACACTGGGCGCGCAGCGGATCCTGGCCGAGGTGGATCCGGACCTGGTTGCCCGGGTGTCGGCCTACCGCGGTGGTTATCTCCCCGAAGAGCGCCGCGCGCTGGAGGCGGCTCTGGTCAACGGTGACCTGCTGGGCGTGGCCACTACCAACGCCCTCGAACTCGGGATCGACATCGCCGGCCTGGACGCGGTGGTGGTGGCCGGGTTTCCGGGCACAAGAGCGTCGTTCTGGCAGCAGGCGGGACGCGCGGGGCGAGCCCGGGAGGAGGCGCTGGTGGTGCTGGTGGCCAGGGACGATCCAATGGACACCTATCTCGTGCACCACCCGGAGGCATTGCTCGGTGCCCCGGTGGAGGGCTGTGTGCTCGACCCGACCAACCCTTACGTGCTCGCGCCGCACCTGGTCTGCGCGGCGGCCGAACTGCCGCTCACCGCGGCTGACCTCACCAACCTGTTCGGTGGCGCCGCGGCCGAAGCGGTGCTGGACGAGCTCGTGGCCGATGGCGTACTGCGCCGCCGGGTGGCCGGATGGTTCTGGCCGTCGACCCGGGAGCGCCCAGCAGGCTCGGTGGACATCCGGGGTTCGGGCCTCGGAGAGGTGGTCATGGTCGAGTCGGGAACCGGGCGGATGCTCGGCACGGTGGATGAGACGTCGGCCCCGGCAACCATTCATCAAGGTGCGGTCTATCTCCACCGCGGCGAGAGCTACCTGGTGAAAGCCCTCGATCTGGATGCCGGCGTGGCGCTGGTGTGTGCCGCTGCACCCGACTGGCGAACCGACGCTCGCTCGACCGCCGATGTCGCGGTGGCACGGATGATCGACCACCACGACCACGGCGCGGTGCGGGTGTCGTTCGGCGAGGTCATCGTGAGCACCCAGGTGGTGGGCTATCAGTGCCGATCGCCGGACGGGCGGGTGCTGGAGACGATCTCGTTGGACCTTCCGGTACAGACCCTGACAACTCGAGCCGTGTGGTACGACGTCGACGGTAGCGCTCTCGTTGATGCCGGTGTAACCCCGGTGCGTCTGCCCGGCGCGCTGCACGCCGCCGAGCACGCGGCGATCGGGCTGCTTCCGCTGTTCGCCGTGTGTGACAGGTGGGACATCGGCGGCATGTCGAGCGCGTTCCACCCGGATACCGGATGCCCGACGGTGTTCGTCCACGACGGTCATCCGGGCGGGGCTGGTTTCGCCGAGCGCGGTCATGCGGTGCTGGCCGACTGGTTGTCGGCGACCCGCTCGGCGATTCGCAATTGCGAATGCATCACCGGCTGCCCCTCGTGTGTGCAGTCGCCCAAGTGCGGCAACGGAAACGTTCCGCTCGACAAGGCCGGCGCACTGCTGGTGCTCGGCGTGGTGCTGGGGGCCCTGAACACGGGATAGCTGGGGATGGTGAAGACGGGATAGGCCGCCGCCGACCGGCCAGTCGGGGGGTGCCGGCC
>JBOHEP010000359.1:0-12204 GCA_050701075.1 Pseudonocardia sp. | reverse complement strand
CGGGGTCGACTGGGCCGCGGAGCTGGAGCGGTACCGCCCACTCGTCGACGCCGTCGGGAGCAAGGACGACCTGGTCGACGTGCTCTGGGAGTTGCAGGGTGAGCTCGGGTCGTCGCACGCCTACGTGATGGGCGGTGGGGGCGGTGGTGGCGACCGGACGGGGCGGCCGGGGTTGCTGGGAGCCGACCTGGAGCCTGCTGCCGACGGCTGGCGCGTTGCCAGGGTGCTGCCGCCGGAGACGTCGGCGCCGGCGGCGCGCAGTCCGCTGTCCGGCCCTGGCGTGGACGTCCATGCCGGTGACGTCATCCTCGAGGTGGCCGGCAGGCCCGTCGACCCAGCGGTGGGGCCGGCGCCGCTGCTCGTCGGCACGGCGGACAAGCTCGTCGAGCTCACCGTGCGGTCGGACGCCGACTCGGGGCGCGACGGCGCGGGCGAGGTGCGCCGGGTGGTGGTCCGACCGCTGTCCGATGAGACCGCGCTGCGCTACCAGGACTGGGTGTCCGGACGGCGGGCGTTCGTCGCCGACCGCTCCGAGGGCCGGCTGGGCTACCTGCATGTGCCGGACATGATGGCGCCCGGGTGGGCGCAGCTGCACCGGGACCTGGGTCGGGAGACCGCGCGCGACGGCCTGATCGTCGACGTCCGCGGTAACAGTGGCGGGCACACCTCGCAGCTGGTGGTGGAGAAGCTTGCGCGCAAGGTGATCGGCTGGGACGTGATCCGGCACAGGCAGCCGATCACCTACCCGGGGGACGCGCCGCGCGGGCCCGTTGTCGCGTTGGCCGACGAGTACTCCGGTTCCGATGGTGACATCGTCACCGCGGCGATCAAGCGGATGGGGATCGGACCGGTGGTCGGGGTGCGCACGTGGGGCGGGGTGATCGGGATCGACAGCCGGTATCGCCTGGTCGACGGCACCTGGGTCACCCAGCCGCGGTACTCCTTCTGGTTCGACGACGTGGGATGGGACGTGGAGAACCACGGCGTGGATCCCGACATCGAGGTCGTGATCACCCCACAGGACTGGGTGGCGGGCCGCGACACGCAACTGGAGCGCGCGGTGGACCTGGCGATGTCGGCCCTGACCGAGCGCCCCGCGGTGCGCCCCCCCGACCCGGCAACGCGCCCCTCCCGCCGTCGCCCCGACCTCCCACCCCGCCCCTAGCCCACCCACCCACCCACCAAACCCCGGCGCGAGTTGCGCATTCGAGCACGGCGAGTTGCGCAGGTCGGCACGGCGAGTTGCGCATTCGAGCACGGCGAGTTGCGCAGGTCGGCATGGCGAGTTGGTCGCGCTCCTCCTCGTCAGTTGATCGACATTGTGAAACTCGGGAGCCGCACACAGCCCGGCTTCGGCTTCCCGAACAACGATCACGTCGCAGCTCACCTCCGGGCGCCCTCGAAGATCAGCCTTTGGGAACGCGGAGGCGCATAGGATCCGGCTGCGCGTTCCGGGGTGCTGATCATGAAGCTGACGATCGTGCCCGTGATCACCGGACCGATGGTGACCGGCGCTCATCGGACGATCGATCCCGTGATCACCGGACGATCGTGCCCGTGATCACCGGACGATCGCGCCCGTGATCACCGGACGATCGTGACCGGCGCTCACCGGACGATAAGCCGGCCGGCCGCCGCGGTGAGGAGCCACAGCGAAGCGGGCGTACCCTGAACTGCGCGACCCCTCTGGGCCATCCGTCCCGGGTAGGGGTCTGTCCGCGTGCGCCCAAAGCCGAGGGAAGATCGCAAAGTGGCCACTCTGTCCGGCCTGCTCCGTTCCGTTCTGACCGATCCCGACCTGCGAGCCGTCGTCGATGCCGGGCGCGAGGTGCGTTCCACCGGTGTGCCCGCGCTCGCCGTCGAGGGCCCATCGGCGTTGCGCCCGTTCATCGCCGCGATGTTGAGCGCACCCGACGGCGCTGCCCGCACCGTCCTCGCCGTGACGGCCACCGACCGCGAGGCCGAGGACCTGGGGACGGCCGCTGCCGACCTGGTCGGCGCGGGCGCCGTCGCCGTGCTGCCGTCCTGGGAGACGCTGCCGCACGAGCGCCTCTCCCCACGCCCGGACACCGTGGGCCGCAGGCTCGACATCTTCCGTCGCCTGGGGCGGGCGGGACCGGAGGAGGGGACCGCACCCCGGATCGTCGTCGCCGCCGCGCGCAGCCTGATCCAGCCGATCGCCCCCGGCCTGGGCCGGCTCGACCCGGTGCGGCTGCGGGTCGGCGACACCCCCGACTTCGACGCGCTCCTCACCCGGCTGGTCGAGCTGGCCTACACGCGCGTGGAGATGGTCACCGCGCGCGGGGAGTTCGCCGTGCGCGGCGGGATCGTCGACGTGTTCGCGCCGACGGCCGAGCACCCGGTCCGCGTCGAGTTCTGGGGCGACGAGGTCACCGAGTTGCGCCACTTCGCCGTGGCCGACCAGCGTTCGGTCGGGCCCGTCGAGGAGCTGGTGGCCCCGGGTTGCCGAGAGCTGCTGCTCACGACCCCGGTCCGCGAGCGTGCCGCCGCGTTGGCCCGGGTCCACGAGCGCGACGCCCAGCTTCGGGAGCTGTTGGAGAAGCTGGCCGAGGGCATCCCGGTGGAGGGGATGGAGTCGCTGATCCCCGCGCTGGCCGGGTCGGAGCTGGAGCTGCTCACCGATCTCCTGCCCGCCGGGTCGCTGGTGCTGCTGGCCGACCCCGAGCGGATCCGCACCCGCAGCGCCGACCTCGTCCGTACCGGCCAGGAGTTCCTGGAGGCGTCCTGGCTCAACGCGGCAAGCGGGGGCAGCGCCCCGATCGACGTCGGCGCCGTGTCGATGCGCGTGCCGCTGGAGCTCGGCGCGTCGGCCTACCGCGACCTGACCGACGTCCTCGAGCACGCCACCGCCACCGGCCATCCGGTCATCACGCTCAGCCCGCTGCTCAGCGGCCGGGACGACGTCCTCGCCCCGGCTGTGCACGAGATCGAGTCCTACCGCGGCGACACCGACCGGGCCATCGTCGACCTGCGCGCCCACGCCGCGGCCGGCGGAACCGCGGTGCTCGTCGTCGCCGGGCGTGGCACCGCGGAGCGCGCGCTGGAGCAGCTGCGCGAGGCGGACGTCGCCGCGAAGCTCGTCGACGACCTCACGGCCGCACCGGAACCGGGTCTGGTCACCGTCACCTGCGGGCGGCTCAGCGCGGGTTTCACCGTCACCGCCAGCCGGCTCGTCGTGCTCAGTGAGGCCGATCTCACCGGCAACCGGGCTTTGGGCGGCGAGACGCGCAAGCTGGCGACGCGGCGGCGCAACGCCGTCGACCTCGTCACGCTGCAACCCGGCGACCACGTCGTGCACTCCCAGCACGGCATCGGCAGGTTCGTCGAGATGCGCGAGCGCACGGTCAGTGGCGCGACGCGGGAGTATCTCGTTCTCGAGTACGCGAGCAGCAAGCGCGGCCACCCGCCGGACCGGCTCTTCGTCCCGACCGACGCCCTCGACGAGGTCAGCCGCTACGTCGGCGGCGAGGTGCCCACGCTCAACAAGCTCGGCGGTGGCGACTGGGCGAAGACCAAGGGCCGCGCGCGCAAGGCCGTCCGCCAGATCGCGGCGCAGCTGGTGCAGCTCTACGCCGCCCGCCAGTCCGCGCCCGGGCACGCGTTCGCTCAGGACACGCCGTGGCAGCGCGAGCTCGAGGACGCCTTCCCCTTCACCGAGACCCCCGACCAGCTCGCCGCGATCGACGAGGTCAAGGCCGACATGCAGCGTCCTGTCCCGATGGATCGGGTGATCTCCGGCGACGTCGGGTTCGGCAAGACCGAGATCGCGGTGCGGGCGGCGTTCAAGGCCGTGCAGGACGGCAAGCAGGTGGCGGTGCTGGTGCCGACGACGCTGCTCGCCACCCAGCATCTGCAGACCTTCGCCGACCGGATGCGGGCGTTCCCGGTCACCGTCAGAGGACTCTCGCGGTTCACCGACAACGCCGAGGCCCGCCAGACGATCGAAAGCCTCGCCGACGGCAGCGTCGACCTCGTTATCGGCACCCACCGCCTGCTCCAGACCGGCGTGCGCTGGAAGGATCTCGGGCTCGTGATCGTCGACGAGGAGCAGCGCTTCGGCGTCGAGCACAAGGAGCACATCACCTCGCTGCGCACGCATGTCGACGTCCTCACGCTCTCCGCCACGCCGATCCCGCGCACGCTGGAGATGAGCCTGGCCGGGATCCGGGAGATGTCGACGATCACCACCCCGCCCGAGGACCGGCATCCCACGTTGACCTATGTCGGCGCGTACGACGAGAAGCAGGTCACCGCGTCGATCCGCCGTGAGCTGCTGCGCGACGGTCAGGTGTTCTACGTGCACAACCGGGTGTCGACCATCGACCGGGCGGCGAAGAAGATCCGCGACCTGGTGCCTGAGGCGCGTGTCGCCGTCGCGCACGGGCAGATGAACGAGGTCCTGCTCGAACGCACGGTGGCCGGTTTCTGGCACAACGAGTACGACGTGCTGGTCTGCACGACGATCGTGGAGAACGGCCTCGACATCTCCAACGCCAACACCCTGATCGTCGAGCGTTCGGACACCCTCGGGCTCTCGCAGCTGCACCAGTTGCGCGGCCGGGTCGGGCGCGGGCGTGAGCGTGGGTACGCGTACTTCCTGTTCCCGCCCGAGCACCCGCTCACCGAGACCGCGCACGACCGGCTCGCGACGATCGCGCAGCACTCCGCGCTCGGGTCGGGTGCCGCGGTGGCGATGAAGGACCTGGAGATCCGCGGCGCGGGCAACATCCTGGGCGCGGAGCAGTCCGGGCACATCGCCGGGGTCGGGTTCGACCTCTACATCCGGCTGGTCGGCGAGGCGGTCGCAGCGTTCCGGCGGCAGGCCGGGGCGGACGAGGCCGTTGACGACGCGCTCGCGGAGGTACGGGTGGACCTACCCGTCGACGCGCACGTGCCGCACGACTACGTCACCGGCGAGCGGCTGCGCCTGGAGGTCTACCGCAAGATCGCGGAGGCGGGCGACGCCGGCGCGCTCGTCGCCATCGTCGAGGAGCTCACCGACCGATACGGCGAGCCGCCGCAGCCGGTGTGCAACCTGCTGGCCGTGGCGGCGTTCCGGCAGGCCTGCCGGGCGCTCGGGGTGGCCGAGGTGGCGGTGGCGGGCAACGCGATCCGGGTCGGCCCGGTCGACCTGCCCGACTCCGCGCAGCTGCGGCTGCGCCGGCTGCACCCGAAGGCGACCTACAAGCCGGCCGCGCGGGCGGTTCTGGTGCCCAAGCCGGTGATCGGTGATCGGCTGGGTGGGGAGCCGCTGCGGGATGGCGAGCTGCTGGACTGGTGCGCCCGGCTGCTCACGGATCTGCTCAAGCCGGCCCGCCAGCCGGCGGGAGTGTGATCCGATCGGTCACGCCTGCGCCCGGGTGCTGGACGGCCGCTCCGACCGGCCGTGAGAAGGTAGGTGACGTGCGCAGTCGGGTTGGGCGCGTCGTGGCGGCCGTGGCTGCTGTCGGTGCAATGGTCAGTGGGTGCGGCGGCGGCCCGAGCCAGGTCGGCTCGGCGGCCATCGTCGGTTCCGAGATCATTCGGCTCGATCAGGTGCAGCCCCGGATCGAGGCGGCGCTGGCCCGTCCGGAGGTGGTGACGGAGCTCGCGAGCCGGGGTGGGGCCGGCGCTCCGGACATCGCCCGTGACATCGTCACCCAGGCGGTGATCCATGAGCTGTCCGGGCGTGCCGCCGCCGCCGAGGGCATCACGATCACACCTGCCGACGTGGATGCCGAGCTGATGGCGCGGGGTGGGGTCGAGGCGGTCCTGGAGGGGTCGCTTTCCGAGCTGCCGGTCGTGCGTGAGCGGATCCACGACGAGCTGGTCGCCCAACGGCTCGCCGCGCGTTACGTCGACGGGCTCGCGGTGACCGCCGACATCGTTCGCAGCATCCCCTCGCGTGAAGCGGCCGAGGAGGCCGCGCGGATCATCGCCGGCGGCGGTCCGGCCGCCGCTGCCCTGTTCGCGCAGAAACCGCAGGCCTCCCGGCGAAACGTCGAGCTCCGGGCGAGCATCGCCCCCGACATAGCGTCCAGCGTCGTGTTCGGCACCCCGGCCGGGGGCACCGGCTACTTCCAGCCATCGCCGGGCCAGAACGAGTGGTACGTGTTCCGGGTGGCGGACCGGCGCACCGACGCTCCACCGGTCGGACCGGCCGCGGCGCAGCGGATCGGTAGCGCCGAGCTGGTCGGTATCGGCCGGCGGCTGTTGCAGCCCCTGGCCGCCGAGCTCGGGGTGCGGGTGAACCCGCGTTACGGTGTCTGGAGCCCGATCGCGTTCCGGGTGCTCAGCGAGGACCAGTTCATCGGCACGATCCTGCCCGCCCCTGCGGGCTGAGCGGTGCCCCGCACGATCGTCGTGCTCTCGGCGCACCGTCCGCATGCCGTGCCGGCCGCGGCCGTGCCAGCGTTGCGTGGGGCCGCCGAGGTCGTCGTCGACGACACCGTCCCGGCTGAGGTGATGATCGTCGTCGGTGCCCGGTCCCGCACCGGGCCGCTCGATGACGGGGTCCTCCTGACCACCGATCCCGCGCACCCGCTGCTCGGCGACGCCGACGAGGTGATCGTGGCTCAGGAGCCCGCCGGGTCGGCCCTGCTGGGCGCCGTGGCCGTGATGGACCGGCTTCGCGCTCCCGGCGGCTGCCCGTGGGACGCCGAGCAGACCCACGCCTCGCTGTTGCAGTATCTCGTCGAGGAGTGCTACGAGCTGTACCAGGCGATCGAGGACGCCGACCGCGAGGCGACCCGCGAGGAGCTCGGTGACGTGCTGCTCCAGGTGCTCTTCCACGCCCGGATCGCGGCCGAGTCCCCGGGCGGGTTCGATGTCGACGACGTCGCGGCCGGTCTCGTGGCCAAGCTGGTCGGTCGGCATCCGCACGTGTTCGCGGGCTCGGAACAGATCGACACCGCCGAACGCCAGGAGCGCCGCTGGGAGGAGCTCAAACGCGCCGAGAAGCAGCGCGAGTCCAGCGTGGACGGTGTACCGTTCGGCCAGCCCGCCGTCGCACTGGCAGCCAAGCTCACCAGCCGCACGGCTCGGGCCGGACTGCCCGTCGAGCTGCTGCCGGCCGACCCCGGCGTCGGCGAGCAGCTGTTCGCGCTGGCGGCGCGAGCCAAGCTCGCGGGGATCGATCCGGAGGCCGAGCTGCGCTGCGCTGCCCGCCGGTTCGCCGAGGACGTGCGGGCGGCGGAGCGCGCGGCCGGTGACGCCGGGCTCGACCCGCACGCCCTCGACGGGGGGGCGTGGCAGCGGTTCTGGCCGGTCTGAGCTCCCGGGCGGGGTGGCCGAGAGCTGTGACGCTGACGGCAGCCGGCTCGGCGGGACCCGGGGCATTCCGGGACGTCGGGCCGATGCAGTTCCTGCCAAGGGGTTGTTCTCCTCGAGTCCGGTGATGACCGCGTCGGGATGTGGACGCTGCGTCTCGGCGAAGGCTCGCCGATCGCGGTGATCGTTCCGGTGCCAGGGTCGACGAACGCGGACCGGGTGTCGCCTTGGTTCATCGCTTTTCCTGATCCACTACACACGCGGCCGATGCTTCGGCCTCGACGGCCGGACCTCAGGAGACCAGTGTGTCGCCGAGGAAGCGGTCCGGACCCGGTGCCCCGGGCAGAACGAAGAAGAACCCGCCGCCCTCCGGAAGGATGTACTCCTCCAGCCCTTCGCCACTGAGCCGCTCCTGCACGGCGAGGAAGCTCCGCTCCAGGCTCCGCTGGTAGCTGACGAACGCCAGCCCCTGGTCGAGCCGCCCCGCGCCGTCGAAGCCGCGGGTGTAGGAGAAGCCCCGGCGCAGCATCAGGTTGTCGGCGGTTTCCGGGGTGCGTGGGTTGGCGAGCCGGATGTGCGAGGTCAGCGCGATGCGGGCGCCGTCGGGGTCGTCGCCGAGCCGGGGGTCGTCGAACTCGTCCCGCATGCCCAGCGGGGCACCGCTGATCTTGTGTCGGCCGATCAGGACTTCCTGCTCGGCGAGCTGGGTGCGATCCCAGAACTCGACGAACATCCGGATGATGCGCACGGCCTGGTAGGAGCCCCCGACCGCCCACTCGGGTTCGCCGTCGCCAGCGGCCACCCACACATGGCGGTCGAGCAGGGCGTTGTCCGTGGCGTCGAGATTGGCGGTGCCGTCCTTGAAACCGAGGAGGTTACGGGGTGTGCCGCCGGCGTTGGCCGACCCGGCGCCGCGGCCGTAGCCCTCGACCATCCACTTCAGTACCATGTCGCTGCGGGTGCGGCGCATCAGCTGCCGCAGTGCGAACTGGATGGTGTCGGCGTGCCCGGCCTCCAGGGTGAGCAGCAGGTCGCCGTGTGATCGGCTCGGATCGAGGCGGTCGTTGGCCAGGAACGGCATCGTGATGAGCTCGGTGGGGCGCCGGTCGGCCAGCCCGAAGCGGTCGTCGAACAGCGAGGCTCCGACGCTGACGACGACCGACAGGTCGTCCGGCGGCGGTTGACCGCCCAGCACACCGGAGTCGACCGGCGGGAACGCGGGATCCCGCACGGCCGGTGGGCGTCCGGCCATCAGGGCGCGGGTCTCGTCGGTGAGGTCTGCTAACAGGGCGCCGAGCCGGGCGCGGTCCGGCGCCTGCACCGAGAAGGCCGCCATCAGGCCACGGGCCGGCACCGGAAGGGCGGTGATCCCCGGCTGGGCGGCGCCGTCGAACGGTACGAATCGGGGGTCGGGTCCGGTCGCCGTCGTCGCACATCCGCCGATCGTGGCGCCGGTGCCGATGGCGGCGCCCGCGCCCAGCGCGCCGGCAACGAAGCGCCGGCGGGAGAAGGCGCGTTCGGACCCGGTGGTCATGTCAAGCCCAGCACGCCGGCGGTCAGCGAGACGTTCTCGGACAGCCCGGCCAGCTGAGCCTGCAGGGTGGCGATGGTGGCCGGCGCCACGGTGACCCCGGTGCACCGTGGCGACGGGAACCGGTCGCCCTCCAGGCAGTAGAGCTGCCAGCCGTCGCCGACGCGCAGCGGGGCGAGGCTCGCGTCGAGGTCGGCGAACCCCTTCTCGATCTTCTCCAGCAGGGCCGGATCAGCGTCGCGCAACGCCGGGGTGAGCCGCTCGATCGCGGCTCTGGAGCCCTCGAGGTTGGCGTTGAAATCCCACAGGTCGGTCTTGGAGTAGCGGTCCTCCTCACCGGTGATCTTGCCCTGGGAAACCTCCTCGATCAGCTCGGCGGCACCGACCGGCACCGCCACCGGTGGCACCTCCAGCGTCGCGAACTGCGTCTTCAGGGTGGCCAAGTCGGCATCGAGCTGGTCGGCGAATGCGGCTCCGCCCTCGGTGGTGTTCTGCGCGAAGATCAGGTACTCCAGCCGGTGCCAACCGGTGAACGCGGGATCCTCGACGCTGGCGAAGTCGTCCACCCGGGCGTCGACCTTGCCGTCGATCTCCTCGACGAGCCCGGCGAGCGGCTCGACGCGCTCCCACGGCACGCGCGACGGGGCGTACGCCGCCTGCGCGGCCGCCAGGTCGCCGGCTCGCACGGCATCGGTGAGGACGAGGGTGAGCCGGACGGCGTCGTCGACCTCCTTCGCGGCGTAGGCCTTGTACTCGGAGACCGCGTTCAGCACGAGGGGGTTGTCGGTCGTGCCGCTGAGGTCCTCGCCGGCCAGACCGCTGGCCGCCGAGCCGGTGCCACCGTCGGTGGTGACCTGAGTGCCATCGTCGGAACATCCGGTGGTGAGCAGGGCCAGTCCGAGCAGGGCGCCGACGGGAAGCTGCCAACGTCGCACATGAACCTCACTTATTAGGAGAGCCTGACCATAACATCGCGCACGCTGTCGTCCACGATCGTGGCGACTTTGTGACTTTCAGCCACTGATGCCGGGCGGTCAGTGCGGCGAGAAGGGCGAGCCCGGCGAACGCGGCGCACCACCCGAGGTGCAGCGCCCAGAAGTCGGCCCGGTAGTCCGGCAGCAACGACCGGCCCGGGCCGCTCACCTGCCCGAAGCCCAGGACCCAGGTGAACGCGCCCGTGTGACCGTCGACCAGCAGTCCGAGGTGGACAGCCACCCCCACGGCTCCGAGGGTAGCCGCGACAACATGCACGATCGCCCCCGAACGGCTCACCCAGACCAGGATCAGCAGCACCGCCAGCGGCACCACCACGAGCACGTGCCGGCCGGGCCACCAGAAACCGTGCATGGTCGCCGCGGCGAACGTGGCCACCGCCCACGCCGTCGCCAGCGGTGCCGCGAGCACCCAGCCGTGCCGCGGACGCCATACGAGCAGGGCTGACGCCGCCGGCACGAGCAGCAGGAACGCGGGCTGCCACGCCGCGAGGCCGTAGAAGCGGTCGACGAGCAGGCCGACCAGCCGCAAAGCACGACCGAACGGGTCCACCGAGTCACCGACGACCGCGAACTCACCGCGGGTGGCGAAATGGTCACCACTCGCGTACGCGGTCCAGCCCCCCCAGACGACCCGGTGTACCGCCAAGTAGGCTGCGCCACCGGCGGCCAGCGCCCCAGCGGCCACCAGGATGTCGCCCGGCCGGCCCGCCCGCCACCGGAGGGCACCCAGCGCGGCGAGCACGGCGAGGACCGGCGCGTACTTCACCGACAGCCACGGCCCGGTGAGTACCGCGGCGGTGAGCAGCGCGAGGTGCCGCCGGTCGACAGCGCCGGTGAGTGCCGCCACCCCCGTCATGATGACCACCGCGGCCGGCAGCTCGGGATAGACCTGCTGGCCGTACACCGCGAGTGGGGCCGACCCCACCGCCAGCGCGACCCCCGTCGTGGCCGTCCGCGGCGGGACGGCGAATCGACGCACCGCCACCCAGAGCGTCAACGCGGCGAGCAACCCGGCGCAACCCGCGAGTGCCAGCTTCGCGCCGACCCAGCCGCCCACCGCCACCGGCCCGGCGAGCAGGATCGGCAACAGGGGGTCGTGCGGGCTGATCTGGCGACCGTCGGAGAGCACCGTGGTCTGGGTGGGTGGTTCGACCGCCGCGAACGAGCTCCAGCGGTGGGCGGTGAGCTCGTCGGAGATGTCCAGGTCACCGTCCTCGGCCAGCGAGATCGCGCTGAGCAGGTACTGGGTCTCGTCGACGGCCACATGCTCGGCTGCGGTGGCGCCGATCCCGATGCCGGCTGCCGCGGCCGCGAACCCGACGGCCGCCACCAGCACCATCGCCCGCCAGGAGACGTCAGCGAGGCGGCTCTCCGGACGTTGGCGGTGCGCGTGTCCCACGGTGGCCGGCCCTCTGCGGTAGGGCGGGAGCCGCGTCAGCCGCCGGGGGTCGGCTCGGTCGCCAGCCGGGTGCGTACCTCGCCGAGGGCTTCCTGGTACTCCGGGCGGGGGTCCATGGCCGCGGCCATCTTCAGCTGCGTGAGCGCCTCCGCGAGCCGCCCCTGTCGCTGCAGAGCCTTGCCCAGCGCAAACCGTGCGTAGTGGTCGGCGGGATCCAGGTCGAGCACCCGGGAGAATGCCTCCTCGGCCCGCTTGAGCTGCGCCGAGTTGAGGTAGGCGCGTCCGGCCAGCAACTGCACCGACACGTCGTCGGGACTGTCGGCCAACACAGGCAGCAGCGCCTGCAGTGCGTCCAGTGGCCGGCTGCGCGCGATCAGCATCTCGGCGCGCCGGAACGACTCGAACAGTCCATCGGAGGCTGGCTGGCTGGTCATGGTCGTCCCCACATTAGGAGCCTTCAGCGTGAACCGCGACAGCGGAAACGAGTTCGCGAGTACGTCGGCGAGTTCCGGCGCGGTTCTGTCGGTCCGGGCCGCTACCCTGGCCACCGAACCGGAGATCACTCGCTGGACAGGAGCATTGGTGGCGGTCATCGAGCAGGTCGGGGCGCGCGAGATCCTCGACTCGCGGGGCAATCCCACGGTCGAGGTCGAGGTCGCCCTCGATGACGGAACGCTGGCCCGCGCGGCCGTGCCCTCCGGCGCGTCCACCGGCGAGCACGAGGCGGTCGAGCTGCGCGACGGTGATCCGCTCCGGTTCGGCGGGAAGGGCGTGGAGAAGGCCGTCTCAGCGGTGCTCGACGTGATCGGCCCGGAGCTCACCGGTATGGAGGTGGTCGACCAGGAGCTGATCGACCAGCGCCTCGTCGACCTCGACGGCACCCCCGACAAGTCCCGGCTCGGCGCCAACGCGCTGCTCGGCGTGTCGCTGGCGGTGGCCAAGGCGGCCGCCGACTCGTGCGGTCTGGAGCTCTTCCGTTACGTCGGCGGCGCGAACGCGCGCGTGCTGCC
>JBOHEP010000358.1:0-3990 GCA_050701075.1 Pseudonocardia sp. | reverse complement strand
CGCGCAGCAGCCGGAACAGCCCCGACGCGAGCAGCCGGCTGGCCTCGTACTGGGTCAGCCGGGGGAGTCGGGCACCGGCGGCGTCCCGGATCTCCACCGGGGCGGCGCTCTGCCGGGAGATCCGGGCCACCGGCACCCAGATCCGATCCGCGCGCCTGCCGTCCTCGTGTGGACTCGCGCTGCGCAGCTCCCGGGACAGGGTGGCGGCACGGCGCTGCCCCGAGTCGAGCATCCGGAGACTGACGTCGATCTCGGTGATCCGCCGCGCCACCCGGTGATCGGTGATGGTGAGCCGCTCGGTGAGCCGGCGGACGTGGTTGAGTCGCAGCGCCGAGTCCAGGAAGGACAGGCCGATCGCGGCGCCGGGGCCGAACTGGCGGGGCGGTGCGCCAGGCACCGGGATACTCATGATCGCGTGTTGTAACGCGGTCCTGCCGTCCACCGGGTCCCTCCACGTCCGCCGGTCCCTCCACGTCCGCCGCGCCCGGCCGGCCGCCGACCGGGGAGGCTGTCGCTCCGGCCCGCGTCAGATTACTCGGAAGGGTGATCGGCGGCGAGGTCCCGGGGTCGCCGACCGGATGCCGGATCTCGGACGAGCTGGGCTCAGAGGGACAGCAGACGTTCGAAGAAGCTCCGGTACCGCCGCAGTGCGAGCCGCAGGTCCTCGGTGGAGGTCTCGTCGGCGTCGAGTCCGTGCTCCAGGCTCTGGCGCTGCTTGCGGAACAGCTCCTCGAGCTCCTCGAGCAGCTCGCCGACCAGTTCGTCGGCCGCTCTGACGGCTTGGCGGGGCTCGTCGACGAAGGTGCCCTTCACCGCGTCCCAGCGCGAGCCGTAGTCGTCGGCCCGATCCCTGGGGACGAGCCGTTCGCGCCCCTCGGCATCTGTTCCGGACGGGTCGGCCCTGCTCGTCGGAACGGCCGGACGGTCGGAATCCGCTTCGTCGCTGACGGCGGGGTCGCGGACGGCAGGGTCGCGTACGGCAGGGTCGCGGACGGCGGGGTCGCGGACGGCGGGGTCGCGGACGGCAGGATCGCGGACGGCAGGATCGCGGACGGCGGGATCGCGGACGGCG
The DNA here is from genome assembly GCA_050701075.1 of Pseudonocardia sp. GTDB lineage: Bacteria > Actinomycetota > Actinomycetes > Mycobacteriales > Pseudonocardiaceae > Pseudonocardia. The sequence continues at coordinate 2,918 of JBOHEP010000358.1, read as the reverse complement.
GGATCGCGGACGGCGGGGTCGCGTACGGCGGTGCTCTCGTGAGCGGTGACGTCGTGAGCAGCGTCGTCGTGAGTGGTGCCCTCATGAGTGGTGCTCGCGTGAGCGGTGTCGTCGTAAGCGGCGGCGTCGACCGGTCGTTCGGTGTGGCCCTCGCGCCCAGGCTCGGAGATCGGGTCGGAGCGGGGGACGTCGGTGGTGCGCTGGTTGGGGGTGCTCATCGCGGGCGCTCCTCAGTGGGCCGGTCGGTGGTCGGGGTGTCCGTGTCGGTGTGGGTGGATTGGACGACGCGGCGCCCCTGGTGATCGACGCGGTCACTGTCATCGCGGTGATCGGCGTGAGCGGCGTCAGCGTTGGGGTCTGCGTGCCGTTCGTGCCCGAGCAATGCCTCGACCAGATGCCGGTAGGAGGTCACGGCGCGGCGCTGCCGTTCGGTGTCCTCGGTCCCGTCGGCCGAGGAATCGTGCACCGTGCGCGCCTCCCGGTAGTGGTGGACGACCTCGGGGTGCTCGACCGAGATGTCCTCGGCGCGCCGGTCGAAGTCGTCGACCGGGTAACCGCGGGTACTCATGATCTCACTGACCAACTGGTCGGCGTCGCGCAATGAACGGGACGGGTCATCGACGAAGCCGCGCTGGACACCGTTCCAGGACTCCTCGAAACGGGTGCGCTCATCGGGTCGGAGGTCACGGATGTCGAGCTTGCGGTGCCGACGCTCGCGCTCGGAGAGCTCAGCTTCGGCGGCCTTGCGGTTGCCGGTCGCGGAGACGCTGCGCTCGTACTCCGGTCCGAAGTGTTCCTGGAGCCGCTCGGAGCGCCGGCGGCGGGCGAGCACGGCGCCGACGAGTGCGACCACCAGCACGATGAGGACGGCGATCAGAACGATCACGGTAGTGTCCACCGGAACTGCCTTTCTGTAGGAACAGTGACGTGGATCACACTCCACTGAGTTAGCCACTAATGGGTGACTTCCACAGTCGGCCTGGTGTCAAACCTCCCGTTGACCGTGGCGCGTCACTGTGTTGTGGTTCAGGCCGACGGCAGTGGAGGAAGCCGGTGGGAATCCGGCGCGGTCCCGCCACTGTCACCGGGTAGCGGGCGTCCACCTCGAAGACCACTGCCGGCAGGCGCCGGTGGGAAGGTCGGGCGATCCGTGCTGATCCGGGAGCCAGGACACTCGCTGCCGTCGCCGCTACCGATGCAGGGCGAGGACCCTCGAGGAGGCACGATGACGGCTGCACCGTCCCCTGTCCTGCTGCTGTCCACCGCGGACACCGAGCTGCTCGCCGCGCGTCGTTGCGGCGCGCTCTACCGCACCGCCAACCCGGCGCGGGTCGAGCCCGCCGGGCTCCCGGCGCTGCTCGAGGGCGTGTCCGTCGTGGTCCTGCGGCTGCTCGGTGGGCGCCGGGCGTGGCCCGAGGGCGTCGACGCCCTGGTCGCGTCGGGGCTGCCGGTGGTGTTGCTGGGTGGGGAGGCCGAGCCCGACGCCGACCTGATGGCCGCCTCCACCGTGCCCGCCGGGGTGGCGTCCGAGGCGCTCGTCTACCTCGCCGCCGGCGGGTTGGACAACCTGCGCGAGCTGCACCAGTTCCTCTCCGACACGGTGCTGCTCACCGGAGAGGGCTTCGCCGCGCCGGCGCCCACGCCGGAGTTCGGCGTGCACGGCTCCCGAACCGCCGACCCGGCCCGTCCGACCGTGGGCGTCGTCTTCTACCGGGCACACGAGCTGTCGGGCAACACGGCGTTCGTGGACGTGCTGTGCGACGCGATCCAAGCGCGGGGGGCGAACGCGCTGCCGGTGTTCTGCGGGTCGCTGCGCGGCCTCGCGCAAGGCGCCCGCGAAGCGCGTCTCCACGGATCCGCTGACGAAGCCGGTGCCGCGAGCGAGACGGCCATCGATCAAACCGCCGCCGACCGCAGCGCGGGCGAGAAGGCCATCGATCAAGCCGCCGCCGACCGTAGCGCGGGCGAGAAGGCCATCGACGACGCCGCCGCCGACCGCAGCGCGGGCGAGACAGCCATCGACGACGCCGCCGACCTGATGGCGGTGCTCGGCGGATGCGATGTGCTGGTCGCGACGGTGCTCGCCGCCGGCGGGACGGTGGCATCGACCGCGAGCGCCGGGGGTGCCGAGGACGCGTGGGACGCCGGTGCGCTGGCCGCGCTGGACGTGCCCGTCCTGCAGGGGCTCTGCCTCACCACCTCCCGGGAGACGTGGGCCGCCTCCGACGCCGCGCTCTCGCCGATGGATGCGGCGATGCAGGTGGCGATCCCCGAGTTCGACGGCCGGATCGTCACCGTGGCGTTCTCGTTCAAGGAGACCGAACCCGGCGATGACCTCCCGGTGTACCGAGCCGACCCGGAACGGGCCGCGCGGCTGGCCGGACTGGCCGTTCGGCACGCGCGGCTGCGCGCCATCCCGGTGACACAGCGCAAACTGGCGATCGTCCTGTCGAGCTACCCGACCAAACACGCCCGGGTGGGCAACGCCGTCGGTCTCGACACCCCGGCGTCGGCGGTGGTGCTGCTCCGGGCGTTGCGCGACGCCGGGTACGCGGTGGGTGAGTTCCCCGAGGACAGCGACACCCTGATCCACACTCTGATCGCCGCCGGCGGGCACGACGTCGAGTGGCTGACCGAGGACCAGCTCGCCGCGGCGCCGTCCCGGGTGGGGTCGGCGCAGTACCGGGAATGGTTCGATGCGCTCCCGGCGTCGCTCACCGACGGTGTCCGGGAGCAGTGGGGCGAGCCGCCGGGCTCGCTGTACGTGGACCGGGGTGACATCGTGCTCGCGGCGCTGCGGTTCGGGAACGTGCTGCTGATGATCCAGCCGCCGCGCGGGTTCGGCGAGAACCCGGTCGCGATCTACCACGACCCGGCCCTGCCGCCCTCGCACCACTACCTGGCGGCCTACCGCTGGC
>JBOHEP010000357.1:0-1635 GCA_050701075.1 Pseudonocardia sp. | reverse complement strand
CAATGCCACGTAGCTTAAGTTGATCATGTTGCTGGTATTGGTTTCAGCCCGCGGATGTGGGGCGTGGCCGGTGCATGGTGGCGGGTGTTGGCTGGCTCGCCGGGCTTTTTGACGCGGTAGTTGTTGTGTCGGGCGCGTTTGACCGCTCGGGGGCAGGTGCGCTCACGCCGCGGGGGGATGAGCAGGGTGGCGATCTTGGCCAGGTGGGTGGGGAGGCGGTCAGCCCAGTCCTGAGGGGGGAATGTCCGCCGTCCCGGTGGCGGTGCGGCGGATCAGGCGCAGGGCCTTGGCGAAGGAGATCCGGTCGGGATCGAGGTCGGCGGCGGCGGAGGCCTGCGCGGTGAGTGCGCTGATGGCGTGGTGCACGATCAGGTAGGCCCAGATCTCCTGGTGGACTAGGTCGGGCAGCTTCGAGCGCAGCACCCGTGCCGGGCCACGGAGGTGGGTTTTCAGCTGGTCGTTGGCGGTCTCTTCCTCCCAGCGCTGATGATAGGCGGCGGCCAGCTCGTCGGCTCGGGCCTGGTCGGGGTCGGTGATCGTGGACAACAAAACGATCAGTTCGCCGGTGCCGTTACCGGCCCGGTCGGGCACCTCGTACTCGATCACCCGGGCCAGGTGGGCGAGTGGGAGGCCCTTGTCGTCGAGGGCGGCGGCGACGCCGGCCAGGTCCTCGCCATGGCGCGCGGCGGCGAGGATGTGCTCCCGGCGGGCGTCGCGGATCGAGGGTTTGATCAGCACGGTGAGGTAGGTTCCATCGGGCAGCACCTCCACGATAGGCAGGTCAAGTTGGGTCGGGGCCCGCCACAGCAACGCCGCCCCGGTCGCCGCGGCACTGTCCCAGGCGGCCCAGGAGTACAAGCCCCGATCCGCGGTCAGCAACTCATCAGGGCGCAGCCGCGGATACAACCTGGCGGCGAGGGTCTTCTCCCCGACCCGGTAGGCGTCGACCTCGGCGGCGACGAACGCGTGGGTGCCGCACTCGGCCACCGCCACCACCCGAGCCTTCGGAAACGCCGACCGGTTGGCCCCTGACCCGGCATAACCGAACTCGGCGGCGTTCGCCTCGGTATCGGGCACGTCGACCTCGAACCCGTCGATCGCCAGCAGCCGCCACCCACGCAGCCACGACCCGCGCGCGGTGCCTACCGCGAACAGCCCGGCCATCGGTGAAGCGTCCCCGGCGACCGGACCACACGTGCGCTCGAACAACTCGGGAAACACCTCACGACCCAGCCGTTTACGGGCCTGGGTGATCGCCGACGCGGTCGGCACCGTCCAAGCCGCGTTCCAGCACCCCCACCGATCCAACGACCCCGTGACCTTGGTCGCGACCTCTTCGTAGTCATCCCCACCGAACAGGCACAACCCCAACGTCAAATACGTGATCACGTGTGCGGGCAGCTTGCCGTCCGAGCGCTTCTCCCGCACCCCACACACCGCGACCGCGTCATCGACCGCATCCCGCGGCACCGCATTGACCAGCACCCCCAGCGACACCTGATCCGGCCGCACCACAACACCTTGATCCACCCGCGGAAACGTGCCACGCACACCAGCAAAGATCAGCGCACCACGCCGACACGAACCAGGAAATCCCAGCCCACAAACTTGATCAACTTAGGCTACGTGGCATTG
>JBOHEP010000356.1:0-1088 GCA_050701075.1 Pseudonocardia sp. | reverse complement strand
GGCAGGCGCCGTCGATCCGTCCGCCGTGCTCACCGGTGCGCTCGTCACGGCCGGCGGCGCAGCAGGTAGGTGTCCATGATCCAGCCCTTGCGCTCCCGGCATTCCGCCGAGATCCGCCGGATCTCGTCCTTCACCTGCTGCAGGTCGCCGTGCACGAGCACCTCGTCGGCGGAACCGACATAGGCACCCCAGTAGATGTCGAGGTCGGTGTCGGACAGCGCCGCGAACGCGTTCTGCGCATCCAGCATGACCACCACGTCGTCGAAGCCGGCCGGCACCCCGTCCGCGGCGAGCCGCCGTCCGGTGGTAACGGCGAACGGTCGCCCTACGCGGTTGAGGATCAACCGATGCGCGGCGGCGAGGGCCGCGATACTGCTGATGCCGGGGATGGACACGACGTCGAACGGCAACTCGGCCCGTGCGGCGATCCGGTCGAGGATGCGTAGCGTCCCGTCGTAGAGCGCGGGGTCGCCCCAGACCAGGAACGCGCCCCGGTCGTCGTCCCCGAGGAGCTCGTCGGCGATCATCCGCCCGTAGAGGGCCTCGCGGCGCTCCTGCCAGTCGGCGACGGCGGCCTCGTACGCCCCGTCGGCGACCACCCGGTCGCGCTCCGGGTCGGGTGCGTCGACGATCCGGTGGGGTCCCGTGACATGCCGGGCGAGCAGCTCGGTACGCAGGCCCGCCAGGTCGATCTTGTCCGCCTTGTCGATGGTGAAGAACACGTCGACCCGGTTCATCGCCGCGACGGCCTGCAGTGTGAGGTGCTCGGGGTTCCCGGCCCCGATGCCGATGACGTAGACGGTGCGCATGGCCGTCAGCTTCCTTCGAGGTCGCCCTCGGTGTCGAGGTGAGCCTCGCTACTGCGCGGCGGGACCGCAGGCGAGGCAGCGACACAGCGCGAGGCGTAGCGGCAGGGCCGTACCGAGACCGCCTCGGCGGGCCTGGCGCTCAACGTGCTTCGTCGCCTTCGGTGTCGAGGTAGGCCTGTCGCAGCGCCGCCAGGGTCTCCGGCCGCGGGGCCTCCCACATGCCGCGCTGCACCGCCTCCAGCAGCCGCTCGGCCATGCCGTGCAACGCCCCGCTCGGCC
>JBOHEP010000355.1:0-17059 GCA_050701075.1 Pseudonocardia sp. | reverse complement strand
GGGGGTCAGGTGGGGAGGAGGTACTGCTCCTCGGCGTGGTGGCAGGCGCTCGGGTGGTGGCTGCCGGGTCGGGCCACCAGCGGCGGTTCCTCCTGGGCGCAGATCTCCGTCGACTTCCAGCACCGGGTGCGGAAGCGGCAGCCCGACGGCGGGTTGATCGGGCTGGGGACGTCGCCGGTGAGCCGGATCCGGGCTCGACCTGATCGAACGGTCGGGTCCGGCACCGGCACCGCCGAGAGCAACGCCTGGGTGTACGGGTGTGCCGGCCGGGTGTAGATCTCGTCCTCCGTCCCGATCTCCACGATCTTGCCAAGGTACATCACCGCCACCCGGTCGGACAGGTGCCGCACCACCGAGAGGTCGTGGGCGATGAAGATGTAGGAGAGCCCGAACTCGCGTTGCAGGTCGCCGAGCAGGTTCATCACCTGCGCCTGGATGGAGACGTCCAGCGCGGACACCGGCTCGTCACAGATGATCACCTCGGGGCGCAGGGCGAGCGCGCGGGCGATGCCGATCCGCTGGCGCTGCCCCCCGGAGAACTGGTGCGGGTACCGGTTGATGTGCTCGGGGTTGAGGCCCACCACGTCCAGGAGATCCTGCACCTTGCGGCGCCGCTCGCCCTTGGGTGCGACCTCGGGATGGATCTCGAACGGCTCACCGACGATGTCGCCAACCGTCATTCGGGGGTTCAACGAGGTGTACGGGTCCTGCAGCACCATCTGGACCGATCGGCGCAGCGCCCGCAAGGCCCGTCCCCGCTTGGCGAAGATGTCCTCGCCGCGGAACCGGACCCGTCCGGCGGTCGGCGGTTCCAGCCGCATCAGCACCTGTGCCAGCGTCGACTTGCCGCACCCCGACTCGCCGACGACACCGAGCGTCTCGCCGCGTCGCAGATCGAACGACACCCCGTCGACGGCCCGCACGTGGCCAACGGTGCGCCGGAACAGGACGCCGATCTGCACGGGGAAGTGCTTGACCAGGTCCTCGACCTGCAGAATCGGCTCGGGGCTCATCGCGCGAGGCGTTCCGCGGCGAACAGGCACGCCGAGGAACGCCCGGCGGCCAGCGGTTCCAACGGTGGGACGATCTCGCGGCACTGCGCCACCACCATCGGGCAGCGCGGATGGAACGGGCACCCGGACGGGATCGCCGTCAGGTTCGGCGGGAGCCCCTTGATCGCGGTGAGCGCGGTGCCCTTGGTGTCCACCCGGGGGATCGACTCCAGCAACGACGACGTGTACGGATGGCAGGGCTTCGCGAACAGCGAGTACACGTCGGCGTTCTCCACGATCCGGCCCGCGTACATCACCGCGATCCGGTCGGCGACCTCGGCGACAACCCCGAGGTCGTGGGTGATCAGGATCAGGCCCATCCTCCGGTCCGCCTGGATCTCGGCGAGCAGGTCCATGATCTGGGCCTGGACGGTGACGTCCAGGGCGGTCGTCGGTTCGTCGGCGATGAGGACGTCGGGGTCGAGCGCGAGCGACATCGCGATCATCGCGCGTTGCCGCATGCCGCCGGAGAACTGGTGCGGGTGGTCGCGCACGCGCTGCTCGGCGCCCGGGATGCCCACCATGTCGAGCAGCTCCACAGCGCGGCGCTGCGCGGATCTGCGGTCCATGTCGCGGCGCGTGCGCAGCTGCTCGGCGATCTGGAACCCGATGGTGAAGACGGGGTTGAGGGCCGAGAGCGCGTCCTGGAAGATCATCGCAATGTTCTCGCCGCGCAGCTCACGGCGCCGGTCGGGGGTCGCCGTGAGGAGCTCCTCGCCGCGGTAGCGGATGGAACCGGCGGTGACCAGACCCGGTGGACTGTCCAGGATTCCCATGATCGTGCTGGCGGTGACGCTCTTGCCCGAGCCGGACTCCCCGAGAACGGCGAGGGTCTCGCCCGCGTCGACGGAGAGGCTGACCCCGTTGAGCACGTTCGCGACGCCGTCGCGGGTGCGGAACTCCACCCACAGGTCCGAGACCTCCAGCAACGGCGACGGATCGCTCGCCGGATCGGCGGACACAGCCATCAGCGGCCCTTCGGGTCGAACGCCTCGCGCACCGCGTCGCCGAGCATGACGAACGCGAGCACCGTGACGGCGAGGAACGCGGCGGGGAATGCCAGCAGGTAGGGTGACACCCGGATGTAGTCGCGCGCCTCGCTGATCATGACCCCCCAGGAGACGACCGGGTCGCGCAGCCCGATCCCCAGGAAGGACAGGGTGGCCTCGGCGCCGATGAAGGCGCCGAGCGCGATGGTGGCGTACACCAGCACCGGGGCCAGGCAGTTCGGGAGCAGGTGGCGCCAGATCACCCGGAGCGGGCTCGCGCCCAGGCCCCGTGCCGCGCGCACGTAGTCCTGCTGGCGGGCCGCGATCGCCGCCGATCGCATGATCCGCATCGCGACCGGCCAGGACAGCGCCGACATCGTCAGGACAACGAGGGCGGTGATCCCGGCGGCACCACCGACCGACTCGCGGAAGGTGGAGAGCACGACGATCGCGCCGAGGACGAACGGCAACCCGAAGAATACGTCCGCGATGCGGGACGCCACGCCGTCGACCCAGCCCCCGTAGAACCCGGCGATGATGCCCATGGTGGCGCCGATCAGCACCGTGAACGTCGTCGCGAGCACCCCCACGATGATCGATACCCGGGTGCCGTAGATGGTGCGGGCGTACACGTCGCGCCCGAGCAGGTCGTACCCGAACCAGGCCTGGGCCGACGGGGGTTGGCGGCTGCGGGCGAGCAGCCCGGCGTTCGGGTCGGCCGAGGTGAACAGCCCCGGGAACGCGGCGAGCACGAGCAGCACGACGATCAGCGTCATCGACACCAGGAACAGCGGGCGACGGCGCAGGTCGTGCCAGGCGTCGGAGGTGAGGCTGCGCGGTCGGTCCGTCCCGCCGCGCCGGGCGGCCTCCGTGGCGTGGCTCGCCTCGGCGACCGGTCCGGCCACGCCCAGCGCCTGCGGGTCAGTCATAACGAATCCTCGGGTCGAGAACGGCGTAGAGCACGTCCACCAGCAGGTTCATCAACAGATAGACGATCACGAGCAGCACGACGACCCCGGTGACCGTCGCTCCCTCCCTGGTGAGGATGGACCGGTAGATCAGCCCCCCGATTCCCCGGATGTTGAAGATGCCCTCGGTGACGATGGCGCCGCCCATCAGCGCACCCAGGTCGACGCCGAGGAACGTGACGACCGGGATCGCGGAGTTGCGCAACAGGTGCACCCCGACGACCCGGCGCGGGCGCAGGCCCTTCGCGACCGCCGTACGCACGTAGTCCGAGCGCCGGTTCTCCGAGATCGAGGTGCGTGCCAGCCGGGTGACGTAGGCCATCGACAGGCTGCCCAGCACGAACCCCGGGACGATCAGCTCGCTGAAGTCGGCCTGCGCGGAGACCGTGGGGTCGATGATGCCCCACCGCAGGCCCAGCGTGACCTGCAGCACGAACCCGGTGACGAAGACCGGGATCGCGATGAGGAACAGCGTCGACACGAGCACCAGGTTGTCGAGGTAGCCGCCGGGGCGCAGGCCGGTGAGCACGCCCGCGGTGAGGCCGATCACGGCCTCGATCACCAGCGCGACCAGGGCCAGTTTCAGCGTCACCGGATAGGCGTTCGCGATCAGCTCGCTGACCTGGATACCGGAGAACGTCTCCCCGAAGTCGCCCTGCAGCAGGCCCAGCAGGTATTTCCCGTACTGGACGAACACCGAGTCGTCCAGGTTGAACCTCTCCCGCATCGCGGTGATGTAGGCGTCCGGGCAGGGCCGGTCCCCGCACTTCCCGGCGAACGGGTCGCCGGGCAGTGTCCAGACCAGCATGTAGATCAGGAACGTCGTGCCGACGAAGACGGGCACGAGCTGGAGCATCCGGCGAAGGACGTAGCGCCCCATGTCAGGAGGTGGCTTTCACCGTGACGCTGAACAGGTCGAGCCGGCGGAACGGATTGACGATCACGTCGTCCAGCCGCTCCGACCAGCCGGCCTGCGCCGACTGGAAGTACAGCGGGATGGCCGGCATGTCCGCCAAGGCCATGCGTTCGGCCTCCTGGTAGAGGGCGTTGCCCTGCTCGATGGACGGCGCCGCGTCGGCCTGTGCGAGCTTCGCGTCCACCGCTGGGTTGGAGTAGAGCCCGTCGTTGGACGAACCGCCGGTGCGGTACCGCGGGTTGAGGAAGTTCTCGATGGACGGGTAGTCCGCCACCCACCCGGACCGGTAGATCGCCGTCATCTCGTGGGCGTTGATCGCGGTGCGGAACTCGCCGAACGCCGGTACGGGCACGAAGTTGCACTCGCGCGCCAGCGCGTTGCTGATCGTCGTGCACACGGCCTGCATCCATTCCTGGTTGCCGGCGTCGACGTTGGAGGTCAGCTCGATCGGACCCTGGAACCCGGTCGCGTCGAACATCTGCCTGGCCCGCTCGGGCTGGTGGGTGCAGAGCTCACCGCACTGGTCCGGAACGCGACCCGGTACGTCGGGTGCGACGTACCCGTCGGCGGGGGGTTTGAGACCGTCGAAGATCTGCTGGTTGACCGCTTCGCGGTCGATCGCCATCGAGATCGCCTTGCGCAGGTCCGGGTTCTGGAACCGGGGGTCGTACACCGGGAACGAGAGGGTCTGGAGCCCGAGGTAGGTCTGCGACACCGACCGCCCCGGCAGGTCGGTCTCGAAGAGCCTCCCGGCCAGCGCCGACGGCGGGATGATCTCCATGAAGTCCAGGTTGCCGGCGACGACGTCCTGGTAGGCGGCCTCGACGGAGGTGTACACCCGCATCTCGATGGCGCGCACGCTCGGTTTCACCTCGCCCGCGTAGCCCTCGTAGCGCTCGATCATGATATTGACGCTCGGCTGCCGGGAGACGAACCGGAACGGCCCGTTGCCGATCGGGTCGGCCTCGAACGCGGCCCTGTCGGCGAAGAACGCCTCGGGCAGCGGCGCGAACGCCGAGTAGCCGAGCTGGGTGGGGAACACCGAGAAGGGCTCGGTCAGGGTCACTTCGAGGGTCCGGTTGTCGATGACCTTCAGCCCCGACATCTCCTTCGCGGCCGGCTGGGGCGCCTGCTGGGGGCCGTCCGGCCCGTCCGGGTCCTGGGTGTTGACCTGGTCGAAGCCCTGGATCTGGGTGAAGAAGCTGGCTGCCTGCTGGCCGTTGGGGGAGTAGGCGGTGTAGTTCCACGCATCGGCGAAGCTCCTGGCCGTGACGGGCGTGCCGTCGTGGAACGTCCAGCCGTCGTTCAAGGTGATCGTGTAGATCTTCGAGTCGATGGTCTCGATCGACTCGGCGACGGCGTTGCGCGGCTCCCCGGTGCGCGGGTCGTACTCGACGAGCCCGGTGAACAGCGCGGTGACCACCCGGCCGCCACCGGTCTCGGTGGAGTTGCCCGGTACCAGCGGATTCTCCGGCTCGGTGACGTAGATGCTGATCGTGGCGTCCGACCCGTCGCTGCCGGATCCGCCCGCGCCGTCCCCGGAGCCGCCGCACGCACCGACTGTCAATACGACGGTCGTGGACACCGCCAGCCAGAATGCGACTCGTCGTGATCGCATAGGTTTCTCAGCTCCTTGAAGGCGACCCGCAATGGTGGTGCATGCGGGCCGAAGTGCCGGTCATTCTGGCCGCACGGTAGTGGTTGCGCCTGATGAAGGGGCCTCCTTGAGGTCACAAAGTGGTTGCACGCGCTCGGGTTGGGGGTGCGCGCATAGGCTGCCACCGTGGCATCCGTCCCCCGGCACCGGCTGCTGCTGGTGCACGCCCACCCCGACGACGAGACGCTGACCACCGGCGGCACCATCGCGCGCTACGCCGCCGCCCCGGACACCGCTGTCACGCTCGTGACGTGCACCCTCGGTGAGCAGGGCGAGGTGATCCCACCCGTGCTCGCGCTGCTCGGGCCCGACCACGCCGACCAGCTCGGCGGCTACCGGATCGGCGAGCTGGCCCAGGCCTGCGCCGCGCTCGGCCTACGAGACCACCGGTTCCTCGGTGGCGCAGGGCGCTGGCGCGACTCCGGGATGGTGCTGACCGGGCACGGAGTGCGCGCCGGGCTGCCCGAGGCGCTGCATCCGCGGGCGTTCGCCGCGCCCGCGGCGTTCGACGAGCAGGTCGATGCCCTGGTCGCGGTGCTTGAGGAGGTGTGCCCGCAGGTGGTCCTCAGCTACGGCGCCGACGGTGGCTACGGCCACCCCGACCACATCCGGGCCCACGACATCACCGCGGCGGCCACCGCGCGGGTGCCGGGTGTGCGCAGGCGTTACGCCACCGCGGTGGGTAGCTCCACCCTCGCCGCCGGACTCGCCGCGCTCGCCGTCGACCCCGGTTTGCCGTTCCGGCTTCCCGGGTCCGACGAACTGCCGGGTGTCCCCGACGCGCAGATCACCACCCGGATCGACGTGCGCGTCCACCACGCGGCCAGGATCGCCGCGATGCGTGCGCACTGCACGCAGATCTCGGTGCACACCGGCTCCACGCCGGTCGCCTACGCGATGAGCAACGGTGTGGCCCAACCGCTCCTCGACGTCGAGGAGTTCGTGCTCGTCGAGGATGCGGCGGGGCCGAACGGGCCTGCGGATACCGACCTGTTCGCCGGGGTCGACCCGTGAGCCGCATCGGCGTACTCGGCCTGCTGGTCCTCGACGGCGCCCTGCTCGGGGTGTTCGGGCTGATCTTCACCCCGCTGTACAACGGCATCGTCCCGGTGCCGATGGGCGCCCTGCTCTCGGTCCTGATCCTGCCCTGGTTGGTGATGCGGGCGGGCGAGCTCGACGCGCGTCCGGCGGTCGCCGCGGCGCCGCTCATGGCGTGGGTGCTCGCCGTCGGCGTGGTCGGCCTCGGCGGGCCCGGAGGGGATGTCCTGTTGCCGGTGACCTGGCAGTCGCTGCTGCTCGTCGGGGGTGGGCTGGGCGCGGGGCTGTGGGCGCTGCGCACGGTGATCGAGGACGAGTACCGGGAAGCCGATGGCGACATCGACCGACCCTGAACCCGACATTCGGGCACCTGGGCATTCGGCCGTACGGCCGCCGCCAATCGGTCCAACCTTGTCCGGAGCGGCTAACACATTCCCCTGCCGAGCGAACTACTGCCTACCGACAGTGTGGTTGGGATGTACGCTCAGTGAAGGGTAGCCGTGGCGAACCATGTCCTGGCGTTGGCGCCCGTGACGCAGCGGGTCGGCCGCCGGGTGACAGGCGAGTTGTTCGATCAGGGAACGCGACAGCCGCTGTACGTGGTGATCGCCGCCGCGGGGTGGGGGAAGACCACGACGGTGACGTCCTGGACGGCCAGGACGACGACCGCGTGGGTCCGGCCCACCGGAGGAGAGCAGGCCGAGGATGCGTTCGAGCGCGACCTGTACGACGCCCTCGGGCCGGCTGTAGCGGCCGGTCCCCGGCCGGGGCGCGCCGGGGACGAGGACCCCGAATCCGCGGCCACGGCGCTCTGTGCCTGGCTCCAGGTCCACCTGGATGAGGACCTGGTTCTGGTGGTCGACGACCTGCAGGACCTGCCCCCGGACAGCGCCGCCGCCCGGCTGCTGAACGGTGTCTGCCGGGGTGTTCCGGACCGCCTGCACGTCGTCCTGGTGTCCCGCCAGGAGCCGCCGTTCTCCCTGGAGCGGCTGCGCGGTCAGGGGCTGGTCACCGAGATCGCGGCGCCCGATCTCGCCTTCGACGTCGCCGACGTCGCTGCCCTGCTGGGCACGACGATAGGCGAGGTACCGCGCGGCCTGCCGGCCCGGGTGTGGGAGCGGACCGGTGGCTGGCCGGTGGCCGTCACGGCGGCCTTGGACGTGCTGCGCGGAGTCGAGCCGGATCAGCGTCTGAGTGCACTCGAGCACCTGTCCCATCCGGGCGAGCGGCTGCACGGGTACCTGACCGAGGAGGTCGTCGACGCCGAGCCGGCTCCGGTGCGGGAGCTGCTGCGCCGGCTGGCGGTCCTCGGCGAGGCGGGCCCGATCACCGGGTTCGGTGCCGGAGTCGACGACGCGCCGCGGCTGCTCGGCGATCTCACCCGCAGGGGCCTCGTGCGACGGCACTCGGGCGACACCGTGCACTGGTCCCTGGTCCAACCGCTGTGGGACTACTTCGACCACGAGGCCGTGTCGTCGACCGGCGCCCGGGCCGCGCTGCACCTCGCGGCGGCGCAGGAATGCCTCGCCCGCGAGGCGCCCGGCGAGGCCCTGCGCCATCTGACCGCGGCGGGCGACCACGCCCGGTGCGCAGCCCTGCTCCTCGACCACGGGCCCGCGCTGGTGAACAGCGGTCAGGTCGGCGCTGTCCTGGACGCGGCCGAGCTGCCTGCCGAGCAGCTGAACGACCCCCGGATCCAGCAGGTCATCGGCCAGGCCAGGCAGGTCCGGGGTCAGTGGGCCGCGGCGATGGAGTGCTTCCAACGCGCTGGGGAGGACCGCGCCGTGCTGGAGCCCGCTCTCGCCTGGCGGGTCGCCCAGATCGCGTTCATGCAGGGAGAGTTCCCCGAGGTCAGGGCCCTCTACGACCGGACCCGCTTCGGCGGGCGGGACCTCGCCGACGAGACGCAGATGTTCGCGCTGGTGGCGGTCACCCACCGGATGGTCGGCGACCTGGTGGGCTTGCAGGACGTGACCGCCCGCGCCGTGACCGCGGCCCGCAGGTGCGGCGAGCCGCGCGCCTGGGCCGCGGTCCACAACATGCTCGCGCTGCGGGCCGGCGCTGAGGCCGATCGCAGCAAGGCCGATGCGCATTTCGCCGACGCTCTGGACAGCGCCACCACGGGAGACGATCTCCTTCAGCTCGCCTCGATCCGGGCCACCCATGCCCTGCAGATGATCGAGCTGGGACTGCCCCGGCAGGCCATGGCCGAGGCGCAGGCCGCGCTGCGGCTCAGCGAACGGTGCGAGAACCCGTTCCTGACCGCGCAGGCCTTGACCACCCGAGGTCGGGCCGGTCTGCGCCTGGGCACGCCCGAACCGGCGCTGGCGGACTTCGCAACCGCCATCGACCTGTTCCAGCGCATGGGCACCCGGTTCGTCGCCTGGCCGCTGTGCGGTCTCGGCGACGTGTACCGGACGAGGGGCCAGCTGGTTCGGGCCGGGGCCGTGTACGAGGAGGCGCTCGCGCTGGCCGAGCCGCGCCACGATGTGGGCGCCCTCAGCTCGGCGCTGACCGGGCTGGCGCGCGTCCGCGCCGCCGACGACCTCACCGTCGCCCGCGCGCTGGCCGACCGGGCGGTGGCTCTGCACGAGGCACTGCGCGAGGTACCGGCGTTGCTGACCCGGGGCTGGGTCGCCTTGCTGGCCGAGGACCGGAAGGCCGCGCAGGCCGACGCGGCCCGAGCCGGTGCCGCCGCCCGGCTCCGGCGGGACAGCCCGGGACTGGCCGAGGCGATCACGCTCACGGTGCTCGCGTCCGAACGACCCGTCGCCGACTCCACCCTGCTCGGCGAGGCGATCGAGATCTGGCGGGAGACCGGCTGCCGGGTCGACGAGGCCGCGGCCCGCGTCGTGGCCGCCCGCATCGGTGCGTCCATCCCCGAGGTCGGCGCCGAGCTCGCTCATCAGACGCTGCGCGAGGCCGGGGTAGACGTCGGTTGCCGCCGCTTCGCCGCCGGGCCGCTGGCCGCGGTGCGCGGTTGCGCGCCGACGCTGGCGATCCACACTCTCGGCGTCCTCCAGGTGGTCCGCGACGGTGTCCCGGTACCGAAGGCCGTATGGCAGTCGAAGAAGGCCCGCGATCTCGTGAAGCTCCTGGTCGCCCGGCGGCGACCGGTCCCCCGCGAGCAGCTGATCGAGCTCCTGTGGCCCGAGGACCCGGCCAGGGCGGGCAACCGGTTGTCCGTGCTGCTGTCGATGGCCCGCGACGTCCTGGCGCCACAGCGCCTCGGTGAGGGGCCGCTCGCCTCCGACGGTCACTCGGTGTGGCTCGACCGCAACCAGGTAGAGGTCGACGTGGAGAGCTTCCTCAGCCGCGCGATCGCCGCGCTCGACGCCCACCGGGGTGCAGCGCCCGACGCGACCGTGAGACTCGCGGAGGCCGAAGCCGCGCACACCGGGGGCTTCCTCGAAGACGATCCCTACCAGGAATGGGCGGAGCCGCTCGCCGAGGAGGTCCGGGCGACCTATATCGCCCTGCTCAGGGCGCTGGCCGCCAGGCTACGGGAGGCCGGTGACACCGACGGGGTGGTGCGGTACGCCCTGCGGCTGCTCGGGCAGGACAGCTACGACGAGCGGGCGCACCTCGATCTCGTGACCGTCCTGCTCGAAGGCGGCCGTCTCGGCGAGGCCCGGCGTCGCTACCAGATCTACGCCGAGCGAATGGCGGAGATGGGCGTCGACCCCGGTCCGATGCCGCGGGTCCGTCGCGTCACCGATGGAGGCCCGAGCTAAGAGCTTCGTGAAGATGAGCTGAATCCACCCTGAAGGGGGTCGCTCTACGGTGTGATGCATGACGGAAAGTAGCGACTGATGGTCGACTTCACCCTCAGCATCTTCCCCGGGTCATCGGGCACCGAGGCTACCGGCTCGGTGCTGACCGAGGTCCTGGAGAACGCCCTCGACGCCGCCGGCGTGGCAACTCGCTGGCACGTGGCGACCGACGGATTCTGGTTGAGCCTGACGTCGCAGGGCCACCCCCGGCGCGCCCAGGGCTGGAAGCTGCACCTGTCCGCGACCCCGGCGTCGGCCGAAGAGGTGCTCGCTCGGGCGCTCCCCGTGCTGCTGGAGGCCGGCTCGGCCGTCAAGTTCGCGGCGACGATCGAGCACGTCGCGCACCTGAACGCCCGCCACACCCCCCGTGGGCACTCCGGGAAGTTCCTCACCGTCTACCCGCACAGTGACGAGGAAGCGGCCCGGCTGGCCGAGTCGCTGCATCAGGCGACCACGGGCCTCCCGGGTCCCCGCATCCTCTCCGATCGCCCCTACGCCCCGGGGAGCCTGGTCCACTACCGGTACGGCGCCTTCGTCGAGGACCGGCGACTCGGGAACGACGGCCTGTACGCCTGGGTGATCCTGGATCCGGACGGCAACCCCGTCGAGGACCGGCGGGTGGGGCAGTACCTGCCGCCGGCGTGGGCCCCGTGCCCGTTCCCCCAGCAGCAGGTGAGTGCGGGCTCGGGTGCCAGTGACGGCGGCATCCTGCTCGGCGACCGGTTCCTGGTTCGGGAGGCGATCCGCCATGTGAACAAGGGCGGGGTCTACCGGGCGGTCGACACCGGGACCGGCGCCGAGGCGATCATCAAGGAGGCGCGCCCGCACGTGGGGGCGGACGCGACGGGACGCGACGTCCGGGACCTGCTGCGAGCCGAGGCCCGGGCGCTCGAGCGGCTCGGGTCCCTGGGTGCCGCGCCGCGGCTGCTGGGGTTGTTCGAGCAGAATGGGCACCTCTTCCTCGCCGAGGAGTTCGTGCCGGGGGTGGCCCTTCGCCAGTGGGTTCTGGACCGGATCCGTGGTGGCGGGTGGCGGCGCCGGATCCCGGACGCGGTGCGGATGGCGCAGCGACTCGTGGAGCTCCTGGACATCGCGCACCGGGCCGGTGTCATCCTGCGGGACTTCACCCCCAACAACGTCATGGTGCAACCCGATGGGCAGCTCCGGCTCATCGACCTGGAACTGGCCGTGCTGTCCGGGCAGCAGGAGGAAGCGCTGACCGGCGCCGGGACGCACGGCTACGCCCCTCCCGAACAGATGGCAGGGGCACGTGCGACGGTCGGGGCCGACCACTACAGCCTCGGTGCCAACATCTGCTTCGTCCTGACCGGCAGCACCCCCGACTTCCTCGATGATGTGCCGGCGACCCGGTCGTTGCGGGAACGGCTGGCCGGGTGGCTGGCGGTCCGCGGTGCCGAGGAGTCGCCGTCCGAGATCCAGATGCTGCTCCTCGGCCTGATGGACTCCGACCCCGAGCGCCGGTGGACGACCGCGGCAGCCAGGGACGCTCTCGCCATGGCCCGCGCTACCGGCCGCGCGGCGCAAGCGCTCTCGCCGATCCGGGACGGCTCCGGGAGTGACGCCGCCCGGCTGAGCGACGAGCAGTGCAGCCACGCCGTAGACGGCATCGTGGGTTACCTGCTGGACTCGATGAACCCGGCCGACCCGGAGCGACTGTGGCCGGCGTCCTGTGCCCAGGGCGCGCCCGACCCGTGCGTCCTCCAGCTCGGTGCCGCCGGCGTGCTGGGTGTGCTCACCAGGTGCTTCGAGCTCACCGGCGACGAGCGACTGCCCGCGGCGATCGCCACCATCGGCAGCTGGATCACCCAGCGGGTGCGCGCGGATGCGCAACGACCTCCGGGGCTCTACTTCGGCGAGGCGGGCATCGCGTGGTCGCTGTACGAGGCCGGGCGGACGCTCGGCGACGACCGGTTGGCCGAGCGTTGTCTCGCGATGGCCGCCGGGCTTCCCGTCTCCTCGCCGAATCCGGACGTGACCCACGGCACCGCCGGGATCGGGCTCACCGCCCTGCATCTCGGGCTCCGCAGCGGCGAGGCGGAGTTCCTCCAGCGTGCCGGCGAGTCGGCCGACTCACTTCTCGCGCTGGCCGATGACGGGCCCGACGGGCTCATCTGGGGAACGCCTGCGGCATTCGAGTCCCGTCTCGCCGGGGGTCGTTACTACGGCTTCGCCCACGGCACCGCCGGGGTCGGCTACTTCCTGCTCGCCACGGCACTCGCCACCGGCCGTTCCGACTGCCTCGAGCTCGCGCGCCAGGCCGGGGAGACGCTCCTCGCCACGACCACCGCGTCCGACGGCGTGGCGCTCTGGGGGCCCGGGCCGGGCGACGACACCACTGCCCCCTACTGGTGCCACGGATCGGCCGGCATCGGGGCTTTTCTCACCCGGCTGCACCGGGCCACCGGGGACGACCGGTTCGACAAGGTCGCCCAGATGTCGGCCACCGCGGTCATGGAGAACTCGTGGCGGGGAGTGCTCGGCCAGTGCCACGGCCTCGCGGGGAACGGCGAGTTCCTCCTCGACATGGCCGAAGCGGCGGACGGTAGTCGGTACGAGGACATGGCCCACCAGGTGGCCCGCGTCATCTTCGCCAGTCGCGCCCTCCGGGACGGCCATATGGTGTTCCCCGACGAGGACCGGGGCGTCTCGGCCATGTGGGCGGACGGCCTGAGCGGGATCCTGTCCTTCCTCCTGCGACTGCGGCACCGCTCGCCTCGCCTGTGGATGGTCGACTCGCTGCTCGAGTGGGGCCCGCGCACATGATCACGTTTCGGGCGCTGAGCCCTCCCGACAGGTTCAACGTCGCCTTCTCGACGAGCGGCCGGTATGGCGCGTCGATGAGAGCGACCAACGAGGACCGAAACCTCGAGTGGTGGACGTTCACCGGGGAGAAGGCGTCCTGCCGAACGATCTTCGAGGTCGCCGCCGACCGGGAGACTCGCGCCCTACCGCTCGACGACGGTCGGATCCTTTGCGTGCAGCGAGACCCGGACAGCGCGTCCGGCCGGTACGAGCTCACCCTGCTGACCCCCGCGATCGGCGGCTTCTCCCGGTATCGGCTCGGCGGGCTGCGGGGGATGCTCGGGGGCTACCTCCTGCCTGGCCAGGCCGACGATGAGCTGGGGTTCGCCGTTCTGCTCGACGATCTGGGACAGTCGAGGATCTGGAGGGTGTCGGCCTCGGGGGTCGCGTCGGTCGCCCGGGTGCCGGGCACCCTCGGCGGTGGCACGTGGCTGGACGAGAACGTGCTGGCGTTGAACCAGACCTCCGACAGCTTCCGGTCAAGCGGCATCGTGGTCGATGTCGCGCAGGGGATGTGGCGGCGCATCTGGTCGGTGTCCGACACGAGCACCGATCGCATCGTGCTCACCGATCCCCGCTCGAAGATGTTCGTCGTGACCACCGACGCCGGCGGCGCGCAACGGCTCGGCTGGGGACGTCTCGGCGAGCCGACCGTGCACTTTCCCGACACCCTGCACCCCCCTGGCCGGCTGCACCAGGCGTTGGCCCTCGACGATCGCGGCGAACGGGTTCTGGTACACGAGGTGGCGGGCGCGGTCTCGCGACTGTTCGTCTACACCCCGGACGACGATCGTCTGGAGCCCGTCGCCACCCCGACCGGCACCATCACGGCGCCGGCCTCGTGGACGGGCAGTCTCATCCGGTTCCGATTCTCGGCACCGAGCCGACCGGCCACCCTCGCCACCGTGCGGCTCGGGGGAAAGCCCGGGTGGACGTTCGCGGACGACGACCAGGCGGCCGGCGAGCCCGGTTGGGCTCCGGCCCATCTGGTCGAGCTTCCCGGTCCGGCAGGGCCGATCGAGGCGATCGTCTATGGCGGGCCGGGCTGGCGGCAGAGCCCGCATCTGGTCGTGGCGCTGCACGGTGGCCCGCTGTCCGCGTGGAGATTCGACTTCAACCCGCTCTTCCAGTACCTGGCAGCGGCGGGCATGGCAGTGGTGGCGCCCAACTGCCGCGGCAGCACCGGGTACGGCGACGAGTATCTCCGGGCGGTCATCGGCAACTGGGGCGGGGCCGACCTCGAGGACGTGCTCCACCTCGCGCGCTGCCTGGAATGGGACCGGCGGGATTGTGCACTGCCCCGGCCCGTCGTTCTGGGCGCCAGCTACGGGGGCTTCCTGGCATTGCTGGCGGCATGTCACGGGCCGGCGTTGTGGTCGGCATGCGTCGCTCTCGCGCCATTTCTTTCCGGGCCAGGCCTGTACAAAAGGGCCGACAGCGGGGTACAATTCAGAATAGCCAACCTGGGTGGGCTACAGTCCATTGATCACGATGGGCCTCGAGATGTGCTGCGGATGTGTGAATCACTTTCCGCACCGCTGCTGCTCGTTCACGGCACCAGTGATCTCACCATACCGGTAGAGCAGTCGAGAATGTTGCGGAAACGTCTTCTCGAACTCGGCCGGACCGAAGGCGTCGACCTCGAATACCTCGAGGTCGATAGCGATCACGGGGAAGTAAGTCTCGTTCGACACGGAGCGCTGCCCAGCCGGGTGGTCCGCTTCTGCCTCTCCCGGATCGCAGTCACTCACAATGAAAGGAATGCACATCATGACGCTCGACAGTTTTGACCTGGTGGCCTCGTTGCAGGCCCTGCCCGAGACCGACCCGATCGAGGTCGACGGTATCCAGTTCGGTGGCAACACCTGCCAGTCGGCCTGTGTCGCGCTGACGGTCAATGTCATCCAGACCGTGTGCGCCATCGTCGCCAGCTGCAAGTAGCACGCCGGCTACAACCAGCACGTCGCACGTAGTACCGCCAAACCCGTGACCCCGGCCGTTCGGCGCGGCCGGGGTCACGAGGAGGCAGGCACGGGAGACGGCCGTCGGCCGTCTCCCGTGCCGTACGTGCTCACCCGAGCGTAGCCGAAAGGAGAGACCCCGCGACATGGGACCTGACTCACCCCGTCGCCTGGCTCGCTCGCTGACCCGCTTCCTGGGACCAGCAGAGGCTGCCGATGCGCTGCGAGCAGCCGGCAACCGGGTGCTGCGGGAGAGTGCGGGCCGGGCTCGCGGCACTGTCGTCGTGTTGATCGTGATCGCCCTCGTCGGGGTCGCCACCACCGTCGTGTTGCCCGCGGCATTGGCCGCCGTGATCGATGCCGCGGTCGCCGGTGAGGGTGTGCCGAGCGCTCTGGGGCTGCTCGCGGTCGTGATCGCCGCCGCCACCGCGGTCGATGCCCTGGATGACCTCGTCGGTTCCTACCTTGGCAGCTCGATCACGGCCCGGCTCCGTCACCGGCTCCTGAACCGTGCGCTGGTACTCGGTGCTCCCGGCCGGCGGCGGTTCCCCACCGGTGACCTGCTCTCGCGCCTCGCCGTCAACGCCGACGCGCCGGCCACCTTCCTTCCCCTCCTGCTGTCGGCGGGCACCATGTCGCTGACCGCGATCGGAGGGGTCGTCGGCCTGGCTCTCATCGACTGGCGCCTCGCCGTGACGCTCCTGCTCGGCGTGCCGGCGGCGATGGTCCTGATCCGCTTGTTCCTCGTGAAGGCCGGCGAGCCGTTCCTGCGGTACCAGCAGCTCCAGTCCGCGATCATGACCCGGCTGCTCGACGCCTTCTCGGGCGTGCGGACGATTCGGGCCGGTGGGACCGCCGACCAGGAGATCGCCCGGGTCCTGGAGCCGTTGCCCGAGCTGCACGCCACCGGTCGGCAGGTGTGGTTGCTGCAGGGCCAGGCGACCTGGCGGCTGGCGCTGCTCGCGCCGATGGTGCAGGTGCTGGTGCTTGCGGTGGCCGGGTTCGCCCTGGCCGACGGCTCCATCACCGCCGGCCAGATGATCGCCGCGGTGTCCTACGTCACACTGGCCCTGGCCGCGATCGGCCTCGCGGACGCGCTCGTCTCCCTGCTCGGTTGCCAGGTAGGGGCAGGTCGGGTGGGTGAGGTCCTCGACACCGAACCCGCCGTCGGGCCGCCAAGGCAGCCGCTGCCGGTTCCCCCGGGGCCGGGTCGCCTCGAGCTGCGCGGCGTCAGCGTGCGCGTGGACGGGCGGGCGGTGCTCGACCGGCTCAGCCTTTCGGTACCGGCGGGAGCGAGCGTAGCCGTCGTCGGACGATCAGGTACGGGAAAGAGCCTGCTGGTATCCCTGCTCGGGCGGCTGCTCGACCCCGACGAGGGCACCGTCTGCCTCGACGGAACTCCGGTCTCCCGGCTGGAGCTCCCCGCGCTGCGGCGGACCGTGACCTACGCCTTCGAGCGCCCGGCCCTGCTCGGCGCGACCGTGCACGACATGATCGCCTACTCCCGGCCGGAGGCGTCCCGGGCCGAGGTGCAGGCAGCCACCGCGGTGGCCCAGGCCGATCGGTTCGTCCGCCTGCTGCCCGACGGCTACGACACCCCGCTGGCGCAGGCTCCGATGTCAGGGGGCGAGCTGCAGCGGCTGGGGTTGGCGCGGGCCGTCCTGACCGATGCCCGGGTGATCGTGCTGGACGACGCCACCAGCAGTCTCGACACCGCGACCGAGGTGAAGGTGGTGGAAGCGCTGGAGCGGGTGCTGGCCGGGCGGACCTCTGTGGTCGTGGCCCATCGGGCCGCCACCGCGGCGCGGGCCGATCTGGTGGCCTGGCTCGACGGCGGGCGCATCCGGATGCTCGCGCCGCACCGGGTGCTCTGGTCCGACCC
>JBOHEP010000354.1:0-60465 GCA_050701075.1 Pseudonocardia sp. | reverse complement strand
GAGATCACCGCCCATGACCCGCACACAAGATCACCACCAGCGGGCCACGTCCAACACCCACGCCCTCGCGGCGTGTCGCGGGCAAGCCGAGCGCCCACCCGGCTACGGGATCACCGAATGCTTACCTCTGAAGATCGACGACGTGTCGATAGTCTCAGAAGTCGTGCGCAACGCAGTGTGATGACGGTTGATCATCGGCTGATGATCTGCGACGACTACGACCGAAAGAGCGGCCGCAGTCGTCGTGCGACGATCACCGGGACTACTCGAGCCAGGAACAGCGAGTTCCCGATCAGGTACCGCCGCCACAACCGGCGTGGCTCGGATGCCAGACGCCACAACCAGTCCAACCCCGCGCGGCGCACCCACGCCGGAGCGGACCTCTTCTCGCCGGCGTAGAAGTCGAAGGCCGCGCCGACGCCGACCATCATGCAGTGGACCCTGCTGGAGACGAGCTGCATCCACCTCTCCTGTTTCGGACACCCGAGGCCCACGAGCAGAATCTGGACACCCGACGCGTTGACCAGTTCGACAGTGGCGTCGCTGGCGAGTTCGGCTGCCGTCCCGAAGTCAGGAGAGTTGACAAAGCACAGTTGAAGCGGCTCGTACTTGGCCGTGAGAATGCGGGCCAACTCGGCGACAACACGGGGTGCCCCCCCGAACAAGCCCACCTTCATACCCGCTTCGGATGCGGCCGCACAAATGTCCTCGAATATCTCGGCGCCGTACGTGACGTCGGAGCTGTACGGATGCCCCAGCGCACCGAGTGCCACCTCGAGGACGCGGCTGTCGGTCGATACCCATCGGGCGTCCTGCAGTGTCTGCCTGAACGACTCGCTGCGCCAGGCTTCGGTGACCTGGTGGACGTTCGCGACACAGACATAGCCGCTGCCGGCACGGCTCGCTTCGTCCACCACGTTGCGCACCAGCTCGTCACCCGCCACCAGCGAGAGTCGAGCTCCGAGCAGGTCGATCTCGGCGACCTCTCGATCAATCATCATGATTGCTCACCTGGAGTCGACTCATCGCTTTTGTGCAGCTCGTCACGCGGATCCACTACCGGGCTAACGCACCGGCAGGTTGCTCGCGCACCTGATCGAGGATCCACTTGTAGGTGTATTCCAGACCCTCACGCAGCGGGGTGGATGGCTCCGAACCGTAGGTGGCCCGAAACAGCGTGTTGTCGCTGGATCGACCGCGTACACCCTGCGGGGCATCGATTCGGTACCGGCGGCGCAACCGAACCCCCGCGATCGACTCGACGAGGTCGACGAGCTGGTTGATCGTCACCAGCTCCGCGCTCCCCAGGTTCACGGGTTCGACCGGCACACCCCCCATGACCGTTTGTGTTCCATCGAGGCAGTCGTCGATGTACATGAAGCTACGGGTCTGCTCACCGTCGCCCCAGACCTCGATCTCATCAACGCCGCTGAGCACGGCCTGAGCCACCTTGCGGCAGATCGCCGCCGGCGCCTTCTCCCGGCCCCCGTCATAGGTGCCGTACGGGCCGTAGACGTTGTGGTATCGCGCCACCCGTGTCTGCAAGCCGAAGTCCTCGCGAAAATGCCGGCACATCCGCTCACTGAACAACTTCTCCCAGCCGTAACCGTCCTCCGGCGTCGCCGGGTAGGCGTCGGCCTCGACCAACGGCACCACATCGGGCGACACCTGCTTGTCCGCCGCGTACACACAGGCCGAGGACGAGAAGAAGAATCTCTCCACACCGGCGTCCCGAGCGGCCATCAACATATGCGTGTTGATCAGCACCGAAAGCATGCACAACGCCTTGTTGTTCTCGATGAACCCCATCCCACCCATGTCCGCGGCCAGGTTGTAAACCTCCCCCACACCCTCGGTGGCCTCCCGGCACGCCGGCAGCAGCGACAGATCCAACCGGCACGACCGAGCCTCCGGATGCACCTGGTACCACTCCTCGAACGGCTTGGCGTCCACCGCCCGCACGCTGCGCCCCTGCTCCAGCAGCCGGCCAACGAGATGCCCGCCGATGAACCCCCCGGCACCGGCAACCAACACCGGCCTCCTGAACTGAACCATTCTGTAAACCCCTCAACGTCGTCGTACACCCGACCGGCCCAAGGCGCCTGGTGCAACTACTGACAGGACTCGTCCACCCCGGGTAGCGCGTTACCCCCGAGACGATTTCGTTACGCCGACGGAGACCGCACCTCACTGCGCGGACCCCTCCGAGCGCCCATCCGAGTTCGTTCCTTCCGGACCCGCTCGCAACGTTGCCCCGGCTGGTTCGGTTGGGGTCGGGGCCACCGGCCGCGCAACCCGGTCCGGCTGGACGAGCCGCGGTTCCATAGGCGATGGCCCCCCCGAATAGGCAGGCACTGCGGACGGCCCCGACGGCTGGTAGGGAGCGGGATCAGTAGACCGCCTACCAGATCGTCTGCGCACCGTCTCCAGCACGACGGCAAGGCTCATCCCGAGTCCCAGTCCGAGAACCAGCGCGAGCAACGAGTCCCGAAGCGGCTGGGGGCTGGTCGGGGACGCGGGAATCGCCGGCTCGCGGACGACCGTCGATCCGGCCACCGCCAGGGCCCGCTGGATCTCGAGCCGCCCGAGCTGATCCTGCAGGCGAAGCTGCTCCTGCTGGATGGACACCTGCTGCTGGAGGGCCTGGCCGGGCGGGCCGCCCTGGTCGATACCCCCCAGCCTGGCCTGCAGCTGGTCCAGACGCTCACGGATCTTGGTCGCCGCGGTGTCGAGCGCCCTGTTGGCCTGCGCGGACCGGTACTCGGAGTACGCCTGCACGAAGGCACCGACCGTTCCGGCGGCCGCCGCCGGAACGGGATCGGTGGCCACCACGGTGATCACGTTGGAGTTCGTACTGCCCGATCCACGGACCATCGACGTCGCACCGAGCTCGATCGCACGGTTGGCCACCGCCGCGCTGGTGAGCAGAGCCATCTGGGTGTTGATCTGTAGCTCGCTGAGCCCTTGATCGCCGAGGTTGAAGTTGCTGTCCAGCGTCCGCTGCGTCACCAGTACCTGAGCTGATGACTGATACAGGGGAGTCTGAAGGCTCGAGACCACAAAGGCCGGAATAGCCATTCCGAGAACCACCGTCACGACGAGAAGCCGCCGCCGCCATACCATCTGGGCGTATGCCAGCAGTGGTAGCACTTCTGGCTCGGAGGACACACTCCGCTGATCCTGTCGCGAATTAGTCGTGGTCATGCGGGTCATGATCCCTTCGTGGCTTGGGTGACGGCTCAGATGAAGATGTCCCCACTACCGAACGAGTAGCTACAGGTGGGACCGGGGATTCCGGTAGCGCCCCGGAGGACGTTCCGTGGGCCTGGTCCAGGTTGCCCGGCCCGCGCAGGGCGAGGCCGGTGATCAACGCCACTGCCAGTGTGAACGGGGGCTGCTCCAGCCAGTCGAAAGCCACGGAGAGCGGCAACAGGAGCGCCCAGGACGCGAGCGCGGAGGAACGCAAGCGCCGGTCACCGGCTTTTCGCAATGCACCCAGCACCGCCCAGATCAGACCTCCGAACACGAACAGACCCAATAATCCGTAGTCGCCGAGGACCCCGAGCGCCGAGCATTGAGCACTGATGAACGAGGAGTTGACCGTGAGTGGCCCACCGATAGCGATACCTTGGTAGCGATCCGCCCCTTCGGACTGACTCAGCCCGATAAGCGTGACCGGGCTACCCTCTTTCAGGAGATCCGGTGTCGTCAAGAACGAGAAGCGGGAGACTGACTGACCGGGCCCAAGGCCCAATAGAGCGGTCGGCACCGTGGCAGTTACGTCGTCCCACACAGCCTCGGCGACCGCGAACTTCCCCGTGCGGTTCTCAAACGACCGGTCAGCGAAGGTCAGCGCCGTGGACGATGCTTGATATGTCACCAGTGCGTAGAAGGCCGCACCGGCCATGAGCACTCCCGCGAGAAGGCCGCCTATCAGCGACACGGCAGATCCACTACGCTTGCGACCGCTCACACCGAGCACGAGCAACGCCAGGGGCAGCACGACCATGACCTGCTTGGCGTCTGACGCGATCATGACGAACAGTGCGGCAGCGCCGTAGGCGAGGAGGAAAGTCTTCGGGACGCGCTGCCGGGCCAGGATAAGGAACCCGAGGGCCGCTCCTCCGGCCGAGACATGGTGTCCCGCGCCGGTACCGAGGAGAGTGCCTTTCACTTCGTCCGGATGAGCCGCAAAAGGATACTGCGCTAACGAGAAGACAACCTGGACACACAGCAGGATGCTGGTCAGGATGACGAGCCTCTTCCGCTCCCTCGCCGTCATCGGGGTGATCAGTACAGCGATCAGGAGAAGGAACGGCTCAGCCGCGAGAACCAAGCCGGCGACGAGCCGTTGCGGTTCTGCGAGCCCCTTGAAAGCCCAGGACAGGGCGATGACCACACTGAAGGCGAGCAGCCAGCGGAGAATCTTCCGCTGTGCGGGGGGCAGTCGGCGGTCGGAGCTGAGAAATCGAACTCCGGCGAAGAGAAAAGCCACGAGCACGAGCGGGAAGTCCGCGAAATCGAGGAACCGAGGCGCCCAACCGGCAGTCGTGAGCAGCCGACTGGTCCACACCACTGTGATCGCCAGAGCGATCCAGACCACCGGGCGTCCGTTGATCAGCGCCAATACGGCCACCAGCATCACGACTGCGAACACGATGGTCGTGCTACCTACCGCATTCGCTCCGAGCACAGCTGCCGCCGTGAGGACGAGGATCAGCCCGACGACCCGCGCGAGCGGTCGTGGCGCGTCGTGGACGCCGGACGGATCCACGGCGGTGGACGACAACGTGCCTCTCATCCCCCACCCACAACCGGGTGATCGGAGTTCGACCAGGACGGAACGACGGCCGGGAGGAGTTCGACCGCTGTCGTTTCTGGCTGCAGCAGCTGCCCAGGCGGCCTGGTCCAGCCGGTCGATCCGGTCATCTCACCCCCACGATCTCGCACCGACGGTTCCTGGGGTATTCGTTGCGGCGTCCTGCGGCGTTACCATGTGCGATCAATGCGTCACGCGTCCCGTCGACGGCGAGCCGGCGAGGACACTCGGCGGGCAACGCCACGCCCCATGGCCGATGGCCGATGGCCGATGGCCGATGGCCGATGTTCTAGCCTGTTCGTCATGCGAGCAGTTGTGACTGGTGGCGCGGGCTTCATCGGATCCCACATCGTCGAGGCTCTGGTCGACGATGGCGACGAGGTACTGGTCGTCGACGACCTGAGCAGTGGAGGCCTGCAGAATCTGGAACGTCCGCTGGCCGCAGGATCCGAGTTCCTCCAGCTCGATGTGCGGGACGCGCCTGAGATCGAGCAGGCCTTCCACCGTTTTCGGCCGGATGTGGTCTTCCACCTCGCCGCGCAGATGGACGTTCGCGCGTCGATGGTCGATCCTGCCCACGACGCCTCGATCAATATCACCGGATCGATCAACGTGTTCGCAGCCGCCGATGCAGTGGGTGCGCGCCGGGTCATCAACACGTCCACCGGCGGAGCCATATACGGTGACGGCGTCACCACGCCGACGCCGGAGACCGCAAGGACGAATCCGGCAGCGGCGTACGGATTGAGCAAGCAGAGTGCCGAGCTTTACGCCAACTGGTTTCGACGTGCCCGCAGCCTTGACATCGTCACGCTCCGTTACGGGAATGTCTACGGTCCCCGGCAAGATCCGGATGGAGACTCCGGCGTCATTGCGATCTTCTGCGGACTCGTTCTTGACGGTGGCCAGCCCACTGTATACGGAGACGGGCTACAGACGCGCGACTACGTGTTCGTTCGCGATATCGTCGAAGCAAACCTGGCGGCCGTTCGAATGCCGACGCTCTCCCACACTGAATACAACATCGGAACCGGCACCGAGGTAAGTGTCCTCCAGCTGGCGGAGGCCGTGGCTGCGGCGGCGGGAGTCAAATCCTCCGACTTCATGCCCATCTTCATGCCAGCTCGGCAAGGTGAGCTGGCGCGCAGCTGCCTGGATGTCAGCAGGGCGCGCGCCGAACTGCGGACCGCCGCACCAACACCGCTCGTGGACGGTCTGTCGGTCACCGTCGACTGGGTTCGCGCGGCGGGTGGCGTTCGCGATGCGCCGCCTCGACTCCGATAGACTGCGGCGGTCGATATCCTGCCACGTGCTCGCGCTGGTCACGGATGTGCTGCAACCCGGTTACGATCGTGAGCAGACCACGAACAACGTGCCGCCCAACCGGGGAAACTTATTCAGAGCTGCCTTCCCCAGCCGGAAGGTATATGGATTGAAGTCAGCAGCCTTTGGCTGGTAGCAGGTCCACAGCTCCTCTACGCGCCAGCCGTACCGCTCGACTAGATTTCCCAGAGTGTACGCATTGAACGAGCAGACGTGATCTGCTCCCTCAATCTCCCGGCCACGAAGGTTCTTGAGAAAAAGATTCGCGCCGAGCGCATTGGGACAGGTCAGCACGAGCTGGGTATGGGGGTCGGAGAGCCCATTGACAACCTCGAGCATCCGACCTGGCTCCGCGAGGTGTTCGATGGTGTCTCCGGCGAACACGACGTCGATGGCCGGGAGGTCGATGTCCCTCCGTGTCAGCTTCGTCACGTCGGCGAGCAGCAGGTTGTCAAACATGCCTCGTTCCGACAAGGCGGTGACAGACGGTGCGTCGTTGTCCACCCCAACACACCGCGCAGCCAGACGTGTGATGACTGCATGAATGGAGTCGACCGCCCGCCGGACGCGGACTTCGGTGTCCTCGCACGTCTCGCCGACAGCTCCGAGGTGAAGCACGTTGCGCCCGCGAACTCGATCCGCGAGGAGATCAACCTTGCCCCTGAATCCAGCGATGTGACGTTGTGGCATGTCCAATGTCTCCTTCTCCAGCGACGGCCCGTTACGACCCGCCGCGCGTGGTGAACCGTTCCCAGCGGCGCGGCTGCGCTCAGCCGTTCCCGGCTTCGCCGCGCAAAGCCAGCAGACGGCCGTGAATCGCCCGTACCAACGGCACCGCTGCCGGTGGCACCCAACGCGCGGCGGCGGGTCGAGGGGTCCACAGACGGTGCACCTCACACCCGGCGATTTCCTGAACCTCGTGCTCGAACCTTGAGTCGCGCAACCACTCTCGAACTACCTCCACCCAACACGCCGGGTCTCCCCAGGTGGCATAGAGCTTGTTGCCTGTCAGTAGTACCGGCCGCAGGCCTTCGGCAACGGCCGCCCAGGTTGCGGCCGCCACTCCTGGGGTATGCGCGGATCGGTAGTCGTCGAGCACGACCACGCCGCTGGCCCGGAGCAGCACTTGCGCCGCCGCGATGTCCTTGCGGACGTGGTCGTACAGGTGCGACGCGTCGATGTGGACGAATCGGTGAGTACCGTGACGGGCGACGTCGGTGATCGAGGTCGACGGCCCCTGCACAACAACCGGTAGCGCGGGGTGCACAGACAGGTAGTTCGTCTCGAACTCGCGACGAGACAGTCCCGCGTATTCCCGGGCGTTCTCCCGCTCATTCGCCCGGTCGGTCTTGCCACCGTCGTCGAACAGATCAACGACTGTGAACAGCTCGTCGCTGAGGCAGTAGGCGCCGATGACGGCTGCGGACTTACCCTTATAGACACCGAGCTCAGCCAGGTCACCACGCGGCTCCTCGGCGATCTGGGTGGACAACACCAGCCCGAACGCGGCGAAGTCCTCGAATGTCATCCAGCCCGGAATCGACGAGAATGAGGCATACTTCAGGCCATTCCTTGTACTCGCCACTACATCCACCGTGTCACACCTCCGACAAATTCGATTTTAGGCGATCAGGTCGGCCGGTAGAGGTACGTTCGGATCATATCGGTCCGGTCCTCCTGGTCTACGGCACTCGCCGGAACTTCGAGAAGCAACTGCAACCTGGCTGAGGGGATGTCGAAGGGGGCCTCACTGAGATACACACCGGACCCATCGTAGAGGCGGATATCCGCACCGTGCACCTTGTCGACATTGGGCACGACGGTCGGACCATCAGCAGGATGATGCTCAGTGATCAAAACACATCTGTACATGCAGAGCTTCTGCAGCACAATCGCGATCTGAGCGTTCGACAGGTGCTGGAGTACCTGCCTGACGAGGCAGATGTCCGCCTCGGGCAGCGGGTCCGTGACAATGTCAAGGTGCTGGAAATCGATCTTCTCCGACCCGAACGTCACGCGATTGTGGTCGACAAGCGACTTGACGACATCGACGCCGATATAATGATCTGCCAGACCTGCCAACCTCCGGCCGATCTGGAAGTCGCCGCATCCCAGGTCGACCACCCGCAGACCGTTGCGCGCCTGATCGGCAAAAACTCCTGCCACGACATCCACGTACCGGTCGGCACCGACTCGGCCCGAGGTTCCCGAGCCAGAACAGAACTCGCCGCGGGCCCCGCCCCACTTATTCTTCAGGTAGATGGAAGTGAATACCGCCTCTGTCGACTGTCTCGCGTTCACGAAGGTATCGATCTTTCTCTTCACGCGCATCAGCATATCGAAGGCCCTCGCTGGAAGAACGTCTAATACTGCTCGCTTCAGCATGCTACCTACACCTCCTCTTCCTATGGCGGTTGCGGTCCTGACCTGTCCTTGATACAGACGACGTTAGCCGCGTAGTAATCCGCAGGAACGTCCTGTGCATGTACGGGACGTCCGGGCCAACCACGAGAGTCGAGCTCATAGATTCGATACCCATACGCCTCCACAGCTTCTAACAAGTCTCTGCTGTTTTTGCCCATACCTCCGAGATCCTCCGGGGAGACCTCCATGAGTATCTGCGGCGACAGCTCCGTGAAAACCCGCGAGCCGCCCTCCAGCAGCAGCAGTTCCGCGCCCTGGATATCCACCTTCAGGAAGTCCAACCGGTCGACCCCGTTCGACTCGACGAATTCGTCGATCGTTATGGTGGTGATCTCGGTACTGATCACCAACTGCGGGTTGTCGGAGTTGACCAGTGAGGCCTGTCCTTGATTAGTGGCCGTTTCGTCCGCAACTGCCATTACCGCCCTACCGCTTCCGTTAGACAATGCGGCGGGATGAATCTTAACGGTCGTCGAGAGTCCGTTGCGTTCGGTATTCTCGGTGAGCCGTCGACGGATCGACGATACAGGCTCGAAGGCGTGGACCGAGCCGCTGAGCCCAACTCTGCGGGCAAGGTGCAAAGCAACCACACCGACATTCGCCCCTACATCGAAGCAGGTCATTCCGGGTTTGACATGGTTCTCGATGAACCTGTGCATGGATGGATCGTGACAGCCGAACGCGATGATGTTGGCGTCGAGGAAGTAGAACGGGTTCAACAACAGCTGGGACCCCCACCGGTCGGTCCACCAGGTCGTCGGCGCGACCGACGGACCCGCGGCGAACGCCTTTCGGCCAAGCCAACGCGTGATGCGACGCGGCCGGATCCCACCGAATTGCCGCCCGACGCGCACCAATAGCCAAAACGACAGGCGATAAAGGCCCATTATTCTTGTTACCTTTCTGAGGTACCCTGCCTCGAACCAGCCGACCCTGCTCACAAGGTGCCGGATCCGTACAACGCCCACCGTCATGCGAGCGAGTCGACGAAGGTCGACCATTGGCGGCCGACGGCAGTGGGGCTGAAGTCATCGGCGCGACGTCGGGCCGCTCCGGCCAGGGCGGCTTGGAAAGCAGGATCGGTCAGCACCCGGCGCATCGTCGCGGCGAGTGCGGTGCCATCGTCGAGCGGTACGAGAGCGGCGCCAAGTACCTCGGCGTCGCTGCCCACGGGCGAGGCCGGGCCTCCGTCGCCGGTCAGGACGAACCGGGGGCCGCCGCCGACCGAGTCCGTCGACACGACCGGTACCCCACAGGCCATCGCCTCGACCAGCGCCAGACAGAACGCCTCGTCGACCGATGACATGACGAACAGGTCGGACCTGGCGATGTCGGCGAAGGGGTTCGGCACGAATCCCGCGAACGCCACAACCTCGCTCAGGCCCAGGCGCGCCGCTTCGGCCTTGCATGCCTTGAGCTCCGGCCCCTGGCCGAAGATGACCAGTCGAGCGTCGACTCCGGTCCGACGGATGTCGGCGATGGCGTGGAGCAACAGCGGGTGGTTCTTCCGCTTCACGAGGCGGCCGAGCGTCGTGACCACCGGGCCTGTCTTGCCGCTGATCCATGGGTGCGAGGGTGGGTCATCAGCAGCACGTCGGCGAGCATCCACATCGACCGGATTGGCGATCACCGCTGCCCGCCCGTGCGGCACCGGTACGCCGTCGTGCCGCAGCAGATCCAGTACCCCCGGCGCGGAGGCAGTGAGGGCGTCCGCCCACGGGAACCAGCGCTTGGCCAGAAAAGGCATCACCTGAAGTCGGGAGTTCCACGCATGGTCGATGTCGACGTCGTTACTCATGGTTTCGCCCTGATGCATGACGAACCGAGTGTCCCGTCGGACCTTTCGGCCGGCCAGTCGGTGGGCGAGCAACGCCGGTAGCGTCACGAACGTCGGCATGGTGACCAACGCTCGCGGTCGCTCACGCCGCAGGTACCGGATCAGCGCGATCGGGGCGGTCGCGGCGCGCCTGACG
This sequence comes from Pseudonocardia sp., assembly GCA_050701075.1. GTDB lineage: Bacteria > Actinomycetota > Actinomycetes > Mycobacteriales > Pseudonocardiaceae > Pseudonocardia. The sequence continues at coordinate 49,926 of JBOHEP010000354.1, read as the reverse complement.
CCGAGCCGAACGAGCCGGACACCTGGGGGCACCGCGACGGTCTCGCCCGGTCCGACCGAAAGGTACAGCAGGTCGACCGGTCCGCCACCCGCGGCGGCGATACCCCCTGCAAGCGCCGGGCAGAGGTTGGCAAACGCCCCGTAGCTCAGTCCCCAGGTGAAGATGGCGATCGGTCGGCAACCGTCGCCCGGATCCGGAGACGCGTCATCAGCTGCCCGCGTCGTAGTCGCAGAACCACTTGTGCCACACGCATCACTGCTTATGTCTTTCATGGGGTCACCCTCGCTCTTGCCGCGGACGCGTACCACTCGCTCATCAACGCCGGTAGTCGATCACTCGACCACGCGGTGCGACTGTGGGGTGGACAACAGGTCAGTACCGCCTCCGCCAGGCGGCCGGCGAGATCAGGCCCCGCATGCGGTACTACTGTTCCGCCCGCGCCCGCGACGAGTTCCGGGACACCGCCCAGGTCGAGTGAGACGACCGGACAGCCGGCCATCAATGCCTCGGCGACGGCCCACGGTGAGGAGTCGTGGAAGCTCGGGAACAGCAACACCCGGGCGCTGCGCAGGATCGCCGCAACGTCTTCACGGGGTAGGGCACCGAGGAACTCGACACGGTCGGCAACTCCGAGTCGCCTCGCTCGGGACTCGAGCCGACGACGATCGGGACCATCTCCCAGAAGCACGAACTTCACGTCAGGTTCGTCGATCCGCGCGATCGCCTCGAGAGCGAGGGACCAGCCCTTCCACGGCACGAGCCTGCCGATCCCAACAACCGGTCCCAGCCGCTCCACATCTGAATGCCATACCTCCGCATTCGGGTCGACAGCGGCGCTCGGCTCGACCACGAGACGACGGGCATGGAAGCGGTAACCGTTCTGCACATCGCTGTTCGCCGCGACAACCAAGGCCGCAGCGCGGGCCGACGCATTACCGCTCAAGGCGCGACCGGCTGCTCCGGCCACCGACCTGACCGCCTCTGCCACGGATCCCTTGACACCGTGGTAGTGGAGCAGCGACAGCGGAGTTCGCGTCCTGCCGCCGATCGGACCCCAGACGAACGGTAGATCGTCGATGCCTTTCAGGGCGACCATCGTCCAGTCATTGGCGAACGTCACGTGATGCGCGAGGTCATACCGGTGCAGCGCATGCAGGCGTCTGACGAACCGACGCGCTCTCCATTGCCAGGCGGTGTAATAGACCTGGGTACTTCCTCGGATGCGTCGCTTCCAGTTCTGAACGGCAGGTGGCAGGTCGAAGGCGATCACGCGGCAACGAGCGCGCTGCTCGGGCGTGAGGGCCGCCTCGATGGCTGCCACGTTCTTGGTACGCGTCAGCACGTGCACCTCTGCACAGCACTTCAGTGCGGCTTGAAGAAACGCCCAGCCGATCCCCGGCTCCGACCCCCGGATCGGGTGACAGGCATATGCACTGACGAGCACGCGGAGCGAAGACCGCACATCACCATCCACCGACACTGGACCACACCTCCATTTTGCGCCGCGCGTCATCGACCAGGCCCTGCCACACCGCGTTCACGACCTCGTCGAGATTGACCGGACATGTCACGGTGACCTCGACGTCCGGGCGGGTCCCGACGTCGTCGACGCACAACAGGATGTGCGGCCGCCGCAGGCGGATGAACCGCGCAGCGCGAGCGGAAAGCGATCGACCCGTGCTGATGTCCGACGCCACGACAACCCTGTCAAGCATGACGGACAGGTCACGCGCGACCCCTAGCGTCGCCTCCCCTCGAAGGCGAACCAACACGCCCACGGGATGAGCGAGCCGGGACGCCGTCCTGACCGACAGCAGTCCGCGCAGGTTCGGCCACAGGCGTCCGCCACGAGGCGTCTTCTGCCCGGCGTACGCCGCGCCGACCGCCCGGGCAGCGCGCTCTGCGAACATCTCCTCGGTCAGGTCTGCCGAGGGTCGGCCAGCAGCGCGACTGATCAGCTCGTCGAGGCGCGCGACGTCCGCCTTGGCCCAACGTTTGGACACCAGGTACGCCTGCTCGACCTCCGGCGTCAGTCGCATCCACCGCTCACCGCGCTCGGTGTGTTGCAGAACGGCATCGGTCCGGAGGCCGTACTTGCCTCGGCCCAAGGGGTCGCACAACAGGTCGAGCTGCACGCCCGACCTGCAGTCACGACTCAGCCAGAACGTGTTCAGACTGTTGACGTCATAAGGCCAGATGAGAGCGAGGCCGGCTCCCGTATGCGACAGCGCAGCCATCAGCGCAGGCAGGACCTCGAGGGGCGGGCGACCGAGCGCGACGTCGATGTCGGACTCGATCAGTCCGGCCGCGGCATCGGACTCCCGGTGAAGCACCGCGTACGGAACGCCCGTGTCCTCGAGTGCGTCGAGCAAGGCTTGCGCCATCAGCGCGTTCGTCGTGGGCATGACCTCACCCCTCCCTCTCGCTCGCGACGCGCGGTGACCGGTCGGCGCTGGATGAGACGTCATCGGGTTCGCGGACCTCCAGTCGGGTCCACAGGTCCACAAGTTGACGGGCGACGGCCGTGTTGGAGTACTGTGAGCGGGCCCAGTCGGCGACGTCGCGACGGGCATCCTCGTTCCTCGCCAGGACGGCTGCATCGGCGATCGCGTCGGCGAAATCCGCCGGCTCCACCGACCGTGAGAGCACACCGCGACCCCCGAGCATCTCCGGGATGCCACCCGTCGCCGTCGCCGCCGGAATACCCCCGCACATCATCGACTCGAGAACCGCGCGTGGCCCCTGGTCCTCCCAGAACGAGGTACTGCGCGAGGGACAGGCGAGCACGTCGAGAGCCTGCATGAACCGAAGAACGCCGTGCGGATGGACGAGTGAACCCAGCGGGACGACGTGAGCTGATCGCCGACGCGTCACCTCGTCCCGCAACGGGCCATCGCCCACCAGGAAGAACTTCGCGCGCAGTCCACGCGCGAGCAACAACTCTGCGGCGTCGAGGAATGTCATGATGCCCTTCTCGGGCACCATCCGACCCACGAGCCCGACAGCGAGCGTCTCGTCGTCCAGCTCGAGCACTGTCCTGGCGCGGGCACGCTCGGCCGGCTCCGGTTGCCGCCACACTGCATCGTCACGAGGGCACGTATGTATCCGCTCACAAACGCTGCCCGATGGCAGCCCGTTCTGCGTCGCGAGCGCAAGAGCCTTGGTGTTCTCAGCGCAGTAGGCAGCCGCTGTGGTCATCGTGAACCGCAGGATGGCCCTGCGGACCCGCTGTTCCATCGCTCCGCCGTGGTGCCAGAGGGTGTCGCAGCCGTGGAAGGCCAGGGCTGATTCCGGATTCGCCCGAACCCACCGTGCTGCTTGTACGCACAGAAGGCCCCAGGGCTCGGACACCACATGCACGACGTCCGGCCGCTGGCGGTCCAGAGCTTTGTGCAACCCCGGGAACACGAACGTCAGGTGGCCGCGCGGGCTCTTGATGAGTGGCATGAACGCTTGGCTCGTCGCACTCGTGAGCGAAGGAACCTCTGTGGAGCCGGCTGCGGGCAACCACCGGCTGTAGTAGTAGGTGAGGTCGACCTCCCGGCCTGCGGCCTCCAGATGGGAGCTGTCACCCGGCCAGCCGCCGGCGATCACCGCGACGCGCAACCTACGAGATCTCTCGGACAACAGTCTCTCCTCGAACTTCGGTCTTGTCGGGCGTGGCACGTACCGGGTTGCCGAGCTTCACAAGCATGCCCAGGTGTGCCAGGTAACAGAGCGCCTGTCCGACGAGTGCCCAGGCGGCACCGACGACGCCGAACTCTGCTGTCATCCACGCGGCCAGACCGACACCGACGACTGCGGAGCTGATCCGGCTGCGGGACAGGTCACCACCTCGATGGCGCGTCCTGGTAATGACCACCAGGCCGGTCGACGCCCCAGTGATGATCACCATTACGGCCAACGGCACCAGGAGGACGTTCGGCACGAGAATCGAATCGCCATACAGGAGGCTGTGCAGCAGCGGAGCTGCCGCGAGGATGGCGGCGGACAGAATCGCCATGACCAATGCGGCCGCGACCGCGAGCCGCGCGGCGACGACGCCGGTGTGCAGATGCGCACGTTGTGCCAGCTGAGGTACGGCGAGCACCCCGACCGCAACCAGCAGGAGCGTCAGCGGAGCGAAGTAGACTTGTCCGGCGCGCAGCACCCCGAGCTGATCATCACCGGCCATGGATGCGACGATGAAGACGACGCCCTGCACGGACATCACATATGCGATGCCGTCGAGCAGGAGCGGATTCGCCAGCGACCGGGCCTTCGCGCGCCACCAGGCGAAAGCCACGCCGAGGCCGCAAAGGCGAGGTCGCAGCGCTCGCCAACCCAGCCCGATGCTCAACACGGCGCCGGCGGCCCAGCAAGCCAGGGCGACCGTCGTGGATCCTGCGGCGGTGACGATCGGCCAGGTGATCACCGATGCGAGGAGCCAGCCCCCGTCCAGCAGGGCCGCTCTCGCCGGTTGACCACGGTGAAAGGCATGGTAGCGAAGAACGTCCTGGATCAGGGCTGCCGGCAAGGCGGCCGCGACGACGAGCAACTCGACCCGGCCGAGGAGCAGGCCCACGACGCCCACCACGGTGGCGCCGGCGGCGGCGAAGAGCATGGTCAGGGTGGTGGACTCTGCCTCACCCGTTCTGTCCTCGTCTCGAGGAATGGCCAGCAACGGCTCGGACACCAGGGCGCGGGAGAAGCCGAGCACGATCAGATACGCCGCGAACGCAACGCTGAAACGGCCCAATGCCTCGGCGCCCCCACCACGCGCCACCGCCAGCGTGACGACCAGACTGGACAGCGCAAAGAGGAACTGATCACCGACCGTCCAGCTGATCAGGCCGACGAATCGTCGACCTCGGCGAACATAGGAACGGATCACTACGAGGTCTCTTCTTGACGAATGGCGGTCATCATGAGCGTCCTCTGATGGACAGCAGCCTGACCATCTCATCTCGGAACCGGATGGCACGGGGCTCGGTCGGACACGCCTGCGTCAAGTAGGCGTCGACGAACGGGGACGCCTCGGACGTGTCGCGATCGCGATCGCGGAGCAGACGCCAACCCGGCGAACCCTCGTCACAGAGGAGCGAGATCGCCTGTTCGGGTGCGTAGCGGCCCAGCAGCGCCCCTACCTGGACGACGAAATGCGAAAGGTCGTGCAGGGGTTCGTCGGCCCACCGCGCGAACTCCCAGTCCAGCAGCACCGGTCCGTCCACAGTGCGCATGAGGTTCCACGGAGCCACGTCGCCGTGGATCAGCGGACACCCGTCGGTGCCGGCTGTGGCGAGGGCGTGGACAAGCGGAACCACCTCGTCAACCGTCCACGGCGTCGGCGAAATGCGGTGCACAGCGCTGGTGACGACAACGAACTTGTCTCTCCACTCACCGCACCAGACCAGTTGCGGCCGCCCGACCGGCATATCGGGATTAAGCCGTGTAGAAAGCATCTTCGCTTCGTGACGGAGCGCGAGGTCGGAGCTCAGCCCGATCTTGGCAATCATCGTGATCTTACCACTCTGGCACAGCGACAGAACCCAACGCCCAGGCATGGAGGAATTCATTGCGGCCACCCCGTCCGGAGCGACGCCGATGGCGCGCCAGAGGTCGTCGAGCCGCGAAACCGGCTCCGTCCTCCGTCGCCCCCGGACCTTCGCGGTTCGCCAGACGATCGCACCGGCACGAGCGCTGGTCGACTGCGGCTGGTAGACCGCGAGCGCCGGCCCAGCCTGCCCCGTGACCCGCAGGCCGATCCGCTTCGGAGTGAGGGGGACGCTGCGCCAGGGCTTGTGCGTCAGCGCGTCGAGAACGGCATCGACAGCGGTGTCTGGATCTGTGTGCACGGTGTCGACTTCGACGACGCGCCAGCCGGCACGAGGTGCCGTTTCTCGCCATTCCCGCGTCTGCCGGTCAACCTCGGCGACTCCAATCTCCGGCTTGCGCGCATGGAGCGCCGCCGGCTCTCCCGTCAGCAGCAGCACGACGTCTGGCCGCGGCAGCGCCCGCCCGAGAATCCGCACGACCGGAGTCAGCCGGGCCGGCAATCGATAACGGCATGGATCGACGGCCATGTCGAACCAGCCGCGCTCCAGCAGGAGCAGACCGTGACGGCGCTGGATCCGCCACCTCGACTGTCCACCGATCACATGGTCGGCGAAAACAACCGCCAGCTTCGCCAGTGACCCCGCGGTCGACCGCGGCTGCTCAGCGTGCGGGTCGGTGACCGGCCCGGCGCCCGGCGGCCGGCCCGCGACCACCCCAGGCCGGTGATGAGCACGTGAGACCTGCGCCCCGCATCCCTCAAGACGTGCGACGACCTTGTCCACCACTGTGCTCTTACCCGCGCCATCCGGCCCGACGACCAGCACGAATCCCCGTACCGTCGGACCATCAGGCATTGCCGGCAACCTCCGTCGACCGTTCGGTTCGATACCGGTCCGGCTACCCTGCGTCCGTATGACGCGCCTCGCCTGGCACCAGTTCCAGAGCGCGACACTGAATTTGCTCGGCAACCCGGCCATCCTCCGCAGCCGGGCGACCAGCAGTGGCCCCTCACCGGCCCGAGCGGACGAGAACCGACCGAGCATGTAGGTCGCGGTTGGCCACAGCTTCCGGCGGAGGAAGTGCAGCTTGGCCCCGATCGAGCCCGCCTCGACGAACCTCTGGATCTGCAATGCCTCCTGCGGCGCGGACCAGCTGCGCAGGACCAGTTCGACGTCACCCGGCGGCTCCAACCCCAGTGTCGCCGCGAGTCGCCGGCCGGCTTCGACGACACCGAGACCGGCGGAGAACGCCTCGATCGCGTCGATGGAACGGGCGACCGCCTCCGCTTCCCGCCACAGCTCGAGAGGCAGCCTCGCCAGCCCGCGCTCGAGGTCCGCCACAGCCTTGATGTCGATCGGGCCGTTCTGCGCGGCGTGCAGGGCGAGGTGCATCGTTCGAACGGTCGCGTTGAGAATGACCACCCTCCGGCCGCCTACGGACATCTCCTCCGTCCGCTGCGACAGGACCTCCCAGCACCGCTTCGGTGAAGCCGCGATGCCGAGCAGCGTGTGGTGCAGGTCGATGCAGGTGCGGTTCGGTCCGATCAGCTCGGTCTCGTTCGGACCGTACTCCACCTGGTCGGCGCCTTCCAGCCAGTGCCGGAAGCCGATCGTCCCGAGTACCTCGATCGCGCGCTCCCGCTGAGCCGGGTCGACGAGCAGGTCGACGTCGCAGTAGTTCCGGATCCCACCGTCGTACAACCACGAGGCCGTGACACGCCCCTTCAACAGGATTGCCGGCACCCCGTGCTCGTTGAGCAGCGCGGTGGCCTGTGCCGCCACGGCGTCGAGCAACAGGGTGCGCATGACGATGGCCCGCTCGTCCCCAGCCACGCCGGCAATTCGAGCCATGGTCAGTACGCTCCGCGCCCGCCGAAGACGCTCCGGGGCGTCTCGAGGATGATCCGCAGGTCCCAGAGCAGGGACCATGATCGTACGTAGACCGAGTCCAGGTGCTGGAGGTCGGCGTAGCTGAGGTCGCTGCGGCCCGACACCTGCCACAGCCCGGTCAGCCCCGGTGCCACGTCGAAGCGCGTCAGCGCCGCACCGTCGAGCTTGTTCGACTCCTCGGTCGGCAGTGGCCGGGGCCCGACCAGCGACATCTGCCCGAGGACCACGTTGATCAGCTGCGGGAGCTCGTCGATGCTGGTGCGCCGGAGGAAGCGCCCCAGTCTCGTCACCCGGGGATCGTGCTGCATCTTGAACAGCGGTCCGTCCACCTCGTTCTGCGTCCTCACCACGTGCCGCCGGTCCCAGGCATCAGCGGTCATGGTCCGGAACTTGAAGACCCTGAACGGACGGCCGCCGCGCCCGATCCGCTCCTGCCGGAAGATCACCGGGCCGGGGCTGTCCAGCTTGATGGCAGCTGCCAGTGCCAGTCCGAACGGAATGCCCACGAGGAGGGCGGATGCGGCAAGAACCAGGTCGAGAGCGCGCTTCGACAACCGGGCGTTCAGACCCAGCGTGGCCGGGGGCACATGCAACAGCGGCATGCCGTGCAGCTCCTCCACCTCGCTGCGCCAGCTGTGCAACTCGAACAGGCGCGGGATGACCGAGATGGGGATCTGGCCCTCCAACCGCCTCAACAGCCTGAGCGTCTCGGAGTCGGGTGTGCGGGAGAACGCCACGATCACGCGGTCGATCCGGTGCTCCTGACAGAGCTCGGGCAGGTCGGCGACCCGGCCGAGGAGCGAGCCGGCCCGCATGGACCCATCGTCGACGTTCCCCACGACACACGTGTCACGGCATCGGCTCAGCCGCGCCGTCAGCCGGTCCGCGATCTCCCCCGTGCCCACGATCACGATGCGGGTCACCGTCGGCGGGCCGAAGGCGCGGACGACCAGGCGCCGGCCGACCGGGACCAGGACGACCGCAGGCGTGGTCATCGCGACAGCGGCGGTCAGCGTCATCCGCCCGCCGGCGAACAGCAGCGCCTCCGCCGCGAGGGCGAGCAGAGCAGCCGTCGGAACACAGCGGGCGATCACCCCGGGGCGCCACCAGCCACTCGGCCGGAGCCGGGAGGCCGGCCGGCGGTACAGCCCGTGCAGATGCAGGGACAGACCCAGGGCGATGGCCGTGACCAGGATGTGCCGGACGACGATGTCGCCCGCCCTGCCCGGGTCCACCAGCCACAGGGCAACCGCGCCCGCGGCAGCACCCAGCGACAGCGCAAGCGCGTCGGCGACGCGGAGCAGAACCCGGTGGCGGCGCTCCAGTCGCATCCCCCGCTGCTGCGTCTTCGGCCACCCGCCGTTCGAGCCCATCGGCGGTGCGATCTCGATGCCGGCGACCGGCAGCTCCGGCCCAGGCGGCATGTGTGCCGGCGTGCCAGGTGTGGTCAGATCCCGTTGTTGAGCCTCTGTGCTCACCGGAGCTGGCTCCCCGTGGTCGAGTTCTCCGGCATGAGGTCATCCAGCACTGTCACCACCCGAACCCTTCGAGCCGCAGGCCCGAACCGGTGAAGGTGTCCTCGGTGAAGAGGTTCCGGCCGTCGAGCAAGAGATCGCCCTTCATCGCCCGCCGCAACGTGCCGGGCTCGATGTCGCGGAACTCCGGCCATTCCGTCGCCAGCACCACGGCGTCGGCCCGATCGGCGGCGTCGTAGACGTCCGACGCGAGCCGGACCGCCGTGAGGTCCTCCGGGAGCTTCTTGACGATGGGGTCATACGCGGACACGATGCTTCCGGCCGCGAGGAGACGACGGACGATGTCCAGGGCAGGCGCGTCGCGCAGGTCGTCGGTGCCGGGTTTGAATGCCAGGCCGAGGATGGCGATCCGCCGGCCCTTCAGCACGCGGAGCTCCCGCTGGAGCTTGCGGACCGCGGCGGCGCGCTGGAGCTGGTTCACGTCCACCGTGGCGCGCAGCAGGTTCGAGCTGTAGCCGTACTCCTGACCCGTGGCAACCAGGGCCGCGACGTCCTTGCCGAAGCAGGAGCCGCCCCACCCGACGCCGGGCGACAGGAAATCGGAGCCGATGCGGTGGTCCGCGCCGATCGCAGGAAGGACCTGGCGGGCGTCCGCGCCGACCAGCTCGCAGAGGTTCGCCATCTCGTTCGCAAAGCTGATCTTCGTTGCGAGGAACGCATTAGCCGCGTATTTGATCATCTCGGCGGACGTGAGCTGCGTTGAGATCAATGCCGGCTTGTTGCGTCGACGGCCGCCCGCGAACGACTGGTCGAGCACCGACCGGTACAGGTCCGTCGCGCGTCGGACCCCGTCGCAGTCGCTCCCCAGGACGATGCGGTCCGGGTGCAGGAAGTCGGCGATCGCGGAGCCCTCGCGGAGGAACTCGGGATTCGAGACGACATGGAAGGCCGGCTGGCGATCCCGCGGCAACGCCTCCTCGAGGATCGTCCGAGCCCAGTTACCCGATCCGACCGGCACGGTCGACTTGTTGACGATGACTGTGTTCGCCCGGACGTAAGGGGCGACGGACCGGACCGCACTCTCGATCTGGACGAGATCGGGCAACCCGTTGGCGGTGGGCGGGGTGCCCACACAGAGGAAGATGAAGTCTGCGCCCGCCAGTGCCTCGGGGGGCTGGTCGGTGAAGCGCAGCCGGCCGGTGGCCAGCGTCGAGGTCAGCAACTCGCGGAGGCCGGGCTCGTGGAACGGGACCTGCCCTTCATTGAGCTGCCCCGCCTGGGCCGCGTCGCTGTCCAGACCGCAGACCTCGTGTCCGAGCCAGGCCAGGCAGGTCGAGGTGACCGCCCCGACGTACCCGGTGCCGACGACCGCGACCTTGTAGCGCTGGTTCTCGACGTCGATCCGCGGGCGAGGTAGCGCGGGTACTCGCCGGACGTCAGCAGCGGTATCCAACAGATCCAGACGCTCCCGGAACCACTCGATGGTCCGTTTGAGGCCGTCCACGACGGCCACGTCCGGCTCCCAACCGAGCTCCGTCCGCGCGATCGTGATGTCCGGCTGCCGGACGGTCGGGTCGTCGGTTGGCCGGTCGATGAACGTGATGTCCGATGTGGAGCCGGTCATGTCCCGAACGAGGTTCGCGAGCTCAAGGATGGACAGCTCGTGCGGGTTGCCGACATTGACCGGTCCGGCCAGGTCGGAGAAGAGCAGCCGCAATGCACCCTCGACCAGGTCGTCGACGTAACACACCGAGCGCGTCTGGCTCCCGTCGCCGGCCACCGTGATCGGCTCGCCGGCCAGTGCCTGGCGTACGAACGTCGGGATCGCGCGTCCGTCGTTGGGCCGCATCCGGGGCCCATAGGTGTTGAAGATCCGCATGATCCCGGTGTCCATGCCGTGGTGGCTGCGGTAGGACATCGTCGTCGCCTCGGCGAACCGCTTGGCCTCGTCGTAACAGGATCGAGGCCCGACGGGGTTCACGTTGCCCCAGTAGGACTCGGGTTGGGGGTGCACCAAGGGGTCGCCGTAGGACTCCGACGTCGAGGCGAGCAGGTACCGGGCCCCCTTCTCCTTGGCGAGGCCGAGGGTGTGCAGCGTTCCGATGGAACCGACCTTGAGCGTCTCGATGGGTAGCTCTGCGTAGTCGATCGGTGAGGCCGGCGAGGCGAAGTGAAGAACGAAGTCGACCGGCCCGGGCACCGAGATGTGATCGGTGACGTCCGTGCGTAGCAATCGGAAACCGTCCTGGCCCTGGAGGTGGGCGACGTTCTCCGCCGACCCCGTCAGGAAGTTGTCGAGACAGATCACGTCGATGTTGTCGTCGAGCAACCGCTCGGCCAGATGGGAACCGACGAATCCGGCACCACCGGTGATCACAGCTCGTTGCCGCATGACAGAAACCGACTCCACTCATTAGTAGGACATGCCTGAATTGCCCACGGCATGGTCGACGTGGGTCGGGGCAAAGGTTCATGCTGCAGGGCTGATCAGGTCGTCGGGCGCCTGGCTGCGGCCGACTCGGCGACGAGCCCAACGCAGCGATCAGTCAGGCTCTGCGCCTGCCTCAGGTCGTAGCTGCCGACGCACCGATACCTCCCCCGGGCTCGAGCATCCTCGCGGGAGCCGACTGAAGTCATTCGCGGCCACCGTCCGGACGGATCGTTGTTAATCGTCCATTCGCCCTGCCGTCGGTAAGTGTTACCTCTGAAGGCGCAGGTCTCCCTGTTTCGTAGGCGTCGATCTCGGACGCCCCGGCCGGTGGTCGGCCCAAATTTCGAGCAGGCAGCCCAGATAGGGCCGATGAGACGTCCACACTCGGCCATTTAGCTCAGTACTGCACAGGTTTGGTCGAGAGGACCGGTCGCCGCGTTCCAGGTCGTTGAGCGAGCAGGCTGCCTTAGCCCATCCCGAATTCACCCGTTCGGCGGCACGGCTCGTCTCTGCACGGACAGGGCGATGGACGCGAGCTCAGCCCACACCGTCCAGTGCCGCTGTGATCGCAGCCCGCAGCGCCAGATGGCCGGCCCGCAACCTCGCCCGGTCCGCGCGGACCTCGACCAGCCGTAACCCCGGCTTGGGATCGAGTCCGGCCGGGAGATCGGCGAGATCGTCGCACCGCGCGTACGACACGCCGGTCGCCGCGCACAGCGCAGCCAGGTCCATCGAGTGCGGCGTGCCGAACACCCGCTCGAATCCTGCCGCGTGCTCCGGCGCGCCCTGCTCCAGCAGGCTGAAGATGCCCCCACCACTGTCGTTGAGAACGACGATCGTGAGATCGGGCCGTGGCTCGTCGGGTCCGATGATGAGCCCCGTGGTGTCGTGCAGCAGCGTCAGGTCACCGAGCAGCGCGTACGCCGGACCGGGGTGCACCAGGGCGGCGCCGACCGCGGTGGACACGGTGCCGTCGATGCCGGCGACGCCCCGGTTCGCCAGAATGGTCACACCGGTGCGCGGTGCGGCGGCGAGTGCGACGTCGCGCACCGGGTTCGACGAGCCGAGCATCAGCTGTGCCCCGTCGGGAAGCGCCGCGACCAGCGCCCGGGCCAGCCGCAAGCCGACCGGTGCGGCCGGGTCGTCGAGAGCCAGGTCGAGCGCGACGCCAGCAGCTTGGTCGGCGTTGCGCCAGCGGTCCAGCCAGCCCCGCGGCGGTGTCAGCTCGGGCACGGCGCCAACCGCGCGGACGGTGCCGGCGACGTCGGTCCACGGGGCGGGGTGTGGATCGGCGAGTGCGTAGACGGCGACTTCGGGGTCTGCGAGCAACCGCTGTACGGATCGGTGCAGGGTCGCCCGCCCGGCCACGATCACCTGCGCCGGACGCGGGCATCGCGCCCCGAGCAACCACGGACCGGTCCGCAGCGCCCCCGGCCAGGCTGCCGACGCAGGTTCGGCGACCACCGGCAGCGGCCAGTCGCGCACCTGCTCGGGTGCGCCGTGTCCGGTGATCACCAGGGTCGGTGCGGACGGATCCAGCGGCAGCGTCGGCACCAGCCGGGAGGCCGGCGGAACCGTCGTCCACGGCCCGCCGCCGTCGCGACCTGGCGTGCAACTCCGACGGGGCCCGGTGGGAACAGCATCGTCGGGAGCGCGACCTGCGGGACGAGGGTCGGCCCACGTGAGACCCGCGCCACTCACGTCGGGAACGAGCGGCTCCGCGAACGGCAGATTCAGGTGAACCGGACCGGGAGGCCCACCGGTGGCCCCGACCGCCGCCACCACCGCCCGGTCCACGAGCGACCGCCACCGCGGGTTCTCCCCCATCGGATCAGCGGCCACGGCCCCGGTCAGCGCCAGCCGCACCGCGCCGCCGAAGATCCCCGTTTGCACGATCGTCTGGTTCGCGCCGATACCGATCAGGTGCGGCGGCCGGTCGGCGGTGACGGCGAGCAGCGGCACCCCGGCGTGCGACGCCTCCAGCACCGCGGGGTGCAGGTTTGCCACGGCAGTGCCCGAGGTGGTGCAGACGGGTACCGGCCGTCCGGCCCGCAGCGCAAGCCCCAGCGCGAGGAACCCGGCGGTGCGCTCGTCGATGCGCACATGCAGCCGCAGCCGGCCGGCCGCGTCGGCGGCGTGCAGCGCGAACGCCAGCGGCGCGTTGCGCGACCCGGGGCACAGCACCGCGTCGGTGACCCCGCAGCGCATCAGCTCATCGACGATCACCTGGGCATGCGCCGTCGACGGGTTCACGGTGCCGAGCGTAGGCGTCGCACCAAATGTGATCATGGCGACACAAGTGAGCGGAAGATCTTCGGTACCCACCACACCCAGCGTCCTGGCGCCAGGCTGATCATCAGCGAGGCAGCCGACTGGCCGCGATCGGCCAGGCCCGCCCGAACACCCAGGCATATCCACCCGAACGCCCAGGTATACCGTCTCGTGCGGCGGATGTACTGCAGAAGCCGATCAGGACGCGCTAGACCGGGATCAGCTCGAACGTCGTGGCGAGGCGGGCGCCGGGCAATCGCTTGCCGGCTGTCTCGGCCATCGGTCGCAGGAACCCCTCCGGATCCGCCATCGTCCCGCCGAGGGCACGCAGGTATGCGGCGTGCGCGGCCAATGACGCAACGGCCAGGTCGAAGGAGCCGCTGATGTCCACCGCGTGCCCGGACAGCGGCGACGCCGCCACTGCCACCCACCGCACACCGCTCCACGGCTGGAGCCCGAGCTCGGGGAACAGCCATCGGTTGGCGGCGTCGCGGACCGCGTCGAGCGTCGCGAGGCCGACGCTGCGGTGGTCGGCCATGTTGAGCCCGCCACCGGGCCAGGACTCCCGGTGGTTGCTGCTGATCACCAGCTCGGGCCGGTGCCGGCGGATCGCGGCGGCGATGTCGCGGCGCAGCGGGACGCCGTACTCGACCAGCCCGTCGGGGTGGTCGAGGAACTCCACGGTCTGCACGCCCACGATCGCTGCCGCGGCCCGCTGCTCGGCCTCGCGCAGCGGGCCGCACTCGGCGGGCGGGAGGGAGTCGATCCCGGCCTCACCGCGGGTTGCCAGCAGATAGAAGACGGTGCGGCCCTCGGCGGTCCAGCGGGCGATCGCGCCGGCACCGCCGTACTCCAGGTCGTCGGGATGGGCGACGACCGCGAGCGCGCGCTGCCAGTCGTCGGGCATGGGTTGGTAGGGCTGGGGCACGCGCCTGATCGTGCCGTACGGGGATCAGCGACCAACTGCCGACTGCGGGCAATGCCTGCGCGAGCGCTGCCGAGCCGGGCGAGGACCGGTTGCCTGCTCATCGGAAACCGCTGCTCGTGAGTGGCGAGCTGCAGCCGTCCTTCGCGCCCGCACCGCCACCGTTCATGATCATTTCGAGAGATACGTCAGCGTCGCCCGAACGACCGTCAGGTGACCCTCGGATCGATCATGCGGCCGAAAGACAGTCGGGGACAGCACAAGCGGATCCATGCTCGCCCGGTAGCGTCCGCATCTGACATGAGCGCGACCCTCCAGGCCACCGACCTCGCCGCCGGCCACGGCGCCCGCGTCCTGTTCTCCGGACTCGACCTGGTCGTCGCCCCGGGTGACGTCGTCGGGCTGGTCGGCGCCAACGGCGCCGGCAAGTCGACGCTGCTGCGGCTGCTGGCCGGGGAGATGATCCCGGAGGAGGGCAAGGTCGTCCTCAACCCACCGACGGCTACCGTCGGACACCTCCCGCAGGAACCGGACCGCCGCCCCGGCGAGACCGTCACGGCGTTCCTGGCCCGACGGACCGGCGTCGCTGCCGCCCAGGAGCAGATGGATGCAGCCGCAGACGGGCTGAGCACCGGCGTCCCCGGCGCGGACGACGCCTACTCGGTGGTGCTGGACCGCTGGCTCGCCCTCGGCGGGGCCGATCTCGACGAACGCGCCGGCGAGGTCGCGGCGACGGTCGGGCTCGGGGTGGGGCTCGGCACCCCGATGACCGGGCTCTCCGGCGGGCAGGCCGCCCGCGCCGGGCTAGCCGCACTTCTGCTCTCCCGCTACGACGTGCTGCTGCTCGACGAGCCCACCAACGACCTGGACCTCGACGGCCTGGACCGTCTCGAACGCTTCGTCTCCCAGCTCCGCAGCCCGGCAGTGATCGTCAGTCACGACCGGGAGTTCCTCGCCCGCACCGTCACCCGGGTGGTGGAGCTCGATCTGGCTCAGCAGCAGGTCAGCGTGTACGACGGCGGCTACGACGCCTACCTCGCCGAGCGCGAGGTCGCCCGCCGGCACGCCCGCGAGGCCTATGAGCAGTACGACGACACCCGGGCAGGTCTGCAGGATCGTGCCCAGATGCAGCGCAACTGGATGGCCGCGGGGGTGCGAAACGCGCGCCGGAAGTCGAAGGACAATGACAAGATCGGCCGTAAGTTCCGGGCCGAGGCCAGCGAGAAACAGGCCGCCAAGGCGCGGCAGACCCAACGCATGATCTCCCGGCTCGACGTCGTCGAGGAACCGCGCAAGGAGTGGGAGCTGCGGATGACGATCGCCGCCGCGCCCCGCTCGGGGGCCGTCGTGGCGTCGATGACCGGCGCTGTCGTACGCCGCGGCGACTTCACGCTCGGCCCGGTGGACGCGCAGGTCGACTGGGCCGATCGGGTCGTGATCACCGGTGCGAACGGCTCGGGCAAGTCGACGCTGCTGGGCGCGCTGCTCGGCCGCATCCCGGTCGTGCAGGGCGACGCCGGGCTCGGGTCGGGCGTCCGCGTGGGGGAGATCGACCAGGTCCGCGGGCTCTTCCTCGGGCCGGCGCCCCTCGCCCGGGCGTTCGGCGATGCGGTTCCGGACTGGGCCGAGGCGGACGTCCGCACGCTGCTCGCCAAGTTCGGCCTGACCGGTGACCACGCGCCGCGCCCGGCCGCGTCGCTGTCCCCCGGCGAGCGCACCCGGGTCGCGCTCGCGCTGCTCCAGGCCCGCGACGTGAACCTGCTGGTGCTCGACGAGCCGACCAACCACCTGGACCTGCCCGCGATCGAGCAGCTGGAACTGGCCCTGGAAGCCTTTCCCGGCACGGTCCTGCTGGTCACCCACGACCGTCGGATGCTCGAAACGGTCCGTACGACCCGCCGGTGGAACATCCAGTCAGGCCACCTGAGGGAGGCCTGACGGCCACGCGTACGACGAACGGCACGGCACCCTCGTCGGACAGGTCGGGCCTCGGTGTGGAGCTGGAGGAGTTCATCGATGTCCACACCTCCACCGGCAAGACCCGCCACGCAGCCGGTGCAGCCGTCTCGACCGTGGACACCGGAGCGTTCAGTTGGCTGGGATGCCGGCGTTCCGGCGCGGAACACCGTGAGCTTGTTGAACCCCCGCTCGACGGTGTCACGCATCGGGTAGCCCTCGGGGTGGGAAACGCCGGTGGACCCACCCTGCGACCCTCGGCGGCGCGTGTCACACGACCGCGACAGACGCTTCATGCCCCCGTTCGCCGCGGTCGGGCCGCGAGGGACGGCGTTCAGCCCGCAAGCGGCGGCAGGTTCGACAGCACGGCGGGGACCACGGCCTGTAGCGCGGTGCACGAGTCGGGCGCAGCGCCCTCCAGGGAGACCATCACGGCCTGGTCCGCGGCCACCGCCACGTCGTACTGGCAGAACTCGCCGCGCTCGGTGAACGTCTCGAGCGCCGGATAGCCGGCGAGACGAACCCGGGTGGTGGTCGGCTGACTGTTCTGCGCCAGCGTGGCAAGGCCGCCGCCACCGGTATAGAGGGTCAGCGTGACCGTGGGGGCCCGGCCGCTGCCCCATGTACAGCGCGGGCCCTCGGGGACGGTGGTGGCGATCGCCGGCCCGGACAGGCCGAACCCCGCCAACTGGCCGGCAGCGAGCAGCGAGCACGGGTCGGCGCCGCTGGCGTCACGCGGGTTCTCCACCTGCGGCACTCCTGAGCTTGGCTGATCCGGCTCACCGGACGAGCAACCGGCCAGCGCGACGACGACAAGCAGTGCGCGACCGAATCGCGGCCAGTGTTCCACCGGCCCATCCTCGCCGGGCAGAGGGGATGCCGCTACGACAGGGGCGCTCGACGATCGATCGGCCGGAGTTGGTCGACCCCGACGAAACGCTCACGACCGCATTCTCAGCCAAAATGATCAGGATCGGGCCCGAGCCGCCTGCCGGTGTTCAGCTCGGCGAGCGTGGCCAGGTCATCGTCGGTCAGAACGATGGCGAACACGTCGAGGTTCTCCCGCATCCGCTGCGGCCGCACCGACTTCGGGAACACGATGTTGCCGAGCTGGATGTGCCACCGCAGCACGATCTGCGCCGGACTCCGGCCGTGGCGCTCCGCGAGCGAGACGAGCCGCTCATCACGCAGCAGCTCACCGCCCTGCCCGATCGGGCTCCACGCCTGCGTCGCGATCCCGTGCTCCTCGTGGTAGGTGCGTAGCTCAGGCTGCGGGAACGCCGGGTGCAGCTCGATCTGGTTGACCGCCGGCACGGTCCCGGTCTCGGCGGCGAGCCGTTCGAGGTGCGCGATGGTGAAGTTGGAGACCCCGATCGCGCGAGCCCGTCCATCGGCGACCACCTTCTCGAAGCCCTTCCAGGTCTCGACGTAGCGGTCCTGCGCCGGGATCGGCCAGTGGATCAGGTACAGGTCGACGTGGTCGAGGCCGAGCCGCTCCAGGCTCTCGTCCAGGGCGATCGCGGCCTCGTCGCGACCGTGCCGGTCGTTGTTCAGCTTGGTGGTGACGAAAACCTCGTCCCGTGGCAACCCGGACTCGACGATCGCGGCGCCGACGCCCTCCTCGTTGCCGTACATCTGAGCGGTGTCGACGTGGCGGTAACCAGCGTCGAACGCGGCACGGACGGCGTCGGCGGTGATCCGCTGCTCGATCTGGAACACTCCGAAGCCGACCCGCGGGATCTGTACGCCGTTGTTCAAGCGGACGTTCGGTACCTGGGTCATGGGTGGGGCTACCCCGAGTCGGACGGGTTGACCCGTCGATCGCGGTCAGAGACCGAGGGTGCGGGCGGCGAGCTCTGCCAGGTGCACGGGCTCGCGGGTGCCGGCCTGGCGGAGTTGGGTGCGGCAGCTGAAACCGTCGGCGAGCACTGCGACGTCCGGTGCGGCGGCCCGCACGGCCGGCAACAACACCCGCTCCGCACATGCCATCGACACCGTGTAATGGCCCTTCTCGAAGCCGAAGTTGCCGGCCAGCCCGCAACAACCGGAGTCGAGCACCACGGCCTCGACCCCGAGCGCGGCAAGCACGGCCGCGTCGTCGTCGAAACCGATCTCTGCGTGCTGATGACAGTGCACCTGGACGAGTGCCTTCTGCCCGG
Organism: Pseudonocardia sp.; assembly: GCA_050701075.1. GTDB lineage: Bacteria > Actinomycetota > Actinomycetes > Mycobacteriales > Pseudonocardiaceae > Pseudonocardia. Next base: position 31,285 of record JBOHEP010000354.1, on the reverse strand, counting down.
CCGTCACGACCGCGGACGAGAGCTCGTCGAGGTGAAGGGCAAGCATCTCGGCGAACGTGCGGACGCCGGAGGCAAGTGCCGCGACCAGTGGCTCGTCCGGGAGCAGCTCGGGCGCGTCCGAGCGCAGGGCAGCGGTGCAGGACGGCTCCAACCCGACGACCGGCACCCCGGCCGCGAGCCACGGCTCGATCGTGCGCAGGCTGCGCCGCAGCACGCGGCGGGCGGCGTCGACCTGGCCGGTGGACGTCCAGGTCAGCCCGCAGCAGACGGCCCGGGGTGGCAGCTCGACGGCGTACCCGAGCGACCCGAGCACTGCGACGGCGCCGGTGGCGATGCCGGGGTCGAAGTGGTTGGTGAAGGTGTCGGGCCACAACAGCACCCGCCCCCGTCCGGCCGACCCCCCAGCACGGCCCGACGAGCTCCCAGCTCGTTGATCAAGGGCAGGCCGTCGTCCAACAAGATCCATTAACGACCTTTCGCCCTTGATCACCGGGTTGGGCTTCAACGTCGAGCAGCGGGGGCCGGGGGCCGGCGCGCGGGTGAAGGGGCGGCGGGCGATGGGCGGGACCGCGCGTTCCGGGGCGATGCCGCCCAGCCGCTTCGCCACCACGGCCAGCGGGCCACGGGCGGCGGCGTTCAGCGCGTCGACGACCCGGGCCGGCAACCGGGCGACCAACCGCAGCCAGCGGGGCAGGGCGCCCATCGAGTAGTGCGACGCCGGCCGGACACGACCGCGGTAACGCTGGGCCAGGAACTCGGTCTTGTACGCGGCCATGTCCACCCCGACGGGACAGTCGCGCTTGCAACCCTTGCAGGACAGGCACAGATCCAGCGCCTCGGCCACCTCGGGCGAGCGCCATCCGCCGGTGATGACCTCCCTTGAGGCCATCTCGAACAGCAGCCTCGCCCGCCCCCGCGTGGAGTGCATCTCCTCGCCGATGGCGCGGTAGCTCGGGCACATCACCCCCCCGGTCGCGGTCACACACTTTCCGACGCCGACACAGCGGCGGGTTGCCCGGGCGAAGCTGCCATGGTCGTGGGCGAAGGCGAGCTCGGGCTCGTCGCGCAGGGTCGGCATCCCGACGAACAGGCGCAGGTCCTCGTCCAACTTCGCCGGGCGCACGACCCGACCGGGGTTCATCCGACCGTCCGGATCCCAGATGGCCTTGAACCCCTCGAACGCCCGGATGATCTCCGGCGGGAACATCCGGGGCAGCAGCTCGGCGCGCGCGACACCGTCGCCGTGCTCACCGGACAGCGATCCGCCGTGCGCGACGGCGAGGTCGGCGGCGTCCTCCACGAAGCTGCGGAAACCCGCGATCCCGGCCTTCGTCAGCAGGTCGAAGTCGATCCGGACGTGCAGGCACCCGTCGCCGAAGTGCCCGTAGTACGCGCCCCGCCGCTGATGCTTCGCGAGCAACGCGTCGAACTCGCGCAGGTAGGACCCGAACCGCTCGGGCGGCACCGCGGCGTCCTCCCAGCCCGGCCACGCCTCCCCGCCGTCGGGCGAGCGGGTGAGGATGCCCGCCCCGTCCTCCCGGATCCGCCAGAGCTGCTTCATCCTCACGGGGTCGCTGACCACGATGCTCGTGGCACCGTACCGCGCCATGACGCGGGCGACGCGGTGCGCGGCCGCCTCCGCCTCGGCCCGGGTGGCACCACCGGTCTCGACGTAGAGCCAGCCGCCACCCTCGGGCAGCACCCGGCTCGCCCGCTCGAGCGGGTTGGACGCACGCAACGCCGCGATCAGCCCGGCGTCCATCCCCTCGATCGTCAGCGGGGCCAGCTCACGCACCGCCACGACGTGGTCGGCGGCGAGGTAGGCGTCGGGGAAGCCGAGCACGGCCAGCGCCCGCGCCGGTGGCGACTCGACCAGCCCGACCGTCGCCTCCAGGACCGCCACACACGTGCCCTCCGTGCCGACGAGTGCCTTTGCGAGATCGAAGCCGTTCTCCGGGAGCAGCTGGTCGAGGTTGTAGCCCGACACCCGACGGGTCAGGTCGGGGAACCCGGCGCGGACATCGCCGGTGATCCGGTCTCGCAGGGCGAGCAGGTCCGCGACGACCTTGCTCTGCGCACCGGACGCGGGTTCGCCGCTCGGCGCAGCGGACGCGGGTTCGCCGCTCTGCGCACCGGACGCGGGTTCGCCGCGGCTGAGCTCCAGGCGTTCGCCGCGGTAGGTGAGCACGTCGAGCGCACGCACGTTGTCGACGGTCTTGCCCCACGCCACCGAATGCGCCCCACACGCGTTGTTGCCGATCATCCCACCCAGCGTGCAGCGATTGTGCGTGGACGGGTCGGGGCCGAAGGTCAGCCCGTGCGGGCGGGCGGCGTCGCGGAGATCGTCGAGCACCAGGCCGGGCTGCACGCGGGCGGTGCGGGCGTCCGGATCGATCTCGACCACCCGGTTCAGGTGCCGGGTGAAGTCGAGCACCACCGCGGTGTTGACGGCTTGACCAGCGATGCTGGTGCGGGCGCCGACCGACAACACCGGCACGTCATGGGCACGGCAGGCGGCGAGCGTGGCCTCCACGTCGGCGGTGTCGCGGGGGGCGACCACGCCGATCGGGACTCGCCGATAGTTCGACGCGTCGGCGGAGTACATCGCGCGGGTGGCCCGGTCGAACCTGACGGAGCCACCGACGGTCGCCGCGAGGTCGGCCTGCAACGCGGCGGCGACGGCGGGAAGCGGTTCGGGGGCCACCAGTGGTCAGGTGGCGTTGCCCGCAGGGGCGGGCCTCGAGTCGGTCACTGCGAGCACCGACCAGCTGCACCGCGGAGGATTCACCGACCCTCCTGCATGACGGACGCGTGCCGCCGGGGTGAAGCCGCGGCGAGCAGCGCACACCCGATGGCGACACCGATCATGGCCGGCCCTCCGGCCGGCCAGTAGATGTGCGCACCACGAAACGCCACCGCCGCCCCGACGAGCACCAGGGCGCCGGGAAGCGCCGATGGCCCATCCCCGTGGACCAGCACGAACCCGGTGAGCACGGCCGCTGCGAGGAACGACCACTCCCCGATCCCACCGAGCTCGACGCCGAGCCGGCCCAGATCGATGGAGGCCTGACTCGTCCGCCCCGTCGTCTCGACGACCAGGCCGGCCGCGATCCCGGCCAGCGCGTCCAGGCCCGTGTAGAAGGTCGCGTATCCGTACGCCCCGGCCCGGGCGGGCCAGGCCAGCGGCCCGTTCACCCCCCGCAGCAGCACCCACAGGGCGACGGCGAGCAGCGGGAACAACGGCAGCAGGACGACGTGGAACTGCCACCATTCGGTCGCGGTCTCCGGCCGCAACCGCGCCGGGTGCGCCAGGCCCGCCCCGGCCAGGACCAGCCCGGGCACCCCCACAACGATCACCGTCCACCAGTGCTTCATCGCCCCAGCCTGGCAGGTGGGCCGCGGCGCGGCGACCGATCATCATCGGCCCGACACGACCAGCGGTTCCGGCCGATCCACCACAGCAGCCTCGCCGGGCCGGCGCGCCGCGGCGAGCAGCGCGCATCCGGTGGCAACCCCCAACATCGCGATCACTCCCGTCGGATGGAAGATGTGGCCCACGAGGAACGGGTAGCAGGACGCCGCCAGCACCACGGTGCCCGGCAGTGCCCGCACACCATCGCGGCGCACCAGCACCACCCCGCCCAGCACCGCGGCGACCAGCAGGCACAGCACACCCACCGCGCCGAGCTGATCCCCCACCTCGAACAGCCGACCCACCGCGGGCCCCTCGCCCTGACCGACGTCGGTGACCAGCCCAGCTCCGATCCCGGCGAGCACGTCGAGGCCGGTGTAGAAGGTCGCGAACCCGTAGGCCGCCACCCGCGCGCCCCACGCCGGCACGCCCCGCTCGCCGCGCAGCAGCACCCAGATCGCCACGGCGATCAGCGGGAACACCGGAACGAGCAGCACATGCAGCGTCCACCAGGCCCGCGCGGTGGACGGATCCAGGAACGACGGGTGCACCAACCAGCCGAACCCGGCCAGTGCCAGCCCGGGCAGCGCCACCCCCACCACCGTCATCCATCGAGTCATCCCGACATCCTGGCCGACCCGGCCGTCCCCGGCAGCCGGTAAGCCATCGGTCATCGTCGGCCGCACACCTTCTGGTGCCGCGGACAGGTTGCGGCATGCGTGCGACGCGAGAAGGTGTGTGCGGTCGCATGATCCGAGGCGGGCGACATAGGGTCGGCGCTCGTGGCCACATCTGCACCGTCCGAGCTGTTCGATCCCGACGCCTGGCGCGTGGTCGACGGCTTCGACTTCACCGACATCACCTACCACCGTGCCCTCGAGACCGGGGCAGTCCGGATCGCGTTCGACCGGCCGGAGGTGCGCAATGCGTTCCGGCCCGGCACGGTGGACGAGCTGTACCGGGCGCTCGACCACGCCCGCCAGAGCCCGGACATCGGCTGCGTGCTGCTCACCGGCAACGGCCCGTCACCGCGCGACGGGGGTTGGGCGTTCTGCTCCGGCGGCGACCAGCGGATCCGCGGGCGTACCGGCTACCAGTACGCCTCGGGGGACACCGCCGAGACCATGGATCCCGCGCGAGCAGGCCGGCTGCACATCCTGGAGTGCCAGCGGCTCATCCGGTTCATGCCCAAGGTGGTGATCGCGGTCGTCCCCGGTTGGGCGGCCGGTGGCGGGCACTCGCTCCATGTCACCGCGGATCTCACGCTGGCCAGCGCGGAGCACGCCCGGTTCAAGCAGACCGACGCCGACGTCGGCTCGTTCGACGGTGGCTACGGCTCGGCGTACCTGGCCCGGCAGATCGGGCAGAAGTTCGCCCGGGAGATCTTCTTCCTCGGCCGGGAGTACACCGCCGCGGACGCGCACCGGATGGGCATGGTCAACGCCGTGGTGCCGCACGCCGAGCTGGAAGCCGCCGCCCTGGAGTGGGCGAGAGAGATCAACGGCAAGTCGCCGACCGCCCAGCGGATGCTGAAGTACGCGTTCAACCTGCTCGATGACGGGCTGGTGGGCCAGCAGTTGTTCGCCGGCGAGGCCACCCGGCTGGCATACATGACCGACGAGGCCGTCGAGGGGCGGGACGCGTTCCTGGAGAAGCGTGAGCCGGACTGGTCGGCGTACCCGTGGCACTACTGAGCACCTGGTATGATCGACGTCGAGGAACCGTCAGTTCCGCGTTCGTCTCAGTACCATCGGCGCCGGCGCGGCCACAGAATCCAGACCGTGAGCACCAGGGCCCCCCCGAAGCTCACGACGGAGGCGAGGACGTCGCCCGCGTGCACCCCATGATTCTCGCTCAGCATGAAGACGACGCGACCGACGTCCGTCACGGCAGCAACGGCCAGGACGAACGCCGTGGCCGCGGCCCACGTCACCACCACGAGTACGAGCTGACGCAGCGTCGGGCGCCAGACGTTCCCGCGTGGCCACAGGATCCACAGGGTGAGCAGCAGGGCACCGCCCCCGCCCGCGATGGCGACCAGAGCATCGCCGGTGGCCACGCCGTAGCGCTCACCCAGCTTGAACAGGGTGTAACCGACTTGCGTCGTCGTGGCGATGCTCAGTACGGACAACGCAGCCGTGAACCAGATGGCCACGATGAGTACGAACTGGCCGCGGGTCGGCCACCAGCTGTTCCCGCGTGACCGGGGACGGGGCAGCATCGTCCACGACATCACACCAGGCTACTTGACCGTGCCGATCGAGTTTCCCGACCGGCGAGCTGATCCACTCGATGGCGTGAACGGCCGAGCCACGTTTGCACAGGGCGTTCATCATCGGGCCCGAGCTGTCACCTCGGGCGAGGCCGGGCCACTACCCGCACCGTCGAGGACAGCACGTCGTCGGGCCGACTGCGCCGGCCGTTACGCTCCGCACAACAGCGGGGTGAGGTGGTGCACGGGTGCGGACGATCCGCTGCGACGGATCGCCCACCGCTGTCGCCGAGCTGACCAGCGCCATCGCCGCCGCGCTGGACAACGCCGGCCCGCCGGTGCTACCGCTGGGCGCAGCCGGCGCCGCGTTGCTTCCGCTGGCCAACGTCGCCACGGTCACGGACACCACGGCGGTCGTCGTGGCGACCTCGGGCTCCGGTGGCGAGCCCAGGTTCGTCGAGCTGCCCACCTCGGCGCTGCGGGCCTCCGCCGCGGCCACGCAGGCTCGGATCGGCGACGCACGCTGGCTGCTGGCGCTGCCGGCCGAGCACATCGCCGGGGTACAGGTGATCGTGCGGGCGCTGCTGGCCGGGGATGCGCCGGTCGTGCAGAACGTGCGGACCGGCTTCCACGTCGCGGACTTCGCCGTCGCGACGGCGCGGTTGGGCGCCGGCCCATGCTGCACCAGCCTGGTGCCCACGCAACTGCTCCGGCTGCTCGACGCGGGCGGCCCGGCGGTCGAGGCGCTGCGCAGCTACACCGCCGTGCTGGTCGGTGGGGCGGCGCTCGACGCGGGACTTCGGGCCCGGGCCGAGGTGGCGGGCGTGCACGTGGTCACGACCTACGGCATGAGCGAGACCGCGGGCGGCTGCGTGTACGACGGGGTTCCGCTGGACGGTGTTCGGATCGAGCTGGACGGCGGCGACGGCCGGGTCCGCATCGGCGGGCCGATCCTGGCGACCGGCTACCTCGGCCTGCCCGACGAGTCCGCTGCGGCATTCGGAGGCGATTGGTTCCGCACGGCCGACCTGGGCCGGTGGCACGGCGACCGGTTGGAGGTCCTCGGTCGGGTCGACGACGTCATCGTGACCGGCGGGGAGAAGGTGGTCCCGGCCGCCGTCGAGCAGGCGCTGACCGCGCAGCCCGGGGTGCGTGGGGCGTGCGTGGTCGGAGTACCCGACCCGGAGTGGGGCCACGTCGTGGCTGCCGCGGTGGTGCCCGATGCCGCTGCGTCCCCCGACCACGACCGGCTGCGCGACGCGGTGCGTGCCGATCTCGGGCGGGCAGCGGTACCGCGGCGGATGCTGAGCCTGCCCGAACTCCCGCTGCGCGGCGTGGGCAAACCCGACCGGGCAGCAGTCGCCCGACTGTTCACCTCAGCCTCGAACCCAGCCCCCCTATCCGGGTGATATCGGCCTGTCCCCGTTCGTGGCACTCACTCTGAGTTGATTGACCGCTACCGATATGTCGGATCTGCTGCGTGAAGTTAAACCACATGAGACCCAATTCTCGCAACAGCCACAGGGGGCGCGGCGGATGCGGATGCGACTGCGGAGGGTGGCGGTCCTGGCCGCCACCGGGGCGTTCATGGTCGTCACCGTCACTCCGGCGGCGGCAGCCGGGCCACCGACCGTCGACCCGGTGAACTGGTCTCCCGAGCTGTCCACCGGCGAGGCCGTCGGTATCACGGTGGAGGGTTCGACCGCCCGCCTCACCGGACCGACCGGCTTGCTCACCCTGCCCGCCCGTCGCCTGGACGTCCTGACCGAACGGGTCGACACCGCCGTCGACGGTGATCTGCCCGCGGGCACGACGGCGATCGTCGACGTCCGCGGGCGCCGCGCCACCGGCGGCTGGACCGAGTGGCAGCCGGCCACGCCAGGGTCGGCCGCCACCCTGGCCGAACCGACCTCGGAGGTGCAGAGCAGGCTCGTGCTCACCGGCAGCCCAGGCGCCGAACCCGTCGTCCGCGGGCTCACCCTCACCGCCCGCCCGGTCCTCCGGAAGCGACTCGCGGCAACCGAGTCGACCGTGCAGGTGCCGCTGAGCTTTCGGGTGTTCGCCACCCGGGAGGGCCTGGTCGGCGGGAGGACGGCCAACGGGCACATCATCGGGGAACGCGACCATTTCGTCGCCCTGCCCTCCCGGCGGGCCCTCGCTCCGCGAGGCAGCAGCGATTACTCGGTGAAGGTGTGTGCCGCCAACGGACGCTGTGCGTTCGCCCCCGTGTGGGACGTGGGCCCGTGGAACACCCGGGACGACTACTGGAACCCGCCGGCCATCCGCCAGGAGTGGGGGGTGCTTCCGCAAGGGGTGCCGCAGGCGCAGGCCGCGTACCGGGAGGGATTCAACGACGGCCGCGACCAGTACGACCGCAAGGTCCAGAACCCGGCCGGGATCGACCTCGGGGACGGCCTGTTCTGGGATGCGTTGGGGCTGGAGGACAACTCATGGGTCACCGTCGACTATCTCTGGAGCGGTTCGATCCCGCTGGCCACCGTGATCGGCGAGGACGGGCCGGAGGACGTGCTCTCGGCCCCGGACGCGGCTGCGGCCGTGGTGGGGGTCGCCGCAAGACAGGCCGCGGTACCCACCGAGTGCGTCCTGGGCTCGGGTGCCGAGCAGTGGCTGAAGATCGGGGTCGACCAGTTCGTACCGGCCCCGGCCGTCGCAGAGCCGCTCACGGTCCAACCGTGCCCCGCCGACCCCGAACCGGCTACCGCAGCCACCCCGACCGACGATCCGGCAGCCATCCCGGGCGCCGACCCGGCTGACCCAGCAGGCATCACGCCCGCCGACCCGGCTGCTGCTGACCCAGCAGGCATCACGGCCACAGACCCACCCGGCGTCACGGCCACAGACCCGACCCGCACCGGTGCCGTCGACACGGACGATGCGGCGTCCGACACGACGGCCGGTTAACGTGGCACAGTGGAGAACACAGCCACCCTGGCGCAGTGGATCCAGGGCGCTCGGCCGCGCACCCTCCCCACGGCGGTATCACCCGTGCTGGTTGGCACCGGCGCCGCGATCGGTGCCGGGATCGTCGCGCCGGGACGGGCGCTGCTGGCCCTGCTCGTCGCGGTCGCGTTGGTGATCGGGGTCAACTTCGCCAACGACTACTCCGACGGCATCAGGGGCACCGACGACGACCGGGTCGGCCCGCTACGGCTCGTCGGATCGAAGCTCGCGGCGCCGGTCGCGGTACGTGCGGCGGCCGCGGTGAGCCTCTCGGTCGCCGCGCTGGCCGGGCTGACCCTGGTGTCGCTGAGCCGGCAGTGGTGGCTCATCGGAGTGGGTGCGCTCTGCCTCGCCGGCGCCTGGTACTACACCGGGGGCAAGCGTCCCTACGGGTACGCCGGCCTGGGCGAGGTGGCGGTGTTCATCTTCTTCGGGCCGGTCGCCGTGCTGGGTACGGTGCTCACCCAGAGCGGGCCGCCCGGTCCGCTGGCGGTGGTCGGCTCGGTCGGCGTCGGCATGCTGGCCTGCGCGGTGCTGGTGGCCAACAACCTGCGCGACATTCCCACCGACACGGTCGCCGGCAAGCGCACGCTCGCGGTGCTGCTCGGCGACACCGACACCCGCCGGCTCTACGCCGCGCTGGTGCTCACCCCGTTCCTGCTGTCCGCGGTGGCCGGGCTGCGCAGCTTGCCGATGCTGCTCGGGTTGCTCGCCATACCCCTCGCGGTCACCCCGGTCCGCCGGGTCCTCGGCGGCGCCAGTGGCCGGCGGCTGATCCGGGTGCTCGGCGCGACCGGAATGCTGCTGCTGATGTGGTCAGCCGCGACCGGGCTCGGACTCGCACTGGGGCTGGTCGCCTGATCGGCGTTCGGCAGGCTGGTCGACGTTCCCCGGCCGGTCGCCCGACCAGCGTTCGGCCGGCTGGTCGACGTCCCCACGCAACCGTGCCCGCAGCGCGGCCCGCTCCGCCGAGCGCCGCTCACCCACCTCGGCGAGTGCGGCGTCGAGCTGGATGCGCAGGCCCCGGAACAGCACCATCGACAGCGGCAGCGCCACGATCAGCCCGACCAGCACGGAGATGACGAGCGGGACCCCGGCCAGCAGGAGCAGCGCTGCGATGATTGCGAGCAGGCCGAGCCTGACGGCCGCATAACGGGCGACCACGGCGGGAAGCCCCGGGCGGCGCGCGGCGGAGGGCATGGGCGGCGTCATGGAACCCAGCCTAGGACCGCGGCGGCGATCGAGTCCCACTTGTCGGCTTCGTCGGTTAAGGTCGAGATGTCACGCTGGTCCGGAAGCACGCACCGCGCCGGAGGCCGCCATGTCAGCACCGAACCGCGACGGCGACCGCCTGCTCACCCCCGGTGAGGTGGCCGTCCTGTTCCACGTCGGCCCCAGGACCGTCACGAGGTGGGCGGCTGGGGGGCGGATCGGTTCGATCCGTACCCCAGGCGGACACCGCCGGTTCTGGGAGTCCGAGGTGCGCACGATGCTCGCCGACCTCACCAGCGGCGCCACCGTTGCGCCCGTCCCGGCCCGAAGGGCGACTATGTAACCCGTCGTTGCCCGCACTCGGTTAACCTCGACACTGGAGGTGGTGCACATGCTGTTCCTCATCGCGTTCATCGGCGCCGCAATCATCGCACTGGTGCTGTGGAGGGCGATGAACACCGTCCGCGGCGACGAACCGTTGCCTTCCCACGGGCAGGCGCGGCCCGATCGCCGTCCCCGCGTGTCCGGGCCTGACGACGATCCCGATTTCCTCCGCAAGCTCGACGAGAAGGTGCGACGCCGGGACGATCCGCCCGCTGCCTGATCCTGGTCGTGTCGGTCGACGTCGACGTGCTCGCCTCGGACGAGATGTGGCGGCCCACCACCACGGGATGTGGCAGCGGATCCCGATTCCCGATCTCTTGGTCGCCGAGACCGCGCTACATCACGGCTTGGGCAGCTGCACGACGCTCACGAAGAAGTGGTCGATCTGCTTGATCGCCTCGAGGAAGCCCTCGAAGTCGACGGGCTTGGTCACGTAGGCGTTGGCGTGCAGCTGGTAGCTGCGGAGCACGTCCTCCTCGGCCTGCGAGGTGGTGAGCACGATCACCGGGATGTGTCGCAGGTCGGGGTCGTCCTTGATCTCCGCCAGCACCTGGCGGCCGTCGCGGCGGGGAAGGTTGAGATCGAGCAGGACGAGATCCGGGCGCGGCGCGTCGGCGTAAGGACCCTCCCGGCGCAGGTAGGCCAACGCCAGCACACCGTCGGTGACCACGTCGAGGCGGTTGTGCAGATAGTCGTCGAACGCCTCGCGGGTCATCAGCACGTCGCCGGGATCGTCCTCGACCAGCAGCACATTGATCGTTCGCGCGTCAGTGGAGGGCACTCGGGGTCTCCTCGTGGTCGGATTTCGTTGCGGGCAGGGTGAACCGGATCGTGGTGCCGGGCCCGCCCGGCGAGCCGGTGTCCAGCCAGATCCGCCCGTCGTGGAACTCGACGATCTTCTTGGCGAGCGCGAGTCCGATGCCCGTGCCCGGGTAGAGGTCGCGGCCGTGCAGGCGCTGGAAGATCACGAACACCTTGTCGGCATACTCGGGATCGATGCCGATCCCGTTGTCGGCGACGGCGATCTCCCAGACCTCGCCGGCCTGCTCGGCGCTCACCCGGACCACCGGCTCAACACCGTCCCGGTGGAATTTCAGGCCGTTGCCGATGAGGTTGGTGAGCAGTTGCCGCAGCAATGTGGGGTCACCGAGCAGGTCGGGGAGCTCACCGATCACGATCTCGCCGTTCACCTCCGCGCGCACCACCTCCAGTTGGGCGGCTGCCGCGGCCGCGACCGCACCCAGATCGATCGGCTGAAAACCCTCGGAGGTGCGCCCGATCCGGGAGAAGGTGAGCAGATCGTTGATCAGCCGTTGCATGCGCTGCGCGCCGTCGACGGCGAAGTCGATGTACTGGTCGGCCCGGTCGTCGAGCTCGCCTCCGTACCGACGCTTCAGGAGCTGGCAGAAACTCGACACCTTGCGCAGCGGCTCCTGCAGGTCGTGGCTTGCCACGTAGGCGAACTGCTCGAGGTCGCGGTTGGACCGCTCCAGGTCGCGGGCCTGGTCGTCGAGGCGCTGGTTGGTCTGCCGGAGAACCTCGAGCTCGCGCAGGATGTGCCTGCGCATCGCCTCGACGTCCTCGCCCAGCCCGGCGATCTCCCGCGGCCCGCCGGCCCGCACCTCGTTCTCGACGCTCCCGGAGACCACCTCGCGGACCTGACCGGCCAGCAACGAGACGGGCCGCAGCACCGCCAGTTGCAGTCCGGTACCGACGATCAGCAGGAACCCGCCCACCGCGGCGGCGGCGGCCACGGCGATGGCCAGCAGGGAGGCCGATGCGTCTTCGAGCCGCTGCCGGGCGGCCACCTGCGCGGCCCGCAGGTCGTCCAGCACGGCGTCGACGGCGAGGCGGACGTCGGTGAACAGAGCGCGGCCCACCTCCGGGTCGGGGGCGGTCGTCGTGCCCGGCGCCGCCCGGCCGGCGGCGATCGTGGGCTCGGCGAAATCAGTGCGCCACCGCTGAACCGCCTGTTCGACACGGTCGAGGTTCAGGTCAAGGTCGACGAGGTTCTCCGCGGAGGACAGCGTTCGCAAGGTCGCGCTCGACTGCCGGCGGGCCGCCTGACCCATCACGTAAGGGCCCAGGAACTCCTCGTTCCGGGTGAGGCTGAAGCCGCGGACACCGGTTTCCTGGTTGAGCAGGTCGACCGACAGCTGCTGGCCCGTGACCAGGGCAGGAGTGACCTCATCGAGAATCGCCGACCGCGCCGATGACAACCGGCTCAACGCCAAGGCGCCGAGTACGACGGCAAGCAGCCCGAGAAGTGCCGTGCCTGCGGCGGCGATCGCGAACAGGCGGCTCAGCGGCCATCTCCGGGTCTCCCGGATCGGGCCGCGCAGGCGCCGACGCAACGGCCGTGACCTGAGGTGTCCGGCGGGCACGGCCGCGCCGTCAGCCACGATGGGGGTCCGGAAGAGCCGGGTCAGCAGCCGCCCCGTTGGCGGACAACAGCAGGATCGCGACGTCGTCGACCAGCGGGCCACCGTTGATCTGCTGTGCCCGTTCCACGAGTCGCAGCGGCAGCAGCTCTGGGTCGGTCGCCCGCTCCTCACCCAACACCTCGAGCAACCCTTCCTCCCACAACAGTTCCTCCGGCACCCGCGCCCGACCCTCGATCAGACCGTCGGTGTACAGCAACAGCGCCCAACCGGGGTCCAGCCGGCGGCGCACGGGCTCCCATTCGGCGTCGTTCGCGATGCCGAGGGGAAGGCCGACGTGGGTCGTGATGGTGGTCGCGAACGGCCGCAGTGACACCGGCGGCGGGTGCCCGGCCAGGCGCACCAGTACCTCGTGCCCGCCTGCCGCGGCCGGAGTGATGACCGCGGTGCAGGCGGTGGTGAACAGCCGGTGCTCGTGTCGCTCGCTGACCAACACCTGCTGCAGGTTGGGCAGCAGCCGCGGCTCATCCACTCCGGCGAGCACCAGGGCCCGCCACGACACCCGCAGCAACGCGCCGAGGGCCGCCTCGTCCGGGCCGTGACCGCACACGTCGCCGACGATCGCGTACACCGCACCCGACGGGCCGAGCACCGCGTCGAAGAAGTCGCCGCCGATGACGGCACGGGTGCGGCCCGAGCGGTAGAAGGATCGTGCGGCAACGGAGCTACCGGTGAGCAGCGGGGAGGGCAACAGCCCACGTTCCAACCGCGCCGACTCCGCCGCGACCAGGCGTTCCTCGCGCAGCCGCAGCAGGCTCGCCTCGGCTCGCCGGCGCTCGACGGCGTAGCGGATGGCCCGGATCAACACCTGGCCGTCCGCCTTGCCCTTGACCAGGTAGTCCTGCGCGCCCCCGGCCACCGCGGCGACACCGAGGTACTCGTCGTCCAGGCCGGTCAGGACGCACACCGCAGCGTTGGCGTCCTCCCGCAGGATCGCCCGCAATCCGTCGAGACCTTCCGTGCCGGGAAGGTTCAGGTCCAGCAGCACGCAGTCACAGCGGGCCAGCAGGCCGCGGTCGAGCACCTCGGTCACCGATGTCGCGACCGCGAGCTCCAGCTCCGGATCCACCTCGGCGAGCAGCTCCCCCACGAGGAACGCATCCCCCGGGTCGTCCTCGACCAGGAGGACACGGCGCCCGCGCAGCGCCGCCGGGGCACCGGCCGGTGACGTCGGCAGTTCGACCACGGACGCGCATCCTCCTCACCGCACCGGCCCCACCGCACCGGCGAAGCCGGGTCGGATCGACGGCGGACGCCGCAGCCTATCCCCCATGTGGTCGATCACTTTCGCCGAGCGCGAGCGCCCGCGGCCGACCCCGTCCCACCGGTCTCAGGCCGTCGCCGCGCTCAGCACCGAGGTGAAAATGCCCAACCCATCGGCCGACGGGCCGTAGACCGGATCGATCGCGTGTTCAGGGTGCGGCATCAGCCCGACGACGCGGCCGTCGGGTGAGCTGATCCCCGCGATGTCACCGAGCGCACCGTTGGGATTGCCGCCCGTGTAGCGGAAAACCACCCGGCCCTCCCCGTCCAGCTCCGCCAACGTGGCGGCGTCGGCGACGTATCGGCCATCAGCGTGTTTGATCGGCACCAGGATCTCCTGGCCCTCCTGGTAGCCGGCGGTCCAGACGGTGGCCGTGGACTCCACCCGTAACCGCTGGTCCCGGCATACGAAGCGCAGCCCCGAGTTGCGCACGAGCGCTCCGGGCAGCAGCCCCGCCTCGCAGAGGATCTGGAAACCGTTGCAGATGCCGAGCACCGGGAGCCCCTGACCGGTCGCGGCGACCACCTCGGTCATGATCGGTGCCAGGCCGGCGATCGCCCCGGCGCGCAGGTAGTCGCCGTAGGAGAACCCGCCGGGCACGATCACGGCCTCGACGCCGCGCAGGTCGCGGTCGGCGTGCCAGAGGGCGACGGGCTCCCCGCCGGCGTAGCGGACGGCGCGGGTCGCGTCGACGTCGTCGAGAGTGCCGGGGAAGGTGATCACACCGATCCTCACCCCCGCGTCACCGTCCAATCCTCGATCACCGGGTTGGCCAGCAGGTTGCCCGCGATGCGATGCAACGTCTCGTCGTCGACCGACTCGTCGACGTCGAGCTCGAAATGCTTGCCCTGCCGCACATCGGCGACCCCGCTGATGCCGAGGCGGGCCAGCGCCCCCGCGACCGCCTGGCCCTGCGGGTCGAGGATCTCGGGCTTCGGCATGACGTCCACCACGACTCTGACCACGGTGTCGAGCCTACGGCGAACATCGAGCCTACGGCGAACATCGTTGCCGTTCAGCCACTCGGGTCGGTAATCCTGCTGACATGGCGATGCCGGCGGTCCCTGAGGTCGTCGACAGCGGCACCGCACAAGCACCGTCGGGGCCGCACAGGCACCGTCGGGCCCGCACAGGCACCCGGACGCCTGTTCGGGCGCGACAACGCCTGTGTGGTGGGGGCGGTCGGGTCTCAGGCGGCGCGGGCCGTTGCAGCCAACTCCCGGTAGGTGGTCGGTTCGGCGCCGAGCAGCAGCACGGCCTCGACCGTGGCGAGCGCCGCCTCGACGCGGATGTCGCGCTTGAGGTCCTTGGCTCGCACGTTGATCCGCACGAGCCCCTCCCGGCGAGCGGTACGCACGGCCTCGGCCACGAGCACCCGGGCCCGCCACGTCTCCGCGGCCCGGCGGTCGTCGGCCACCGGGCGCCTCTCCCCCGATGCCCGGAACCCCAGGACCCGGGCCCGCAGCACCGGATCGGGTCCTCGCAGCAGGTGCACCCCGGTCTCGTCGGCGCACACCGCGAACCGCTGTTCGCGCAGCGCCTCGACGGTGCCGGCCGAGGCGAGCCAGCGCGGCGGGACGAATGCGTCGGTACGCAGCCCCACCTCGGTGAGCACCCGACGCGCCGCGATCAGGCGCAGGCCCGCCTCGTGCCGGGGCAGGCCGGAGAACTCGGCCCGCCGACCGACCCGGGCCAGCGGCCCGGAGCCGAGCGGATCGGGAGCGTGGTCGTAGCCGTGCAGGACGACGGCGTCAGCGCGCGCGTGCAGCCAACGCACGAGCGGCGAGTCCGCCGTCGCCGGGCCGGCCGGGCCGCGGGGACGGAACAGGTGCGACAGCGCGACGCCGCGACCGTCGAGCTCGGCGGCGAACTCGGCGCCGCGAGCAAGCAGCTCCTGGTCGTCGTGCGGGAGTCCGGAAAGCGACAGGACCAGCCGAGCAGCCATGTACCAAGGTCAGCACACCGGGATGAACACGGTGCAGTAGCAGCGTTATCCCTGTGGAAACAGTGAGAACCGCTTACCGGTGATCCGTTCGTATACCTCGACGTACCGCGCTCGCGTGGCGTCGACGACCTCGGCCGGCACCTCGGGACCGGGCGGCGTGCGGTCCCAGCCGACGGTCACGGACCAGTCCCGGACGTACTGCTTGTCGAAGGAGAACTGCGCCCTGCCCGGGACCCAGCCCTCGGCCGGCCAGAACCGCGACGAGTCCGGGGTGAGCACCTCGTCGCCGAGCACGATCTCCCCGCCCGCCCCGAGCCCGAACTCCAGCTTGGTGTCCGCGACGAGGAGCCCTGCGGTCGCCGCGATGTCGGCACCGCGGGTGTACACGGCGAGGGTGAGGTCGCGCAGCCGGGCTGCCACCTGCGCCCCGACCAGACCGGTGACGTCGTCGAACGTCAGGAACTCGTCATGCTCGCCGATCGGCGCCTTGGTGGTCGGGGTGAAGATCGGCCGGGGCAGCTTCGAGCCTTCGACGAGCCCGGGCGGCAGCGCGACACCGGAGATCGTGCCGTGGCACTCGTACTCCCGAAGCCCCAGGCCGGCGAGGTAGCCGCGGGCGATGCACTCGACCGGCAGCATCTCCAGCCGGCGGCAGCGGATCGCCCGCCCGGCGAACTCCCCTGGGACGTCGGTGGCAGAGATCACGTGGTGCGCCACCACGTCGGCCAGCCGGTCGAACCACCAGAGTGAGAGCTGGGTGAGCACAACGCCCTTGTCCGGCACCGGGGTTGGCAGCACGACGTCGTAGATCGAGAGCCGGTCCGACGCGACGAGCAGCAGGTCGGGGCCGTCCGCCCCGTCGACGGCGTAGACATCGCGGACCTTGCCCGAGTGCAGCAGCTTCACAGGATCGCCCAGGGGACGTACGCGGCGGCTGCGTCGCCATCGGGGTGGGCGTCGACGATCTCCCGCACCCGCGCGACGACGGCGGCGACCTGGCCGGTGGCCGCACCGGTGAACGACAGCGGATCGGTGAGCAGCCCGTCGAGGAAGGCCGGGGGCAGCCCGAGCCGCTCGTCCCCGGCGAGGCGGGCGACCAGGTCGTTGTCGGCCTGGCCCCTCTCGCGCATGGCCAGCGCGACGCCCACGGCGTGTTCCTTGATCACCTTGTGGGCGACCTCCCGGCCCACGCCGGCGCGCACAGCGGCCATCAGCACCGCGGTCGTGGCGAGGAACGGGAGGTAGCGGTCCAGCTCGCGGGCGATCACGGCAGGGTAGGCGCCGAACTCGTCGAGCACGGTCAGGGTGGTCTCGAACAGGCCGTCGAGGGCGAAGAACGCATCGGGCAGCGCGACCCGGCGGACCACCGAGTCGGAGACGTCGCCCTCGTTCCACTGCGCCCCGGCGAGCTCGGCGGCCATCCCGGCATAGCCGCGCAGTGCCACCAGCAGCCCGTTGATGCGTTCCGCGGAACGCGAGTTCATCTTGTGCGGCATCGCGGACGACCCGACCTGGCCCGGCTGGAATCCTTCCGTGGCCAGCTCGGCGCCGGCCATCAACCGGATCGTCAGGGCGAGCGACGACGGTGCAGCGGCGAGCTGCACCAGCGCGCTGAGCACGTCGTGGTCCAACGAGCGGGGGTAGACCTGACCCACGCTGGTCATCGCGGCGTCGAACCCGAGATGCACGGCGACGCGGCGCTCGAGGTCTGCGAGCTTCGCGCTGTCGCCGCCCAGCAGGTCGAGCATGTCCTGTGCGGTGCCGACCGGGCCCTTGATCCCGCGCAGTGGGTAGCGGGCGCGCAGGTCCTCCAGCCGGGCGAACGCGATGAGCAGCTCGTCGGCGGCGGAGGCGAACCGCTTGCCCAGCGTCGTGGCCTGGGCGGCGACGTTGTGGCTGCGCCCGGCGATGACGAGCTCGGCGTGCTCAGCGGCCCGCCGGGCGAGCCGGGCGAGGACAGCGATGGTGCGGTCACGGACGTGGGTGAGCGAGAGCCGGATCTGGAGCTGCTCGACGTTCTCGGTGAGGTCGCGGCTGGTCAGCCCCTTGTGGACGTGCTCGTGCCCGGCGAGGGCGTTGAACTCCTCGATCCGGGCCTTCACGTCATGGCGGGTGACGCGCTCGCGGGCGGCGATCGAGGCCAGGTCCACCTGCTCGACGACCCGCTCGTAGTCCGCGATCACCGCTGCCGGCACGTCCACACCCAGCTCGCGCTGCGCGTGCAGCACCGCGATCCAGAGCCGGCGCTCCAGGACGATCTTGTGCTCGGGCGACCACACCCGCACCAGCTCGGGGCTCGCATAGCGGGCGGCGAGCACGTTGGGGATCACGGATGCGGAGCCTACGGGCGACGAGGGCCTGGTGGCCCTGCGAGCTCTCGACACGATCCGCGCGCGAACTGCTTCCTCGCAGTCGTTACGGGCCCTGTGAGAAGCCGAGGGAGCGCATGCCGCCAGCTTCATGATCGTTGGACGGGAACGCGGAACCGCATTCCGTGCGGCTCCCCGTACCGAGAGACTGATCTTCGCAGGTAGCCACGGCTCCGGCAGGTAGCCACGGCTCCGGTGGTGCCGTGATCACGGCTCCGGCAGGTCACCACGGCTCCGGTGGTGCCGTGATCACCGGCTGGGAACCCGGAACCGCACCCCGCACGGCTGACGGTTCCCAAAAATCGATCAATCGCTCGGCGCCTTTCGAACCGCCGACGGGCTACAGGCGCGGCGCCAGATACGTCGCAACCTCGTCCACCCGGTCCGCGAACGGCCCGACCGAACCGGGCTGCCCCGCCTGTGAGATCACGATGACGGTGCCGCCGGACGCCGTCGGCTCGCTGATCCGCCGCACGCCCGGTTCCGGCGGACGCGCTTGGGCGCCCGGTGGGAGGTACGCGACGGAGAACAGGCCGTCGGGGAGCCTCAGATGCACGCCGCGTTCCCCGCCCGGACGGCACTCGGTCGTCGTCGCAGCCTCGGCGGCACCGGCCACCTCCGGCAACACCTCCTCGAGCAGCGCCCGCAGTGCGAGGTCCTGCAGTGCGGGGTCCCCCAGTGCGGGGTCCCCCAGTGCGGGGTCCTGCAGGTTCGCGCAGGACCCGGCGGCACCCGGTGCCGGCGGCGGCACGGACAGCATCGTTTCCGGCACGTCCGCCGAGGCCGGTCCCGGTGCCGCCGCACGCGCGTCGTCGGCCACCTCGGGGGCGCTCGCCGGTGCCGCCGACGTCACCTGCTCATTGTCCCCACCCTCCAGCAACGTTCCCGCCACCCCCACACCTGTCACCGCAAGCACCGCCAGCGCCCCGCCGGCCAGCGCCGAGCGCCGCCGGGCGGTGACCCGGCGCGAGGCGGCCACCACGTCCGCGTGGTCGAACGACGCCGGCGGTACGGCGTCGGCGACCGCGGCGCGGAACACCGCAGCCAGCCGCACGTCGTCGCTGTCCATGTCCATCACCCCGATTCAGCCCGCGGGCCGAAGGTCGTCGAGCGCGTCGCCCAGCGCCGCGCGCAACGCGACGAGCCCGTGTGCGGTCTGGCTCTTCACGGTGCCCGGTGAACACCGCAACGCATCCGCGGTCTCGGCGACGTCGAGCCCTTCCAGGAACCGGAGCACGAGCACGGCGCGTTGCCGCGGCGGCACCGACCGGAGCCCGTCGACGAGCGCGTGCCGGGTGGCCACGGCGTCCGAGCTGTCGCCGGCGGTCACGGGTTCCGGGGCGTCGGAGAACGCCACAGCCCGCTCCCGGCGCCACGGCCGCCGCGACTCGTCGACGACGGCCCGAACGAGCGTGCGACGCATCCACGCGTCCAGCGCGTTCCGGTCGCGGATCCGCCGCCAGTGCCGGTGCAAGGCGACGAACGCGGACTGCGCATGATCGTCGGCGCGGTGCCAGTCGCCGCACAGCAGGAACGCGGTGCGGCGCACCGTGTCGCGGCGCGCGCGGAAGTACTCCTCGAACTCACGCTCGCCGGCCTCGTCCACTCCGCGCGCCTCCTCGCCGGCCCATGATCCACCCGAGGTGATCCCATCGTCCACCAGAGGTGAGCCCACCACCCACAGAGGTGAACACCCTGCCGCACGGTTGCACGAAGGTCTCCTGTTCCCCCGAACAGCCCATCGCTGTGACCGTTTCGTGATGCCATGGAGACCACGCCAACGCCTGCTGGTTGAATCGACGACCGTGCGAGCCAGATCGCGATACGGCAGGTCCACCGATACCGACGGTCCTGTCGACCTCCGCTCGGACACCGTCACCCGGCCCACCAAGCAGATGCGCGCGGCCATGGCCGCTGCCGAGGTGGGCGACGACGTCCTGGACCGCGACCCCACCATGCGCGAGCTCGAGATACGGGTCGCGGGGCTTGTCGGCGCGGACGATGCGCTGTGGACGCCAAGCGGTTCGATGG
Source organism: Pseudonocardia sp. (assembly GCA_050701075.1). Taxonomy (GTDB): domain Bacteria; phylum Actinomycetota; class Actinomycetes; order Mycobacteriales; family Pseudonocardiaceae; genus Pseudonocardia. The sequence goes on along the minus strand of JBOHEP010000354.1, from coordinate 11,054 downwards.
GCAACCTGATCGCGTTGATGTCCCACCTCCGGCGCGGCGACGCGTTCCTGGCGCCCCGGGGCGCACACGTGCTCGAGGCCGAGCTCGGCACGGCCGCCTGGCTTGCCGGCGGCATGCCGCGGGCACTTGACCACGACGCAGGGCCGGGCAAGATCACCCCCGATGCGGTGCGGCGGTTCGCTGACGCCGGCGCCCGCGCCGGCCCGTACTACCGGCTGCGCACCACGCTGCTGTGCCTGGAGAACACCCACAACGCCGCCGGCGGCACGGTCACGGCCCCTGAGGAGCACGCGGCGGTCGTGGCGGCGGCGCGGGCGGCGAAGCTGCGGGTGCACCTGGACGGGGCCCGGCTCTGGAACGCCGCAGTGGCGCTCGGGGTGCCGCCGGGCGCGCTGACGGTCGGGGCGGACACCGTCCAGGTCTGCTTCAGCAAGGGGCTCGGTGCGCCGGTCGGCTCGGCGGTGGCCGGGTCGGCGGAGTTCGTCGAACAAGCCCGCCGGCTGCGCAAGATGCTCGGCGGCGGGGTGCGCCAGGGTGGCGTGCTCGCCGCGGCCGCGCTGGTCGCGCTCGACCGCATCGACCGGCTCGCCGAGGACCATGAGCGGGCGACGCGCCTGGCCGCGGGACTGCGCGAGCGCGGATGGCAGGCCACGACGCCGCAGACCAACATCGTGCTGGTCGCGGTGGCCGACCTCGACGGTCTCGTGCGCCGCCTCGTCGGGGCGGGAGTGCTCGCGTCCACCATGTCCGGGCAGGTGCGGCTGATGACCCACGCCGATCTCAGCGACGCCGACATCGCGACGGCGCTGGACCGGATCGGGCCGGTCGAGCCACAGCGGGCTGCTCCCCGGGCGCTCAGGAAGGGTGCCGGTCGCGCTCCAGCGCGTCCAGCCGGGCGGTGATCGACCGCAGCTCGGCGAGCACGGCAGCCAGTTGCACCGCGGTTCGTTGCCCGGTCAGCTCGATCTCCGCGACCTCCTCGGTCACATCTTCGATCCCCGCGGAAACCTGCTCACCCGTGCGCCTCAGGTTCTCCACGAACCAACTCGCGATCGACGCGGTCACGACGCCGAGCAGCGCGATCCCGGCGACCATGAGCGTGGCCGCGACGAGCCGTCCCTGCAGCGTGACGGGGAAGCGGTCACCGTAGCCGACCGTCGAGATCGTGGTGAGGGTCCACCACACGGCCTCGCCGAAGTCGGTGATCGTCGCGTCCGGCGCGTCCCGCTCGGCATCCAGCACCGCGAGCGAGGCCACGAAACCGACCAGGGCGACGGTGCCGACGACGTAGATCGCGACGCGGCCGCGGAAGTCGGCACGCAGCTGCCGGTTCAGCACGCTGATCACGGTGATCACCCGCAACGCGCGGAGCTGGCGGAGCATCGGCAGCACCAGGATGGCCAGGTCGAGCAGGTGCGTACCGACGTAATGCCATCTGCGCCGCGCCAGCCCGATCCGGATCAGGTAGTCGATCCCGAACACCACCCAGACCCCGGTGAGCGCGACCTCCAGTGCAGCCTTCGCGGTGCCGCTCAGCGACGTGTCCAGCACCTGCCAGGCGTAGCCGACCAGGAACGCCACCGCGAGCCCGGTCAACGGCCAGTCGACGCGACGGTCCCATGCGGCGATCCGGGGCTCGTCCATACGGTCGCAGCCTAGGACCGTGCTGGGCCGCAGCGGGCGATCCAGGTCTCGAGCCGGCGCAGGGCCTCCGCGACGTCACCGGTGGCGCCGGCGAACGAGAGCCGGATCCAGCGGGCGCCGTCGACCGGATCGAAGTCGATCCCGGGAGCCACCGCGACGCCGGTCTCGGCGAGCAGCCGGTAGGTGAGGGCCATGGAGTCCACCGCAAGGTGAGACACGTCGGCGTAGACGTAGAAGGCCCCGTCCGCCGGCGCCAGGCGTTCGATCCCCAGCCACGGCAAGCCCTCCAGCAGCAGCGCGCGGTTCACCGCGTACCGCGCGACGTGGCCGTCCGCCTCGACATAGCTCTCTTCGACGAACGCGCCGAGCGCGGCCCGCTGCGGCAGCACCGGCGGGCAGACGGTGAAGTTGCCGGCGAGGCAGTCCACCGCACGCAGCAGCCGCGGCGGCACGAGCAGCCAGCCCAGCCGCCAGCCGGTCATGGAGAAGTACTTCGAGAACGAGTTGACGACGATCGCCTCGCGCGAGGTCGCCCACGCGCTCGACGTGGCGGGGGTGCCGGGGTAGGAGATGCCGTGGTAGATCTCGTCGCTGACGAGCTGGACGCCGGTGTGCTCGCAGTAGGCGGCCAGCGCCCGCAACTCTGCGGGGTCGAGCACCGTGCCCGTCGGGTTCGCCGGACTGGCGACGACGAGCCCCTTCACCGGCTCGTCGAGTGCCTCGAGCATCGCGACGGTCGGCTGGTAACGGGTCTGCGGCCCACACGACAGCTCGACGACCTCGCAACCCAGGGCCGTGAGGATGTTGCGGTAGCAGGGATAACCGGGTCGCGCCATCGCCACCCGGTCGCCGGCGTCGAACGCGGCGAGGAACGCGAGCAGGAAACCCCCGGACGAGCCGGTGGTCACGACGACCTGCTCCGCCGCGACGTCGAGCCCGTACCTGCGGCCGTAGTGACCGGCGATCGCGACCCGCAGCTCGGGAATGCCCATGGCGACCGTGTAGCCGAGGACGTCGCGCTCCAACGCCACCACAGCCGCCGCCCGCACCGCCGCCGGCGCCGGTGTGGACGGCTGCCCGGCCGAGAGGTTGACCAGGTCGCCGTGGGTGCGCTGGCGCTCACCGGCAGCGGCCCAGACGTCCATGACGTGGAACGGGGGGATGGTCGCGCGGTGGGCCACTGAGAGGGGCGGCGCTGTTGCTCGTCCGAACACCCGGCGAGCGTAGGCGTATCACCGAGCAGAAGCCCACGCTCCTTCACCTGCGTCACTCGGCGCACACGATGTGACGGTCAGAGCAGCGTCACGGTGGATCGCGCGTCCTCGGTCGGCGTCATCGCGAACAGCTCGCGGCTGATCCGCTACCAGCGCAGCCCTTCCGGACCGTCCCGGTGAGCAGCGCCGACTAGCGGACGGGCGCGCCACCTTCGATCCGGTCACCGTCGCGGGCGAGCTGCGCTGCCGCTGGCGCCGGGTCGGTGACCACGGCGTCATCACGGAACCATGATCCGGCGGATCGCTCATCCCGACGAAGGGACCGAGATCTTGCCCCGGACGGCCAGCAGCCCGATGTCGGTGCGGTGGTGCGAGCCCGCCAGGTGCACCCGGGCGAGCCGTTCGTAGGCGTCCTCGCGGGCGGCAGCGAGATCGGGACCGGTGCCGACGACCGACAGCACCCGGCCGCCCGCGGAGACCATCGCACCGTCGTCGCGACGCCGGGTGCCGGCGTGCAGCACCCCCTCGCCCTCCGCGCCGGTGATCACGTCGCCGAGCCGGGGGATTCCCGGGTAGCCCTCGGCGGCCACCACCACGGTCACCGCGGCTCCCTCCGACCAGTCCAGGGGTGGCTCCGCGGCCAACTCTCCGACGGTTGTGGCGTACAGCAGGCGAGCCAACGGGGTGCGCAGCAACGCCAGCACCACCTGGGTCTCCGGATCGCCGAAGCGGCAGTTGAACTCGATGACCGCCGGACCCGCTGAGGTGAGCGCGAACCCCGCGTAGAGCAGCCCGCGAAAAGGCGTGCCGCGCCGGACCAGCTCCTCGGCCACCGGCGCCACCGCGGCGGCGACGAGCTCGTCCGCGAGCCCGGGGGCAGCCCACGGCAGCGGGGCGTAGGCGCCCATCCCGCCGGTGTTGGGACCTGCGTCGCCGTCGCCGACGCGTTTGAAGTCCTGCGCCGGCAGCAGCGGCACCACCGTGGCACCGTCGACCAGGCAGAACAGGGACACCTCCGGTCCGTCGAGGTAGCACTCCAGGAGCAACGGATGTCCGGCGTCGAGCAGCGTGAGCGCGTGGGCGCGGGCCAACTCCACGTCCTCGGTCACGACCACGCCCTTGCCTGCGGCGAGCCCGTCGTCCTTGACCACGTAGGGCGGTGAGCAGCGGGCCAGCGCGGCGTCGAGGTGGGCCGGGTTGTCGACGATCTCCGCGGCTGCCGTGGACACGCCGGCGGCGGCCATCACATCCTTGGCGAAGCTCTTCGAGCCCTCGATCCGGGCCGCTGCGGCACTCGGCCCGAAGCAGGCGATGCCGGCCGCGCGCACGGCGTCGGCCACCCCGGCGACCAGCGGAACCTCCGGGCCGATGACGACGAGGTCGGCCTGCCAGGCCGATGCGAACCTCGCGACCGCGTCCTGGTCGCGCGGGTCCAGTCCGCGCTGCTCGGCCAGCGCGGCGGTACCCGCATTGCCCGGCGTGCAGGCCAGCGCGGTCACCTCGGGGTCCTGGGCCAGGGCAAGGACGATGGCGTGCTCGCGAGCACCGGACCCGACGACCAGGACGCGCACGATCGGGCAGCGTAGTGGCCCGACGTCGAACGGGCGCGGGCGCACCAGGGATTCATCACGGTGACGCGCCGCCGTCCCCCCACTGTGGCCAACCGGTCGTTCCGTCGAACAAGGGTCTCCTGGTGCACCCGCGGCTGCGAGGACTCACCATGGCCACACTCGTCGCCGTCGCCACCCTGCCCGCCGGGCCGGTCACGGAGCCGGCCGCCGGGGGCGGCGACATGATCACGCCGCTGATCATCGGGCACCGGGGTGCCTCGGGATACCGGCCCGAGCACACGCTCGCCGCGTACGACCTGGCCGCCCGGTTGGGCGCGGACTACATCGAGCCGGACCTCGTGATCACCGCCGACGGCGTGCTGGTCGCCCGGCACGAGCCCGAGATCGGCACCACCACCGACGTCGCCGAGCACCCCGAGTTCACAACCCTGAAGGTGACGAAGACCATCGACGGGGTCGACCACACGGGATGGTTCACCGAGGACCTCACCCTTGCCGAGCTCAAGACCCTGCGGGCCAAGGAGCGAATCCCACAGGTGCGCCAGGAGAACACGATCTACGACGGCCGCTTCGAGATTCCGACCTTCGAGGAGATCCTCGCCCTACGCGCGCGGCTCTCCGACGAGCTCGGCCGCGAGATCGGTGTGTATCCGGAGACCAAGCATCCCACGTACTTCGCCCGGCTGGGCACGCCGCTGGAGCCCGCGCTGGTCGCGGCCCTGAACCGGGCCGGGTTGAACCAGGAGAACGCGCCGGTTTTCGTCCAGTCGTTCGAGACGGCCAATCTGCGCGCATTGCGCGCGCAGCTTCGGGTGCCGCTGGTGCAGCTGATCGACCGCGACGGGGCACCGGCCGACCTCGTGGCAGCCGCCGACCCACGCACGTACGCCGACCTGGTCACCACCAGGGGCCTCGCCGAGATCGCCCGCTACGCCAATGCGATCGGGCCGGAGAAGAATCTGGTGATCGCCCGGGACCCCGCGGGAGCGCTGCGCGAACCCACCGCCCTTGTCGCCGCCGCACACGCGGCCGACCTGCTCGTGCACCCCTTCACGTTCCGCAACGAGAATCAGTTCCTGCCCACGGACCTCCGCTCCGGTGGCATGGAGACCGACTACGGCGACCCGTTCACCGAGTACGAGGCGTTCCTGGGGGCCGGGGTGGACGGGCTGTTCTCCGACAACCCGGACACAGCCGTGTCGGCCCGGGCGGCGTTGCTCACGCCAGCCCGGTAACGCGCCGGCCTCGCACACGCGAGTTCCCCGATCCAGCACGGCGAGTTCCCCGATCCAGCACGGCGAGTTCGCGCGGGCCGCTCGGTCGGCGGATCGTCAGCGCGCGAGGAACTCCGCCAGCACGGCCGTCGTCTCCGCCGGACGCTCCTGGTGGGGGAAGTGGCCAATCTCCGGGACGACGCGGAGCTGATACGACTGTCCCGCCCACCGGCTCGACGCCCGCGCTGTGCTTTCGAGCGCGCACGGGTCGAGCGCGCCGTGCACCTGCAACACCGGCACGATCACCGGACGGGCCATCGCTGCGGCGTACCGGCGGCCGTCGGCACGGAACTGCGAGCGAAAGACCCACCGGTAGTACTCCATCGCACAATGCGCCGCCGCGGGCACCTGGATCGCCCGCCGGTAGTGCGTGACGGCCTCGGCGAAATCGGCTGTCGCGGCCCATTCCGGCCCGGCCCACCCGCGCATGATCCGCTCCACCCGCGCACCGCCGTCGGCTCGCAACGACCGCTCCGGCCAGCGCGGGAGCTGGAAACCCAATGCGTAGGACGCCGTGGCCCGTCCCTGCCCGCGCAGGTCACCCACAAAGGCGCCGCGCACCGCGAGCGGGTGCGGCGCCCCGAAGACGGTGAGCGAGCGCACGAGCCGGGAGTGCAACACCGCGACCGTCCAGCCGATCATGCCGCCCCAGTCGTGCCCGACTATTCGGGCCTCCGGCTCGCCAAGGGCCCGGATCAAGCCCGCGACGTCACCGGCGAGGGTCCACAGGTCGTAGCCGCGCGGAGGCTTGTCCGAGTCGCCGTAACCCCGCAGGTCCACCGCGACGGCGCGATACCCGGCTTCGGCGAGGCTCGTGAGCTGATGCCGCCAGGACCACCAGAACTCCGGGAAGCCGTGCAGCAGCACGACCAGCGGGCCGTTGCCGCATTCGACGACGTGTAGCTGGATGCCGTTGGCCGAGACCGCCCGGTGGGTCCACGGACCACGTAACCGGATCGAGGACCGATCGGCCCCGCCGCACGGCCGCACCCGGTCAGCGCACGACGGCGTCGGTGCCCGAGCCCGAGAACGACCCCGCGGCGCCGTTGCTGTACCCGCCGGCCAGGCCGCGACGCGCGGCGGCCGACTCCCTGCCCCGGCTGCCCAGCACAGCCGCCGACGCCTTGAGGGTGGTGATCGTGCGCTCCGGTTTACGGATCTTGCGGACGCGTCGGTAGCCCAGCAGGCCGAACGCTCCGGCGGTGACGATCATCAGCAGGAACACGATCCCGAACGCGGCCCAGCGGGCCAGCCAGACATGCAGCAGCTCACCGAGGAAGAAAAAGAAGAAGAACAAGCTGAACAGCAGGATCGTCAGCGCGATGACGAAGTAGATGCTGCCCCTGACGCCCTTCTTCACCTCGGAGGTGAGCTCGGCGCGCGCGAGCTCCACCTCGGAGCGCACCAGGGTCGAGACATGCTCGGTGACCTCACGCACGAGGGCACCGATCGACTGATCCCCGGCGGCCTGCGCGGGCTCGGGCGCGAGCGGGATCGACGGGAGCACGGGCGGAACTGCCGTGCCGCTGGAGCTGGTTGGGCTGGCCACCGCGGTCCTCCTGCACTCACCTGCCGGGATGTCGTCGAACGGGTCGTCATACTTCCATGGCGTCGACGGCGATGTCCGCTCAGGATCACCGACGCCCGGTTCGGGGCGAAATGTCACCCGGGTCGGGGTGGGCGGCTACGCATCCGGCCGCCCGCGCAGCCGCTTGATCGCCCCGCGCCGGATCTTCGCGTCCAGCCGCCGCCGCTTCGCTCCCGCGGACGGCCGCGTCGGCCGCCGCCGCGGTGGTTCGGGCGCCGTCGCCGCGCGCAGTGTTGCCGCCAACCGTTCACGGGCGGCGTCGCGGTTGCGCAACTGGCTGCGGTACTCGGATCCGACGATGGTCAGCACACCGTCGACCAGCCGGTTCGCCAACCGCGTCAGCGCCCGCTCACGCAGCGGCTCGGGCACCGACGGGGACCGGGCAAGGTCGAACGACAACTCGACCCGCGAGTCGGTGGTGTTCACGCCCTGCCCGCCCGGGCCGGAGGCGCGCGAGAACCGCCAGTGCAGCTCCCGTTCGGGCAACACCAGCGATTCCCGCACCAGCAGGTCGTCCTCAGCCACGCGGCCAGGATGCCCGAACGGGCGCACTCACGCCCACTCATTGCGAACGAACGGCACTCTCGTCCGGCATGTGTGGACGGAAGTGCCGTTCGTTCGCAAAGCCAGGCCTCTCAGTCCTCCGACTTGCCTTCGCGCATGCCCGACGAGATCAGGTCCATCACCGTCGAGTCGGCGAGCGTGGTGACGTCGCCGACCTCGCGGTTCTCGGCCACGTCCTTCAGGAGCCGACGCATGATCTTGCCCGAGCGCGTCTTGGGCAGCTCGTCCACGACCATGATCTGGCGTGGCTTGGCGATGGGCCCGATCTCCTTGGCGACGTGATCGCGCAGGGCCTTGATGGCCTGCTCGCCTTTGGCCTCGTCCTGGGCGACGTCGCCGCGCAGGATGACGAACGCGACGATGCCCTGCCCCGTCTGCTCATCCGACGCTCCGACCACCGCCGCCTCGGCCACCGTCTCGTGGCTGACCAGCGCGGACTCCACCTCGGTGGTGGAGATCCGGTGTCCGGAGACGTTCATGACGTCATCGACGCGGCCGAGCAGCCAGATCGCGCCGTCGTCGTCGTACTTCGCCCCGTCGCCCGCGAAGTAGTAGCCCTGGTCGGCGAAGCGCGACCAGTACGTCTCGCGGTAGCGCTCCTCGTCGCCCCAGATCCCGCGCAGCATCCCCGGCCACGGCTCCTCGAGCACGAGATAGCCGCCCTCGCCGTTACCCACCGGCGTGCCGCTCTCATCGACGATCGTGGCCGCGATGCCGGGCAGCGGCCGCATCGCCGAACCCGGCTTGGTGGCCGTCACCCCGGGCAGTGGGGCGATCATGATGGCGCCGGTCTCGGTCTGCCACCAGGTGTCGACGATCGGGCAGTTGTCCTGGCCGACGTTCTCGCGGTACCACATCCAGGCCTCGGGATTGATCGGCTCACCGACGGTGCCGAGCACCTTGAGCGATGAGATGTCGAACTTCTCCAGGTTCTCCTTGCCCCACTTCATGAACGTTCGGATCAAGGTGGGTGCGGTGTAGTAGATGGAGACACCGTACTTCTGGATGATCTCCCAGTGCCGACCCTCGTGCGGGGTGTTCGGCGTACCTTCGTAGATCACCGACGTCGCCCGGTTGGCCAGCGGCCCGTAGACGATGTAGCTGTGCCCGGTGACCCAGCCGATGTCGGCGGTGCACCAGAAGACGCTCTCACCGGGCTTGTGGTCGAACGCCACGTCGTGGGTGTAGGCGCATTGCGTGAGGTAGCCGCCGGAGGTGTGCAGGATACCCTTCGGCTTCCCCGTGGTGCCTGAGGTGTAGAGGATGAACAGCGGATGCTCGCTGTCGAACCCGTGCGCCGTGTGGTCTTCGGACTGCTTGTCGACGATCTCGTGCCACCAGACGTCGCGCCCGTCGGTCCACGGCACGTCGGTCTCGGTGCGCTTGACCACGAGCACGCGGGAGATCGTCGACGTGGCGGCGACCGCCTCGTCGGTGTTCTCCTTCATCGGCGCAGGCTTGCCGCGGCGGTACTGCCCGTCCGAGGTGATCAGCAGCTTCGCCTCGGCGTCCTGGATGCGGGTCTTCAGCGCGCCCGGGGAGAACCCGCCGAAGACGACGCTGTGCGGCGCGCCGAGACGGGCACATGCGAGCATCGCGAACACGGCCTCGGGAATCATCGGCAGCTGGATGGCCACCCGGTCGCCTGCTCCCACACCCAGCTCGGTGAGGGCGTTGGCGGCCTTGCAGACCTCGCGCTTGAGGTCGGCATAGGTGATCGTCCGGGTGTCGCCGGGCTCACCCTCCCAGTGGAACGCGACCTGCTCGCCGTGGCCGTCCTCGACGTGCCGGTCGACGCAGTTGTAGGCCACGTTGAGCTTCCCGCCGACGAACCACCTGGCAAAGGGCGTCTGCCAGTCCAGCACCTGGTCCCAGCGCTGATGCCAGTGCAGCCGGTCGGCCTGCTCGGCCCAGAAGGCCACGCGGTCGGAGTCCGCGCGCTCGTACCAGTCTTCGGTGGCATTGGCCTGCGCGGCGAACTCCTCGCTTGGCGGGAAGCTTCGGTTCTCGGTGGACAGGTTGCTCAGTGTGGCGGCTGGGTCGGCCATTTCCTGTTGCCCTCCTCGTCGTCGGCGCCGGACGCCGCCACCTGGTCCGGCAACGTTCGTCGAACCGACGCTAGTGCCCGCGCAACCCGTGAGCACCGTTCGGTGCCGTCGGGTCGATATGGTTATTCCCAGTAGCGGGAGCAAGGATGCGGACGTGCCCCGCGTGCCCGATCCGCTCGCCCCGCTCGTCGAGCTCCCCGGCGTCGCCGACGCGGTCGGGCATGCCCGGGATGCGGTTGTCGCCGTGCACAACCACCCCGCGAACCGGCGAGACTGGCCGTCGAACGCCGCGGAGGCGAGCATGCGCGCGGCGCGGGCGTCCGCGGCCCTCGACGGTGTTCCGCTGGGGCCGGTGGGCGATGGCATGGTCTCCGATCCGGTGCTCGCCGGCGCGGTACGCGTCGCCGAGGAGTCCGGGCGGCTGCTCGGGGTCTGGCGGACCTCCCCTCTCCAGGCGCTGGCGCGGCTGCACGTCGTGGCGGCCGTCGATCTGGTGCCGAGCGATCGCCGCGGTGACGAGCTGGGCCGGCCCCGGACGTCGGCCGAGGAATCCGCGCGGCTGTCGCTGCTGGCCGACCTGGTGACCGGCGGTACGTCGGTGCCGGCTCCGGTGTTGGTCGCCGTGGTGCACGGGGAACTTCTCGCCCTCGCCCCGTTCCCGTCGGCGAACGGGGTGGTGGCTCGCGCGGCCGCCCGCCTGACCGCAGTGGCTGCCGGGCTCGACCCGAGAGGCCTGGCGGTGCCTGAGGTGGGTCATCTGCGCCGCCGGGCGGAGTATCGCGACGCAGCGGCAGGATTTGCCGTCGGATCGATCGATGGACTCACGGTGTGGCTGTTGCACTGCTGTGCACAGTGGGTGGCCGGGGCCCGCGAGGGGACATCCATCGCGGACGCCTGCAGCTGACCCCGCCCAGATAGCAACGGGCGGTGTCCCGGTTGCCGGGGCACCGCCCGCCTGCGCACGAACTTCGGGTTCCAGCGTGCACTACGTGTCGTGGTTATGGCCTCGGCGTCCAGCGTCCCAGTACGCAGGCCCACGACGACATGCCTCCCGCGGCGTGCTGTGCGTGGAGTGCCCGCCCTTCGCGCACGGAGCCCGGATCAGGGAGGACGGGTGCTTCTCTGCCGCACCGCCCCTGGCTGACCAGGAG
>JBOHEP010000353.1:0-14614 GCA_050701075.1 Pseudonocardia sp. | reverse complement strand
TGTCGTATCCTCGTCCTTGCGCGTCGGCGAGCCGACCGCACCCCGGCAGGTTGCCCGAGTGGCCAAAGGGAGCGGACTGTAAATCCGTCGGCTGAGCCTACGAAGGTTCGAATCCTTCACCTGCCACCAGTCCCCTGACTAGCTACTATGGTCAGGGGACTGATCATTTACATGATCAGTCTTCGAGCTCCGTCCATGTTCTTGTCCATGAACTTCTGCCTACCATAGCGATGTGACCAGGGCGAACAGCACGCGAGAGGACCGCAGGCGGGGCAGCGTCCGCGTCCGCGGCGGTTCGCTGCAGGTGCGCGTGTTCGCCGGCGTCGACCCGGTGACGGGCCGCGACCGCTACCTCTCGGAGTCGGTCAAGGGCACCGACCGCGCCGCGCGCCGGGAGGCCGAGAAGGCTCTCGCCCGGCTGCAGGCCGAGGTGGACGGCGAGCGGACCGCGCGGAGCAGCGTCAGCCTCGGCTACACCCTCGACGAGTGGCTGCAGACCGTCGAACTGGAGGACAGCACGCGCGAGACCTACGTCGGCTACATCGAGCGCACGATCCGCCCTGCGCTCGGCCGGGTGCCGATCTCGAAGCTCTCCACCCGCAACCTGGAGACGTTCTACGCGGAGCTGCGGGGGTGCCGGACGCGCTGCGACGGCCGCCCGTCGGTCGTGCACCGGGTCGAGGGTCCGCACGACTGTGCCGGCTCGGGATGCCGTCCCCACGCCTGCCGACCGATGGCCGTGTCGACGGTCCGGCAGGTCCACGCCGTCATCAGCGGTGCGCTGAGTGCGGCGGTCCGTTGGGACTGGATCGCCACCAACCCGGCCCGCGGGGCGCAGCGGCCCCGCCAGCACCCGCCGCAGCCCGACCCGCCGTCACCGTCGGAGGCAGCGCGGTTCGTGGACGGCGCGTTCGCCGTCGACGACGACTGGGGCACGCTGGTGTGGCTGGTGATGACCACAGGGATGCGCCGCGGCGAGGTGTGTGCCCTGCGCTGGTCCCGCGTCGATCTGGACGTCGGGATGGTGGACGTCCGCCGCAGCTACCGCCTGCGCCACGGCGTCGGGACCGAGAAGGACACCAAGACCCACCAGATGCGGCGCATCGCTCTAGACACCGAGACCGTCGTCCTGCTCACCGAGCACAAGGACCGCTGCGCCCAGCGCATGCGGGATCTCGGCGCGGAGCTGACCGACGACATGTACGTGTTCTCGAACGCCCGGCGCTTCGAGCCGACCTGCCCGTGCTCGCCCCACTCGGTGTCGAGCCGGTACCGCAACCTCGCGCGCAGGCTCGGCATCGACACCCACATCCACGCGTTGCGCCACTACTCGGCGACCGAGCTGCTGACGGCCGGCGTGGATCTGCGGACCGTCGCCGGACGGCTCGGTCACGGCGGCGGTGGAGCCACGACGCTGCGGGTGTATGCGGCATGGGTGGCGGCGACCGATCGCACGGCGGCGGAGGTCCTGGGCTCCCGGATGCCGAAGCGCCCGGGCCGGTAGCTGACCGCCAGGGATCAGCGCTGGTGATCCGCTCGATGCTGTCGGACCGACTGCGTGCGGCGGGCGAGGTCGACGCAGCCGCCAGATCTCGCCGCCTCCTCCGCCATCTCGATGACAGCGCCTGCCGGGATGACGTAGCGGCTCCGGATCCGGACCGCCGGGAACGCGTCCGCCCGGATCGAGCGGTAGACGGTCGCAGCATCCACTCGCAGGATCTCGGCGACCTCAGCCACGGTGTAGAAGATGGGCCCGTCCGTCGTCATGGCGCATTCCTCCGGTGCGACTCCGAACGCCGCTGAGCTGCCGACATCCGTCTGACGAGCGTGCCGACCACCGGCGGCGGTTCCGTGGTCGCTGGCAACCGCTCCTTCGTCCCCCCGACGGATCCCGATCCGGTCGGTGGTCGCAGCGTTGCGGATCCGTGGTCTCGGCGTTGCTACAGCACGGAGCGGAGATCGGACTCCGGGTGGACGTGGGATCAGGCCCGAGCAGACGGCGAGAGCCGCGGAGTCGGCGACCCGCGTCGTGGCCTGATGACGGTCGAACCGCGGTCGAGGCCCAGACGGCCTCGCTGTGCCGGGACTCTCCTGTCGGCGCCCGCGCGCGACGCCGCGGACCATCGGTCGACCACGCCCGCTGCGGCGTCGGCGGCGTCGGCCTGGTGGGTGCGGCCACGCTCCCGCTGCCAGGCCGCGAGCTCCCGGACAAGCGCGGCCACCGCCACGGCCAGCACGACGACCGCGCCCAGGTCGTCGTCGGGGGCGACCCGTCGTTGCCGGATCAGCTGTCGCGCCGTGCGGCGCAGACCGACACTCGACGGGCCCGGCCGCCCCACGCCGCCACCCGGCGCCCGCGCGGCCCGGTCGAACAGGTCCGCCGCCTCGCCGAGATCCCGGCCCACGCCCGGCCACCCGCGCAGCGCGACCAGCACGTCGCCCGTCGCGTGCCCGATCCCGTCCACATCCTCGACACCGACGCCACGACGGGCGGCGGCCACCGCCCGCCGCGCCCGCGCGACCTGCCCTCGGGCTGCTGCGGGAGAAGTGGCCGTGACGGACGACACGGCGTCGTCTGCCCAGCGCTGCAGCAGCTTGGGCATCGAGAGGTCCGCGGCGAGCTTGCTGCCGCTGTAGAACACGGGCTGCCCCGCCGCGCTGAGGTCGCCGCGTCGCGCCACCTTGAACCCGATCGGATCGCCGGACGGGGCCCGCCGCAGCTCGGCCAGGTACCCGGCGGCGCACAACGCCTGGATGAGCGCCTCGGCGCTGCTGCTCGCGACGGCAGCCTGGCGCACCGCCCGCGCCAGCTCCACCCGCGCCGGCTCCTGCCCCTGCCGGGCCGCCTTCTCGATTTTCCCAAGCGACGGCGACCGCGCCGCCGTCCCGTCCGCGGCCGCCGTCTCGGTCAGCCCGAGGCGCCGCTCGATCGCCCGGGCCGTCTCGCGCAGCCGCGGGTAGTCCCGGTACGGCCAGAACCGCCGGCAGGTGTCCTGCCGTACCACTACGACCGCGATGTGGATGTGGTCATCGGCGTGGCGCACGGCGAACCACCTCGGCCCCCCCGGGTCGTCCTGCGCCGCGATGCCTGCCTCGTGGAGCAGCTCGCGGGCGATCCCGGCCCAATCGCCGTCGCTGAGCGTTCGGTCCCCGGCAGCCAGCCGGGCCGAGCAGTGCCACACGTACCCGCGCCTGCCGCTGTCGTCCCGCCGATCCGGCAACCCGGCCGCGATGGCGGGCGCGCGCAGAGCTGCGGTGAGCGACCCGAGGTCCAGATCCCACGGTCCCGCACCGGTCCGGGTCGGCTGCCATGCGGCGTCGAGGCCGTCCCAGCTCGCGATGATCCGCGGTCGCTCGTGCTCCTCGGCCCGTCCTGGGCCCATCAGGTAGGCGATCAGCCCTCCCGGGCGCCAGCCGTGCACGACCTTGGTGATCACCGCTGCGGCTTCCGGGTGGCGTCACCAATCAGCATGTCGAGACCGCGCAGGCGGCCATGACGCAGTCGCGGGCGGCCGACCGGTCGTCGGCGCCGAGGATGACGGCGACCTCTACTCGGACCCGCACCAGTTGCGAGAGGACCTCGCGCCGGGACACGGCCAGGTCCCAGCCCGCGCTGTCCGCAGCGCGGACGGCGAGCTCCCGCATCCACGCCCCGACCGCGAGGCCCTCCCGCGCCGGCCTTGATCGCCGCGAGATCGCCGTCGGACAGCCGCACCAGCACCTGCCGCCGTCGCGGCGCAGCCGCCTGGGGCTGACCGCGCCGCGGTGCCGGTGCTGGGGTGGCGTCCATCGCAAGCGAGCCTGGTCGAGCACCGCTGCTGCTGCGTGTTCGATCCGTTGTCGATGCGTGGTCGACCCGTGGTCACCCGCCGACTCGTGCCTGACTCGGCATGATCGAACCAAGCCAACTGTGATCGGCCAGCTCGGGGAGGGTCACGACTGTTGGCAGCCCTTCTCGCCCGATGTAGGTGCCCACGCCGGCCGCGGCCAGGTACAGCAGTCGGGACTGGGATCGGCTGCGCAGGCGCTCTCGCGGGTGGGTCCGGCGTCGCTGCACGGTGCGGCGCACGAGGCTGGGGCGCGGTCGTGCTCGCCGACGCGGTGGGCGGGTCGGCAACCCGGCTGGTGGCAACGTTCCGATATAGACACAGCCGGTAAGGGCCCCGTAGGCGGACAGTTACTTGGGCCGGGCCTTCCTGCTTGCGACCCTTCAGCGGTGGAGGAGCAGGTGCTGCGATTCGCTGCCGACCACGGCGGCGCATGGGCTGTGATCGCTGCCGTTCTGCTTGGCGCACTGCGGTCCCGGCCCGGCCGGACGCTTGGGACCGTGGTCTCAGGGTACATGTTGTACCTCTACTTCAGGTACCTCCTTCGCATGTCCCACAAGGAGGCTCGCAAGCGTGCGCTGAAGCACTGGGACGACGACCCACCGGGTATCGGTCGATCAGCGGCGGCGGAGCGAGCCACCGAGGAAGACAAAGCGGCCGCCGACGAGCACAGTGCCGACCAGCGCGGTCAGCACGACCACCCCGACGAACAGCAGGATCACTGAAATCGTCCCCCCGACGGCGACGGCGGACACGAGTGCGCCCACGACGAGGAACGGGACGTGGATCGGCCGGACCGCGGTCAGTGCGCCGGTCAGCGCGGTCAGCAGGGCGAGGGCGGTGAATCCCGCCACGGCAAGCCAAAGCACGACGAGATGGTGGCCGCCCAGCGTGATCACTGCCGTCACCGGCGAGGCGCGGTCGAGCCACTCCCCGGCAGAGAGCATCCAGGCCACGGTCATCACATCGGCGATCGCCAGCGACCACAGCAGCAGGCGGGCCTTCTCCGGGATCGGGACGATCGCGGTGGCGAGCCCGGCGGGCGGCTTCTGCAGCATGGTCACCACTTCCAGGCGCTCAACGGGTAGAACAGGGCAGGCTGTCCGTGCACCGGATCAGGCAGCCCGACCACACCGAAGACGATCGGGTCCAGTTTCGCCGCGACGCGAGCGAGCGAGCGTGCGGCGCGGCGTCCGAGCACCACGTCCAGTGCCCTGGCGGTGCCGCGCACAGCCGGATGCACGGGCTGCGCCCCGACGACGGCGCGCGCCACCGCGTCCGTGCAGGTCCGAGGCCCGCCCTCCAGATCGGTGAGCAACGGCTGCACTGCGCCGCGGGGATCGAGCTCGTGGGCGATGGCCATCCGCTGGAACGGGACGTGGCGCGCCGCGAGCCGCCGCAACCGTCGCAGCTCCCGGCGCGGCACGGCCGTCCGGCCGTCCGGTGCGGCGAGGGGATCGCGCTCGATCGGGCCGTACAGCCACGGGATGTCCCCGTCGAGCCCGAGCACCGGCAGCTCGCTCCACGGCAGGACGAGCGGATCCGGGAGGTCCGGGTGCCGCCACCGCAGTGTGGCGTCCACCTCCACATCGCGGGATCGGTCCACGGTCAGCATGGGGGATCTCCTCACATCCGTTCGACGACGTTGGCGAGCACGCCGAGGATCAGCACGACGGCGAACAGGGCGACCAGCAGCACGAGGACGGCACCGGAGAGCGCGACGATCCCGGCCAGGGCCCCGATGACGATCACCGCGAGCTGTGGGCCACCCGCCTGGCTGAGGCCGCGGGTCATCGGCACGGACAGGGCCAGCGCGCCCGCGGACACCTCGGTCAGGACGAGGGTCAGCACGGGATGCCCGCCCAGCGTGACGGCCGTGCAGAAGATGCCCGAGCAGGGGGTCACTCCCGCGGACGGCCAGCAGCCAGCCCCCGAACGCGAGGTTCAGCACCAGGATCGTCCACAGGGCGCCGATGACGGCACCCGACAGCGGCGCCGCGACGCCGCCCCACGGCCGCGTCCGCGTCCACACGAAATTCGTGAGGACGTCCTGCTCGACGTCGTTAGGCAGGGCGTCGATGGGAGGCAGTGCCAAGCCGGCGAAGTCGGGTTCACGCACCCGGTGGGGGCTCTGCGATGCATGCACCTCGACAGTCACGGGGACGAGAGTGTGCCCTGGTCGCGGTCGCTGGGGGCGAAAGTCCCGTCAGAGGACTTCGGTCGGACGCGCACGGTCGTACGCGGCGGCGACCTCCGCGGCGAGCAGGTCGCCGGGTCCGAAGACGGCCCGCACGATCCCGCCACCGTCAGGCGACTCACCGGCATCGCCAGCGCGCAATTGGTCGGTGAGCGTCCGGTCGCCCAGCTCGACCAGGCCCAGCAGGTGTGTCCGAGACGGTCCGCCGCACCACAGCGGCTCGTCCGCGAGATCGTCGACCAGCCGCCGGACCGTCGCCTCCAAGCGAATGGCCGGAGCAGCGCGCAGGCCCCACAGCCGGACGTCGGCGACCAGCGCCCGCCATTCGGACAGGAACAACGCAGCTCGCCGCACCCGTCGCAGCTCGCTGCCGTCGGCGACAGGTGGATCACCTGCCGCGTCGAACAGCTCGACACGCACGTGGCTCGCGGGCAGGGACGGCGGGAGCGAGACGAGGCCCTCGAAGTGCAACGGCGGCCGGAGAGCCACCGGCTGTCCGAGCAGCCCGTAGCCCCGGACCGCGCCGGACCTGCGGTCGATCAACCGGACTCCGACGTCGACCGCCTCGGTGCCGGAGAAGGCCGCGACGCGCACCCGCACCGCAGCGCCCGCGTCGGCGTGAACCGGGTCGACGCTGATCTCGGCCGAGTCCGGTGTGGGGCCGAACATGAGCACGCGTGCGGGCACCGATCGCGGGTCGATCTGGTCGGTGCCACCGGCCGCCACCGCGGCCGTCGCGGGCGGCGCGATTGTCCCGCGTCCGCGGACGGCGGCGCGGCCGAGCGTGCACAGCCGGTGCCACGCCTCGCCGACGCCGGCGAGCGCGGTGTCGAGCTCGCGCACCTCGCCGGACAGCACCGCGTAGCACCGGATCACGGGGTCGAGAGCGGCGGCGAGGGCGGGCGGCGGGCGGCGGCCCCCGGCCGCCAGGTGCTCCAGGCGGCCGATCACTCCACGGGACGCGGCGCGGGCACCGACGAGCGCCTTCCTGATCAGGACCTCCCTGACCGGGTTGTCGTCGCCGAGCGTGCGCGCGGCGTCGAGCCGGGCGGCGGCCGCCTCCGCGTCGAGCAACGACCGGTCAAGCGGCAGGTACAGTTGCCGGTCGAGCACGGTGACCGCTGCCAGGCGGAGCCACGGGCGGCGGTCGAGCGCGGCGGCCCGGGTCCGTACGGCGGGATCGGTGTCGTCCGGCAGGATCAGCTCGATGCAGCGGTCGGGGAGCAGGGGATCCCACCGCACGAAGATCTCGGGCGCGACCTCCGCCGGGTATGCCAGCCCGCGATGAACCGTGCTGACGGAGGATGGGGCGAACTGCGGATCACGGCTCGTGTGCCGTTCGCCGCCGCAGTCCGCGCGGGACGTCATGCGCTGTCGCGCCTCCGCTCGTCCACGATCTTCAACCCGCTGACGTGTCGACCCTTCTGGTGCATTCGGCGACCGGCCGGACCTCGGCCGCGCCTCGCATCAAAGGCGAGTGTGTCATCAGCGGTGTCGGCGAACCAGAGGCTGTCACTCTCAGGCCGCGGTGTCCCGGAACCAGTCGCGGGCGTAGCTCCACGCGCGGAGGCGACCGAGGCGCACCGGGAGGTCGGCCCCTCCGCGGGTGTGGGGTTCCTCGGCGAGCACCCGCAACGCCCTTTCGCGAATGGCCGGGTAGCCGTCCATGCGATGCCACGTGCGCTCGGTGACCGACCCGGTCCAGGCATTGCCGAACTGCCTCAGGTTGGTGGCCCGCACGCAGATGTCGAGGCGATTGCCCGACCGATAGCGCGCGTACGCTCCGCCGTCGAGACCCGTCAGCTCGCGATCCTCGGGATGGATCCGCACCGTCCACGGATCGAACTCGATCCACGTCATGTGTTCTACGACCGCATACACCAGTTCGCGCTGGCCCCGGGAGAGCCGCTCGACGATCCGGCGGAGCGCGCCCAGGTCGGCCCGCTCCCGCTGCACGAGGAGGCTCGTCGTCCACCGCAGGTGCGCGACCCGCCGGTGCCGGGCAGGCTCCGAGCTGGCGGGCCCGAGCCTCGCGGCCGCTGCGTCCAGCTGGTTCGACGCTGCCTCCACGTCGGCCAGCACGCACTGGCAGTGCATGGCGCGGGTGACGCAGCGGAGGCAGAACGCGATCACGACGAGCTCGGGGCTCTCCGCCATGTCCCCACCAGTGGCGAGCTGGAGCTTGGCGGTGCGCCAGTCGCCGCGGAGGAGCACCGCGGCCACTGTGATGAGCAGCTCAATCTGCGGTTCGGGGTGTTCCGGTGTCATGGCATCCGCCTGGCGGTGAAGTGGGTCGACCTCCTCGGAAGCGTCCTGTGGGATTCACGGATTCCCGACGGCCGCCGGGGACAAGTATAGAGGGCATTCTTCGCGATTGTCGCGTCGAACAGTGTGCCGACCGGAAAAGCGCCCTATTCTGGTCCAAGAGGCGATAGAACGGGGCCTTTCGTCAAGTCGGGATGCGCATTGCGTAGCTGGATCGAATATTGACTAAGTGCCGAGATGGTCGAGATTCGTCGACGCGTAGTGGATTGAGTAGGTCCGGCTCTGATCGACTTGCCGAGTTTGCCGGCGGCGGTGGCCAGATCAACTCGGCGGCGCCGCTGTTTGATCAAGTTTGGCCGAGGTCTGATCAAGTTGGCTGAACTCTCCCCTAACCTGGGGTAGACACAGTAAAGTCGCCCCATCGATACTGAGTTCGGGGCAACGCCTCGCTCGTTCCGGTCGTCGACCGACGTGGAGGGGCGCGCCATGGGTTCGGTGGACGGTCCTGCGGCCGGTCGCCTGGCGACTCGGCTGCGACAGCTCCGCGAGCACGAGTGGCAAGACGTCACTCTCACGCAGGCGCAACTCGCGACTGCGTTGAGTGCTCAGAGCAAGGTGGCCTCGGCCACCCTCAGCACCTGGGAGAACGTCAACAATCCAAAGACGCCGACGACGGCGCGCCTCAGTGCCTACGCGCGCTTCTTCGCGACCCGGCGATCTCTCGACGGCAAGCCGCACCTGATCGCGGCCGACGATCTACGGCCCGACGAGCGGGTGCGGTTTGAGCAGCTCGAGGAAGAACTCTACGAGCTTCACGCCGCCCTCGGTGAGGCACCACCGCCACCTCCGGTGGTCGGCCGCCGCCTGCTCCTCCAGTTCGACGACACTGGGCCGATCGTGATCGTGTGCCCGCAGGCGCCCGAGGACGACTGGGGCAAGCTGGCCGACGAGAAGAACCCGAACTACACCCACTTGCACCGGTTCGCCGACGCCGACGCACTCCTCGAAATGTTCGGGCACATCCGGGCGCTCAATCCTGAGCGGCAGGTCCTTCATCGGCTCCCGTCCAGAACTCGGAAATCGGATCTGCAGCATCATCTCGTGATTCTTGGAGGAGTCGCTTGGAATGCGACCTTGCGTCGGATTCAACTTGAGCTAAGAAAGAGACTGCCGATCGAGCATTTCGAAGACTCGCGACTGCTCACTGGTGAGGTGTTTCGCGTTCGCGACGAGGAGTCGGGCACAGAATCCGTGCATTTCCCGGCCACCGAAGAAATCGACGGCGTTGTGGAGACGATGGAAGACGTCGGTCTAGTCGGACGTTTGACAAATCCATTCAATTCGAGCCGAACGCTGACGATCTGCAATGGCGTGCATAGCACTGGTGTGATGGGTGCGGTCATGACCCTGACGGACGAGACTGTTCGGCAGCGCAACGAGGAGTTCCTCGCGGACCGCTATCCCACCGGGGAGTTCGCGATGCTGGTGAGGGTGCCGATCGTCGACGGCTCGGCGCTCGCACCCGATCTCCAGAACCCGAACGTGCGGCTTTTCGAGTGGCCCCCGGCGTCGTCGCGAGCGGGCGGGTCATCGAGCCGATGACTGCGTCCTCATCGCCGTTCACGCGCACAGCGCTGGCCACCGAGCCGTCGGTGCCGATCATGCGAGCTGGCTCGCATGCGGCACTGGTGCGCACCGACCTGGGTCATAACTCACCACCGGTGCGAGCCGGTCAGATCGACGCCGTCATCGTCCCCACCTCGCGGGGCGCGGACGCGCTCGCCGGCGCTGCGCAACTCGCGGTGCGACTCGGGGCCGTACTGGTCGCGCTGTGCAGCAAGCAGACGTCGGCGGGCGAAGTGGCTGATCGTCGCGCCCGAACCCCGGGCTGCCGGGCGATCGTCGTCGATGTCCCGCCGCTGTACCGGCACGACCTGCTGCCGACCCGGACCGACGCTGCCCGATTCCGCGCGGCGAGCGCCGATCGGAGCTCCGATCTGAGCCTCAAGCGCAATATCGGCCTGCTCCTGGCTCGCCTGCACAACTGGGGAAAGGTCATCTTCCTCGACGACGACATCGGCAGCCGTGCGAGCGGGCATCCGGTCGGAATTCCCGACGCGACGCTGCGGCGTCTGGTCTCGGCGCTCGACACCCACCAGATGGCCGGGATGACGTGCCGTCAGTTCGCGGACAATTCAGTTGTGTGCCATGGATATCGGTTGGCGGGCTTCGAGCAGGACACCTTCATCTCCGGCGCAGCGCTCGGTGTGAACTGTAATGACCACCCGATCCCCTTCTTCCCGGACGTGTACGACGAAGATTGGTTCTTTATGTCACGGCGGGTGGCCGCTCGCGACATCGCCCACGTCGGAGACGCGATCCAGACCGAGTACGACCCCTTCGGCGACCCGTTGCGCGCGCGGCAGGAGGAGTTCGGGGATCTGCTGGCCGAGGGGCTGTTCACGCTGTTCGAGGATCAACCCGGCGAGATGGATTACCGGCGGCGGCTCGACGCAGCCGACGGCCGGTTCTGGGAGCGGTACATTGAGGCCCGGCGGGACATGATCGGTGTGACGGCGATGAGTCTCGAGATGGCGATCGTAGGTGGGACAGGTGATCCCGTCCGACTGTCGGCGGCCCTGCGTTCGATCGACGCTGCAGCCGCGCAGCTGGCCCGCCTGACTCCCGAGCTGTGCGTCGACTTCCTCGACGCGTGGGCGGATGATCTCGTCGAGTGGGAGCAGGAGATGCAGCGGGTCCGCGCTGTGCGCTCGACGGCGGAGGCGGTCGACGTCCTCGGATTGCGGAACTGGTGCGAGGCCCGCGCCGCTACAGCAGCAGTTCCTTGGTCATGAGGCTCTCCTGGACGAACGATGTCCCGTCCCCCCGCAGCTTCTTCGTGTCCGCTTCCGAACCGGGGATCGGGCGAAAATCGAGCCTTTCGTAGGCGCGGCCTGCTGAACCGTTGGTGTCCAGTACCCAGAGCCGGAGTTCCGTCGCGCCCGCGGACTTCGCCAGGCGTTCAAGGTGCTCCAGCATCTGCCGCAGCACTCCATGCCGGCGATGGGTCGGGGCCACCCACACGGACTCCACGTAGCGACTGTCAGGAGGGGACTCACCGTCGGGCAGTGCCAACGCGGCGATGCCGACGACCTGCTCGTGATCGCGCGCGATCACCCAGGTCGCCCAGTCGAACTGATCCTGCCAGTACTCGGTTAGTTGATCTTCCTCTGTCTCCGCAGTGCTGACGAAGGCGCCGGGGGCGTCGTCGAGGGCTGCGATGCGCATGTCCCTCACGATCTCCCACTGACGAGGTTCGAGTTCGGTGACGTCCACGCAGGTGGCGCTGTCGAGGAGATCCAGCGCCGTGTCTGCGCCTGCCACCATGGTCGACTCCCCTCGAAGATGATTGCGCACTGTAGCGGAGAATCGGTTCAGTGCTCCGCGTGGCACGTCGTAGCCGCGGTGGCGTTTAGATCGTTGCTCATGGGCATGGCGTTACTGCGGCCGTCCTGGAGACGCCTCAGGCTAGGGCGTTACGCCGCCGCGACCGCCTTGACCTGGGCGTCTGCTCCTGCGTTACCACGAATTCCGTCGCTGGGCACCAAGTAGTCAACGCCGCGGCCACAACTGCGGCCGTGAGGACGAACGCCGCGGGAAAGCCGCTACTGTCGGCAACCATCCCGGCAAGAACCGGCCCGGCAATCGCGCCGACGTCGCCGACCATTTGGTAGGTCGCCAGCACACTCCCCGTGCTCTTCTCGTGGCCCTCCCTCACCAGGATGTCGGCGACG
This sequence comes from Pseudonocardia sp., assembly GCA_050701075.1. Taxonomy (GTDB): domain Bacteria; phylum Actinomycetota; class Actinomycetes; order Mycobacteriales; family Pseudonocardiaceae; genus Pseudonocardia. The sequence continues at coordinate 2,531 of JBOHEP010000353.1, read as the reverse complement.
GCAGCGTTTGTCGACGGACTCGTCAAGCCCGTCCCCGCCCCCGACAGGACCGCGAGGAGCATGATCTCCACCGGCGAGTCGCTGAAGCCCATCCAGCACAGGGTGACCGCCATGACGACCAGACCGATGCGGACCATCGGTCGCCGCCCGTGCCGATCGGCCAGCCGACCGCCCAGCGACGAGGTCGCCGCGGTGCCGGCGGCGAACGCGGTCAGGGCGGCGGCCGACCACTCGGCCGACCAGCCGAGCTGCTCTCCGAGGAACAGCGGAACGATCGAGACCCGGATGCCGTAAACGGTCCAGCCGTAGGCGAAGTTGGTGGCGAGTGCGGCGCGGAAGGTGGGATGCCGCAGCGCCGTGAGGACCGGTTGGCCGTCTGAGTCGTCTTCAGGCGCGTGGGTTCCGCGAGGGACCCGCAGCGCGCCGGCGGCACCGACGGCCACCGCTCCGAGCAGCGCCCCGTAGGCGAGGAACGGCACGCCCGGGCCCACGGCGCCGAGCACTCCACCGGCCAGCGGACCGACGATGCTGCCGACCAGGAACCACGTCGCCCAAGCCCCCGCGGCGCGCCCGCGCATCGTCGGCGGCGAGTTCCTGATGAGCAGCGCCGCCGCTGAGACGGTGAACATCGTCGATCCGATCCCGCCGACGGCGCGGTAGGTCAGCAACTCGCCGAAGCTGGTAGCGAACGCGCAAGCGGCACTCGACGCCCCGACGATGAGCAGTCCGATGCAGAAGACCGGCGGCTCGCCGAGACGCCGGACCAGCACGCCGCTCGCGGGGGCGAATGCGAGGCGGAACACCGCGAACGCGCTCACGACCATCGACGCGGTCGCGATGCCGACCCCGAAGCTGCGGGCGTAGCCGGGCAGCGCAGGCGCGACGATCCCGTAGCCGATCGCGACCAGGAAGCTGGCACCGACCAGGACCCGGACGCTCGAGGGAAGGTGTTCTGGCGGCCGCACTTCCGTCGCCCTCGTCGTCACACGGGGCATCGAACCACCCCGCAGCCCCTCGTAGCCCCGCGACGCGAGGCTGGAGCAGATGATCCCAGCCAGTTGAAGGGAGCGTGACGGACACATCTCGCTTATTCGGGACCACGAGGAGGGTCGGGTGCGTCAACATCGGAGCCGTGACCGACTCGAGCGGCGAGATGGTCGTATCCCGCGGCGACGGCGGAGGTGCGGAGGTGCGGAGGTGCGGAGGTGCATGCTTTCGGTAGGGCACAGTGTGGCGGACCGCGGCGCAGATCGCCGAGCTGTACGCCACGTCCGTATCTCAATCGAGGTCAGGTCTGGGACTGCGAAACGGGAACAGCGAGATAGTGGCGATGTATATCGCCAACCGCGGTTACCGGGAACGGGGGCGTTCCGAGGTGCTGCTGGTGCCGCGCAGTCGGGGTGTGGTCGATGCGTGGTCGCTGAAGCAGCGGTCGCGTGGGCTTGCTGCTCCCGATAATGTGGTCGATAATCGGAACCGTTGATGGGGAGGTCGCCATGTCCACAGTCGCGCACGAGACGAGCCAGGCGCTCGATCTGATCGAGCGCATTGAGACCCTGGAGAGCGTCGCGAACTCGCTCCCCGAGCGGGACGAACGACGATCGGCGCTGCTCGACCTTGTCGAGAAGGATCTGGCCGGGGCACCTGCACTCCGGCCCCGCATCGTCGCCGAGCTGATGGGGCTGTCGGAGAAGACGGTCCGCGCATGGGCGGAGGAAGGCGTTCTCACGCGGGCCGCCGGACCCTCCTCTCGCCTCCTGCTCGACGCCAGGAGGGTCCACGAGGTCGTGCACCTACTGGCGGACCTGCGCGTCGCCGGCCGGACCACCGGCCTGCTCGACGAGGTCCATCGCCGACTCGTCGACGCCACCTGGCTCGGACGCGACGACCTGGCCGGATCGCTGCAACAGATGCGTCGCGGCGAGGGAACCACACGGGTGGCGATGCCATCGGCATAGTCGCCCGGTGCCCTACACCGTCAGGTCCACGCGATTGGCCGATCGGCAGATCGCCGGCCTTCGTGGGCCCCGACGCAAGGCATACGCCGAGTTCGAGCAGGCGCTCGCCCGGCACGGATGCGCCGCGCTCGGCTACCGGCTCACTGGAGACGATGCCCTTCCGAACCTGTGCGTGAAGCACCTGCGCGGCAACGATCGCGTTGTCGTCGCGTTCACCGGCGACGAAGCATGGGTCCTGCTGGTCGGTCCACACACCGACGGCGACGCTGCCGCGGATGTGTACGGGATGCTGTACGAGCTCGCCGGCGTCCCCCGCCCGGCGCAGCCCCGGACGAAGCCGCCCTGCTGCGACGACGACCAGCAGCCACCCGAGCTCGACGAAACAGCGATCAGCGACCTCGTCCGGCGAGTCCGCCCGCCACGCCGATAGCTGGAGCGATGTGTCCTGATAGATCATCTGTCCATGGACTTGTCCATGAACTCGCGTCGCACCCTGCATCTGCGGCGGTCGGCCGTGCCACTCCTGCCCGCACAGTCCCACGTCGTCTGCTCCAGCCGGGTGAAATCGGCGAC
>JBOHEP010000352.1:0-7077 GCA_050701075.1 Pseudonocardia sp. | reverse complement strand
GCTACAAGGAGATCGAGGTCGGCTTCCCCTCGGCGAGCCAGACCGACTTCGACTTCGTCCGGGAGATCATCGAGCATGACCTGATCCCCGACGACGTCACGATCCAGGTGCTCACCCAGGCCCGTCCTGAGCTGATCGAGCGCACCTACGAGGCGTGCGACGGTGCCGACCGCGCCATCGTCCACCTCTACAACTCCACCTCGATCCTGCAACGCCGGGTCGTGTTCCGTGCCGACCGGGCAGGCATTTTGAAGATCGCGACAGTCGGCGCGGAGGACGTGGCGCGGTTCGCCGAGAAGTACCCGTCCACGGACTGGCGTTTCGAGTACTCCCCCGAGTCCTACACCGGCACCGAGCTGCAGTACGCCGTGGACGTCTGCAACGCGGTCTCGGCGATCTGGCAGCCCACCCCCGAGTCGCCCATGATCGTCAACCTACCGGCGACGGTGGAGATGGCCACCCCCAACGTCTACGCCGACTCGATCGAGTGGATGCACCGTCACCTGGAGCGCCGCGTCGGCATCGTGCTCAGCCTGCACCCGCACAACGACCGCGGCACCGGTGTCGCGGCCGCCGAGCTGGGCCACCAGGCCGGCGCCGACCGCATCGAAGGGTGCCTGTTCGGCAACGGCGAGCGCACCGGCAACGTCGACCTGGTGACGCTGGGGATGAACCTGTTCACCCAGGGCATCGACCCGCAGATCGACTTCTCCGATATCGACGAGATCCGCCGTACCGTCGAGTACTGCAACCAGCTGCGGGTCCCCGAGCGCCACCCGTGGGGCGGCGACCTGGTCTACACCGCGTTCTCCGGCAGCCACCAGGACGCGATCAACAAGGGCCTCGACGCCATGCGCGTCGACGCCGCGGCGGCTGGTGTCGAGGTCGAGGACCTCCAGTGGAACGTGCCCTACCTGCCCGTCGACCCCAAGGACATCGGTCGCACGTACGAGGCCGTGATCCGGGTGAACTCGCAGTCCGGCAAGGGCGGTGTCGCCTACATCATGAAGGCCGAACACCAGCTGAACCTGCCCCGGCGGCTCCAGATGGAGTTCTCCAAGGTGATCCAGCAGGTCACCGACACCGAGGGGGGCGAGGTCTCACCCAAGGAGATGCGCGATGCGTTCGACACCGAGTACCTGGAGCGGGTCACCCCGCTGAAGCTGATCCGCCACCGGCTGACCAGCGACGGCGAGGGCACCGACGAGATCGTCGCCACTGTGCGGGTGGAGAGCGACCTGCACGAGATCACCGGCAGCGGCAACGGCCCGATCGCCGCGTTCGTCGACGCGCTGGCCGGGATCGGCTTCGACGTGCGCGTACTCGACTACCAGGAACACGCGATGTCGTCGGGTGACGACGCGCGCGCCGCGGCCTACGTCGAGTGTGCGGTGGAGGACGTGGTGCTCTGGGGTGTGGGGATCGACAGCTCGATCGTCAACGCGAGCCTCAAAGCAGTGGTCTCGGCCGTCAATCGCGTCCTGCGGTAGCGTCGAGCCTGCGGGCGCGGGCGCGCCGTCAAGCCGTGCGCGCCCGGCCCTCGGCGAAGTACTCCGCGATGGTGGGCGCGTCGGGGAGGTCGTCGAGCCACCTCATCGACCCGAAGGAAGCGTTCCAGAACTTGCCTTCGCGCGGCGTCCACGGGCCGATGTAGGCATACGGGCGGGGGTGGACGGCGTCGCCAGGTGAGACACCGTAGTTGACCTCGTCGAGCTGGATGCCCAGGTCGAAATGCTCGGGCCACAGCACCGGCTCGACCTCCGGGGCGAACGACCGCAGGCCCGAGTCGCCGCGGGCGAACGCCTCGGCCAGCACCGCCGCGGCCGTCGGGTCGACGGTGAGGACATGGTCGGCGCCCAGCCCAGGCGAGTCGTGGTACACGCCGACGGGCGCGCCGAGGTCCACCCCGGCGAGCGCGGCGAGGGCGCCGAGTGTGCCGCGCAGCGGCCATCGCCCGTCCGGGCCGACCAGCTCTGTGCCCTCGACCCGCAGCGGCAGCTTCACCCCACCGAACCCGCCGGGGGTCCCAGCCAACCGGATCGTCGCGTACACCCGGTGCTGCGGCCCGGCGATCAGGCTCTCGGCCACCCCGTGCAGGCTCAGCCGGGTCTCTTCCAGCATGTCGTCATCCATGCGATTCACACCTCTCCTGCAATGCCCGACGGGTACCGCGCACTGACACCATGGGACCTGATCGGGACTAGTCTGGTCCCGGTCCGTGCGGATCGGGCTGCGACACGGTGAAGTCCACCGTCGTCATCGACGCCTCAGTCGCTCTGAGATGGGTCATCGCCGAGCCTGGGAGTGGATACGGCGAACGACCTTGCTCGATGCCGGCTGCGAACTGATGCTGGTCGCACCGCTGTACGTCGCGGTGGCCCTCGACCTCGACGCGCTGCTGGTCACCGCGGACGGTCGCCTGCTCGCCTCCGGCAGGGCGGCCGGACTGCCGGTCCGTGGACTGACCGAGCCGCCATGGCACTCGACACCCCTCAGGTGCCGCGACCGCGGACGTGACCGAGCTTGCAGATCAGACGGGGTCGAACTCGCCGGACTTCACTCCGGCGACAAAGGCGGCCCACTCGCCGCAGGTGAACCCGATCGACCGACCGACGTCCTTGCTGTGCCGGATCGCCACCCCTGCGCCCGGGTCGAGGTTGACCTCGACGCAGTTGCTGCCGTGGGTCGAGAACGAGCTACGTCTGAACCCGTCCGTCTCAACGTTGTCCGGCTCTGACACTCGCCCCTCCTCTGCCAGCTTGAGAGGAGTGTAGACGATGGTTTGCGCACGCAACGACGGCGGAACGCCTACGCACCGCCTCGACCGCACCTCATCCCCACCCGGGGAGCCCGTCAGGTGATCGTCCGGATGGCGCCCTCCACCAACTTGAGTGACCCCTCGCGGTCGAGAGCGCCCCGCTCCAGCGCGTCGAACAGCTGCACATGGTGTGCGACCTCGGCGTCGCTCTCCAGGTAGGCCTCACCGCCACGACCCTCGAGGTAGACGACGTCCTGATCACGGTCCTCGACGAAGAGCATCACCAGGAACGGACCGCCGATCACAGCCGGCGACACCTGCGAGTCGGGGGCGATCCGAAGCTCGACGTTGGGGAGTTCGTCGCCCGCCAGGATCTTCAGGAGCGCAGACAGCTGCTCGCGCATGGTGTCCGGTCCACCGATCGGGCGCCGGAGCGCAGTCTCCCCGAGGACCAGCCGCATCTGCAGGGCCGCAACGTCGCGGCGCAGCACATGCTGGCGGGCTAGCCGGAAGTCGACGAACCGTGTCCGTTGCACAGCGGTGTGCTCAGGAAAGCACAGCAGTGTCATCGCCTCTGCATAGGCGTGGGTCTGCAGGAGGCCGGGCACGACCTCCGGCTGGAACGATCGGATCTCCGTGGCGTCGGTCTCGAGGCTCGCGAAGTACTGCATCCGGTCCGGCGTCATGTCACCGGCCAGGACGTCCTTGTAGCCGCTGAACCACTGCTGTCCACGGCCGTCGGCGGCCAGTGAGATCAGCTTTGCCCGGACCTCGTCGGTGATCGCGTCGGGAGTCACCTCGGCGTAGAGATCGATCAGCTCGCGAATATCCGGGACCCGTGGGACGGCTTTGCCTGTCTCCAGGCGACTGACCGTCGCAGCTGACCGCTGCAGGCGACCGGCGGCGACGTCGAGCTTGAGTTCGGCCTTCTCCCGCAACGTCCGCAGCTCGGCTCCCAGCCGGCGCCGCGCAGCGACAGGACTCAGCGTCTGGCCTTCGGCGGAGCCGCCTTGGTCAGCCGCTCGCTGTGAGATGCGAGTCACGTACCGAATCCCTTTCGTCGCATAGCGTGAACACCGCGCACCATCTCACCGATGCGTCAAGCTCATGCCGCAAGTGCACAGTGCAAGTTGGTCGCCTGCTTAACTCTTCCCGCTCGAAAAGTCAGTCGCTCCACGGCATCTACGCGACGAGCGGCTGATCGTTTGGGACGAGCGGTTGACGCGATACAAGCTGGCAACACGCCAGGCAAGATGCTAGCGCCCAAAGCTCATATCTGTTCGACGAACGGTCGCGCAGTCCACTTGCTGATGGTACGCCTCGTGCCGGTACTGGGTCACCAGCCATCGCGATGCATCACCCCATCGGCACGCCTCGCCCTGAAGCAACCTCCCTCTGCACTCCCGTAATGAAATTTCAAAATGCGAGTGCAGGGTGCATCGTCCAGTCAGCGGAGTACGTCCCGCTCCCTGAGTAAGGCACGAGAGGGTGCCGATGTCGCTGACGGTGACGTTCCTGAGTGGCCTACTGCTGATCAGTCCTTCCACGGAGAGCGGCGAGTGCCCTCCCTGCCGGGCCGCACGGGGGAGGTTGCGGTCCGGTGGACGAGCCGGCCATCGCCGGAAAGGAGCCTCGATGAGCAACACCGCAGCCAGCACCGACACCCACCCCACGACGTCGCCAAGCCACAGGAAGAGGACGCCATGATCACCCTGATCGTCGCCGGGTTCGTCGCCCTGGCCGTAGTCGCCATCGTCGTCGAAGTGATCGACATCGTTCAGGCGTCGGCGTGGCGAGAGATCGCCCGAGACCGCCGACGCAACTGGGAGCAGGCCCGCCGACTCGAACCGCACGGCGACGAGCCGTGGACCGACGCCGGACAGGACGACTGACCCGCGTTGTCCGCCCGCCTACAGCACCCGGCGGCCGGACAGTGCGCGGCCCAACGTCAACTCATCGGCGAATTCGAGGTCGCCTCCCATCGGGAGGCCCGAAGCGAGCCGGGTGACCGACAGCCCGGGGAAGTCGCGAAGCAGTCGCAGCAGGTAGGTGGCCGTGGCCTCGCCCTCGGTGTTCGGGTCGGTCGCGATGATGACCTCGGCGATCTCCGTCTCGTCCGCCGCGGGGCCGGTGCCGCCGAGACGGGCGAGTAGCTCGCGAATGCGCAGCCCGTCCGGGCCCACCCCGGCCAATGGGTCGAGCGCCCCACCGAGCACGTGATAGCGGCCCTTGAACTCACGCGTGCGCTCCACGGCCAGCACATCCTTTGGCTCCTCGACGACGCACACGATCGTCGGGTCGCGGCGGGCGTCGGCGCAGTAGCGACACCGTTGCTTCTCCGACACATTGCTGCAGACATCGCAGAACCGGACGCCCTGCTTGACCTTCTGCAGCACGTCCTGCAGGCGCGCCACATCGGCCGGCTCGGCTGCGAGCAGGTGGAACGCGATGCGCTGGGCGCTCTTCGGCCCGACGCCGGGCAGCCGGCCCAACTCGTCGATCAGGTCCTGGACCGGCCCCTCGAACACGCCCTACCCGATCACATACCGGGCAGGCCGAGGCCGCCGATGCCGCCTCCGAGAGCGCCGGTCACCGGCCCCATCTTCTCTGCCTGCAGATCCTGCGCCGCCCGCGACGCGTCGTGCATCGCACCGACCACGAGATCCTGCAGCGTGTCGACGTCGTCCGGGTCGACCACCTTGGGGTCGATGCGCAGGCCACGCACCTCACCGGCAGCGGACATCGTGACCTGCACGAGGCCATTCCCGGCCTGGCCGATCACCTCGGCTTCGGCCAGCTCGGCCTGAACGGCCAACACTTGCTGCTGCATCTGCTGGGCCTGCTGCATGATCGCCTGAACGTCGAACTGACCACCGGGTTGCACCAGCGTGCTCCTCGCCTGTTCACCACTCGGGCCCGCGAACGCCAACGCGCGCGAGACTCTGACCAGCGTAGCCGCCAGCGACGCGGCCGGTCGCGGCCCCGGCGCCAACCCCCGTCCCCGCCCCCCGCGAGTTGCCCGATCCGACACGGCGAGTTGCGCATTCCGGCACAGCGAGTTGCCCGATCCAACACGGCGAGTTGCGCATTCCGGCACGGCGAGTTGCCCGATCCGGCACTTCGCCACTCCCGCCTATCCCGGCAATCCGGTCATCGACGGTCGATCGCCCGGGCGCCAAGCTGGGACGTCAGCAGCTCGATCGCAGCCTCTTCGGGGTCGCGCCGCGCGACTGGCTCGACGCTCGCGTCGGTCGCCATCTCAGCGATCATGGACTCCTCGTCCTCGGGAGGCGCCTCCTCGTCCGCGGGCTCGGCCGGCAGTGGGACGCCGTCGGCGGCGGCGGAGCGCCGGGTGGGGGGTTTGCGGGTGGGCGCAGGGCGGGCGGGACGGCGCGGCGTCCCGGGCTGTGGTGCGGCCGGCGGCTGGGCGGGATCCGCGGACCGGACCGGCGGTGCTGCGGCATCGCCGTGCTCGCAATGGATCCGCCATCGCACACCGAGCACGGCGTGCAGCGAATCGGCGATCACCTCGGTGTTGCTCTGCTCCGACAGCAACCTCGCGAGCGGCGCTGTGCCGATGCTCAGCACGAGCGTGTCGTCCTCGACGGCCCGCACCGTCGCGCTGACCAGCAGCGCGGCCGTGCGCTTCTTACGCTCCTTCGCCTCGGACAAGACCTCCGGCCACACCCGGCGCACCGCTGCGGCGTCGAGTATCCCGCCGACCGGTGATGCAGGTTCCGACACGGGCGGGACGACCGGTCGCCCGTTGGGTACCGGCAGCTCAGGCTCGTGAGGGGCTGCGGGTGATGGACCCGCACCGGTCTCGCCGGCGGGTAGGGTGGGCTCGCCGCTCTCCGCCGAGCGGGAACTTCGCTGAGGCTCCACACCCGTGCCGTGCCGTGCCGTGCCGGTCGTCCGGTCACCTGCGGCGGGGGCCTTGGCGCTGCCGGCTGCGGCGTTGGTGTTCACGGCGTCTGGTGAGCTGGCCCTGGTGAACGTGCGCCCACCCTCGGTTGCTCCCGTTCGCCCGGCCATCGGCGCCGTTACCGCACCGGCCATCGGCTGTGGCGCGTCCGCATCGGCGATCGGCGTCGTTCCCGCACCGGCCGCCGGCAACACGTCCGCATCCACCGCCCTCACCACGTCCGCACCGGCCGGCGGAGATGCCACGGCGATCCGCCGTTCCATCCGCTCGAGCCGCTCGAGCAGCCCCGGCTCGGATATCGACGCCGCGGGCAGCAACATCCGGGCGCACAGCAGCTCGAGCAGCAACCGCGGCGCCGTCGCCCCGCGCATCTCCGTGAGCCCGGTGTGCACGA
>JBOHEP010000351.1:0-8831 GCA_050701075.1 Pseudonocardia sp. | reverse complement strand
ACCCAGTACCGCGCGCAGCGCAGCGAGCGGCAGCGGCTCGCAGACGACCTCTCCGCGGCCCAGAACCGGCTCTCCACCGGATGGCGGCCGGACAAGGGCACGGGGAAGCATACTCGCGCCACTCGAGCGCCCGGCCTGGTCCGCGCGGTCCACCGACGGCAGGAGGATCTGGAGGCGCACGTCGTCGACGTTCCCGGGCCGCCGCTGAGGTTCCAGGCTCCGCGGCTCGCCGTGATCCCGGGGGCCACCCTGCTGCTGGTCGACGAGGTGGCCGTGGCCGGGCGGCTCGCCGGCCCGTGCTCGCTGGCCCTGTACTCCGGCGACCGCCTGGTCGTCCGCGGCGCCAACGGGTCCGGCAAGTCCACGTTACTGTCCGTGCTCGCCGGCGTCCTCGCCCCGACCGCAGGGGTCGTGCGGCGCAACCCGAACACCCGCATCGGGCTGCTCACACAGGAGTCACCCGCCCCGTCGCGACGCCGGGCCGTCGAGGTCTACGACGCCGCCGTGGGACGGCTCGTCAGCACGGGAAGGCTCGACGAGGCCGACCGGGTGCCGCTCACACAGCTCGGGCTGCTCAGGTCCCGAGATGCTCACCGGCCGGTCGCTGAGCTGTCGATCGGCCAGCAACGCCGTCTCGACCTGGCCCTCCTGCTCGCCGCGCGGCCGCACGTCGTGCTGCTGGACGAACCCACCAACCACCTGTCGATCACACTGGTCGACGAGCTCACCGCGGCCCTGATCGCCACTCCGGCGGCGGTCGTGGTCGCCACCCACGACAGACAGCTACTCCGTGACACCACGACCTGGCCGCAACTGCTGCTCGCACCGGCCGCCGCCCCGACCCACCCCGTGCCCGACTCCGGCGACGAGGAGAACGACGATGGCTGACACCGCCGCCCACGACCCGCGCACGGACTGGCTCCGCACGCACCACCGTCCTGGACACCCCTCGACCCGGACGCGCCGCTGGACGACCTCGAACCACTGCGCGGCATCGTCGGAGACGCCCGCGTCGTCGTGCGCGCCAGAGGACCGTACTGGAAATCCGGCAGCGTGCTGACGCAAGTGCTCTACCGTCACCCCATGGTCGCCCCGCGGGTCGAGCACCGCCAGCACGCCCATCGAGTGCGTCTGGAATGGGGGCTTGAGGGAGTCGAACTGCTGGCCGCTGAGTGCGCAGTGGTGGTCGTCGTCGACGTGCTGTCGTTCTGCACGTCGGTGGACATCGCGGTCGGGCGGGGTGCGGACGTGCTCCCCCAGCGATACGATGATCCGGCCGCGGCCGCGCGCGAGGCCGCGGACCGCGCCGCGGTGCCGGCCGGGAACCGTGCCGGAACGGGCCCGTCGTTGCGGCCGTCATCGCTGGTCGGGCTCGCGGGCGGTACACGGCTCGCGCTCCCCTCCCCCAACGGCGCCACATTGTGCGCAGCGGCCGGACGGACGGGCACGACGCTGTTCGCCGGGTGCCTGCGCAACGCCTCCGCCGTCGCCGCCGCCGCACTGCGGCAAGCCGACGGCGGTCCGATCGGGCTCGTCCCGGCCGGGGAGCGCTGGCCCGGCGGCACCCTGCGGGTCGCGGCCGAGGATGCGCTCGGCGCCGGCGCGATCGCCGCGACGATGCCGGCCGGGGACCGGTCCCCCGAGGCGGAGCTGGCCGTCGTCCAGTTCTCCGCCGCCCGCGACCGTGGCCTCAGCGGCGTGCTGGCCGCTGTCTCGTCGGGCGATGAGCTGATCGCGGAGGGGTTCGGGGCGGACGTCGAGCTGGCCGCGGCGCTCGACACCAGCGTCGCCGCCCCGCGTCTGCACGACGGCCTCCTCACGGCGCACACCCCACGCTGACGTCGATGGCGGGGCGGTGGATCGAGGTCGGTGACGGGGTGCTGGCGCGCAGGCACTCCGAGCTGGACCTGACCACCGGCCTGGTACTCGGCGCCGAGCGGGCCCTGGTGATCGACACCCGGGGCGACGCACGGCAGGGCGCCGAGCTGGCGGTCGCGGTGCGCGCCGTCACCACGGCGCCGCTCACCGTCGCGATCACCCACGCGCACTTCGACCACTGTTTCGGCACGGCCGCGTTCCTGCCGTGCCCGGTGCACGCCCACCCCGGATGCACGGCGGCGATCCGCGCCACCGCCGGCGCCCAACGCGCCGAGTGGAGCAGCCACTATCGGGACCGTGACGACCACCTCACCGCCGACGCCATCGTGGCCACCGATCCCCCACTGCCCGACCACCTGCTGCCCGACCACCCAACCCCGGTGTGCCTCGATCTCGGCGGGCGCACCGTCGAGCTGCGCCATCTCGGCCGTGGCCACACCGATCACGATCTCGTCGCTGCGATCCCGGACGCGGGCGTCGTGTTCGCGGGCGACCTCGTCGAGCAGGGCGCCCCGCCCGATCTCGGTGACGCGGTCGTCGCCGACTGGCCGGGCACCCTCACCGCGTTGTTGGGGCTGTGCCCGCGCATCGTCGTCCCCGGGCACGGCGATCCGATCGACACCCCGTTCGTCGTCCTCCAGCGAGACCTCCTGGCAAAGGTCGCCGCGCTGCACGCCGCCGTCACCGCCGACGAGATCGACACCGCCACCGCCGAACGTGACTCCCCCTATCCGGGCGTGCACTGGCCTACGGTGTCGAGATGACCTCCAGCGCAGATCTGCGGACGGCGACGACCAAGACCTGGGAAGCAGCAAAGGGCCACCGCTTCGTCGAGGAGATCTGGCGCGGCGAGGTGCCCACTGCGGTCCTGACCACATACCTGGTGCAGGACAACCAGTTCCTCGACGCGTTCGTCGCGTTGATGGGCGCCACCGTCGCCGCGGCCGACCGCGCGCAACCGCGGATCGTGCACGCCCGCCAGCTCGGGATGGTCGCCGGCCCGGAGAACGACTACTTCACCCGCTCGCTCGACGCCCTCGACGTCCCGGCCGCCGATCGCACCGCGCCAGAGCTGCTCGCACCGACGCGCGGCTTCCTCGACCTGATGAACGCCGCCCGGCGCAGTGCCGACTACGCCACGTGCCTGACCCCGTTGCTCGTCGCCGAGTGGCTCTACCTCGACTGTTTCGATGCGCGCTGCGCTGCCACCGGCCAGACCGGTGTCAACCTCCCGGACGAGCCGATCCAGCGGGAGTGGATCGAGCTGCACGCGGGTCCGGAGTACGAGGCGTGGGTCGCATTTCTGCGCGCCGAGTTCGACCGCGTCACCGCAAACCTCGACGACGCCGCACACGCCAGGGTGACGGCAGATTTCACCCGCGCCGTCGATCTGGAGCTCGCCTTCTTCGAAACGGCCTACGACGTGTAACGGCCGTGTCACGCGGAGCGCCTACGGTTGCTCCCATGAGTGACAACGACCTTCCGAAGATCGGCGTGGAGGAAGAGTTCCACGTCGTCGACCTGGAGTCGCGCCGCTCCGCGCCGGAGGTCGACGCGCTGCTCGACCAGCTCGACGGCGCGGAGTTCGCCCCCGAGCTGCAACGCTCACTGGTGGAGACCAACACCCCGGTCTGCAACACCCTTGATGACCTGCGTGGACACCTCCTCCGGCTGCGCACGACGCTGGACAAGGCCGCCGCGCCGCTGGGTCTGGGCGTGGTGGCCGCCGGCACGGTACCGCTGGTCGACCTGTCGGGCGACGCGATCTCGGCGGGCGCGCGCTACGAGAAGATGCAGCACGAGTACCAGATGCTGGTCAGCGAGCAGCACATCTGCGGCGCCCAGGTGCATGTCGACGTCCCGACCCGCGACATCGCCGTGCAGGTGGCGCGCCGGGTGGCGCCGTGCCTGCCCACTCTGCTCGCGATCTCGGCGAGCTCGCCGTACTGGCGCGGCCGCGACACCGGCTATGCCAGCTACCGCAGCATGGTCTGGTCGCGCTGGCCAACAGCCGGACCACCCGCGCACGTCGAGACCGCCGCCGACTACGACGCGATGGTCGCCGAGCTGATCGCGTCCGGCACGATCAGCGACCCCGGGATGGTCTACTTCGACATCCGGCCCAGCGCCCACCTGCCCACCGTCGAGCTGCGGGTCTGTGACGCATGCCCGGAAGTGGACGACGTCGTGCTCATCGCGGGGCTGTTCCGCGCGCTCGTCGGGAAGGCCCGCGAGGATCTCGACGCGGGCGGGCCGCTACCGGAGTCGCGCCATGAGCTGCTGCGCGCGGCGAGCTGGCGGGCGGCCCGATCCGGCCTGGAGGGCGACCTGGTGGATCTCATCGGGCCGAAGCTGGTCGCCCCACCGCTGCTCGTCGGCCGGCTCGTCGAGCACCTCCGCCCGCAGCTGGAGATCCTCGGCGACTGGGATCAGGTCCTTGAACTCTCCCGGAACACGCTCGCCCGGGGCAGCGCCGCCGCCCGGCAGCGCCGCATCTACGGTCTTCGCGGCGAGCTCACCGACGTCGTCGACGCGCTGCTGGCCCGCACCCAGGGCCGGGATCCGGCGGTCGAACCGCCGACGACGATCCCGGACACCCCTGCGCTGCTCGCCGGCTACCAGCGCGCGGTCGCGTCGGGATCGACGCTCGACGCCGCAAGCACGTCTGCCGGATCGACGCTCGACGCCGCAAGCACGTCTTCGGGATCAACGCTCGACGCCGCAAGCACGTCTTCGGTCTTCGACGAGGCGGTCAGCGCGGGTGGTACCGCCCGGCTGCACTACGGCTGGATGTTCCGCGTACTCGACCGGCTCGGTCCGCGTGGCATGGTGGCCGCCGAGTCCGCGCTACGCACCGAGCAGCAGGCCCGCGGGGTCACCTTCCGGATCGGCGACGACGAACCGGACCGGCTCTTCCCGCTCGACCTGGTACCGCGGATCGTCACCGCCGAGGACTGGGCCACCCTCACCGCCGGGCTCACCCAGCGGGTGCGGGCGCTCGAGGCGTTCCTGCGCGACGTCTACGGTGAGCGGAACATCATCACCGACGGAGTCGTGCCCGCGTCGGTGGTGGACGACGCCCCGGGCGGCACGCGGCTGGGGCGGCTGGCGCCGGCCGACGCCGTCCGGATCACCGTGGCCGGCATCGACCTCGTCCGCGACCGCGCCGATCACTGGCTCGTCCTGGAGGACAACCTGCGGGTGCCCTCAGGCATCGGCTACTCGATCATGAGTCGCCGGCTGGTGCGCAGCGTGATGCCGGACCTCGAACCACCGTCCGGTGTGATCGGCCTCGAAACAGTGCCGCGAGCGCTGCGCTCGGCGCTACTGTCGACAACCGCCGACGACCAGCCGGGTTGCGACGACGTCGCGATGCTGTCGGCCGGCCCGAGCGACGCGGCGTTCTTCGAGCACCGGCTGCTGGCCGACCAGATGGATGTGCCGTTGGTCAACCCGCGCGAACTCCAGGTCACCGAGAACGGCGTGTACCTGGTGGGCACCGGGGCGCGGCGCCGGCTCGCGGCCCTCTACCGGCGCATCGACGAACGGGACCTGATGACCGCCACCGGCGCGGACCAGCGCCCGATCGGACGGGCGCTGGCCGGGGCCGTGGCGAAGGGGCGGGTCGCGCTGCTCAACGCCCTGGGCAACGGCATCGCGGACGACAAGCTCGTCTACGCCTACGTCCCACAGATGATCTCCTACTATCTCGGCGAGGACTCCCTGCTCGACAACGTCCCCACCTACCCGTGCGTCGATCCGCAGCGGCGCGCCGAGGTCCTGGACCGGCTCCACGAGCTGGTGCTCAAACCCGTTGACGGGTACGGCGGCACGGGTATCGTCATCGGCCCGCACGCCAGCCGCGTCGAGCTCGCCGAGCTCGCCGACGTCGTGCGCGCCGACCCGGCGGGCTGGGTGGCGCAGGACCTGGTCCAGCTCTCCACGCATCCGACGTTCGCCGGCGGGCGACTGGAGCCGCGGGCGGTCGACCTGCGGGCGTTCGTGTTCCAGTCCCGGATGGGGGCCGGAACGCAGGTGGAGGTGGCGCCGGCGACGCTGACCCGGGTCGCGCCGGCGGGCAGCTTCATCGTCAACTCCTCCCGCGGCGGCGGGGCGAAGGACACCTGGGTGCTGCGCTGAGCCTATCGCGCTGTCCCGGGCCGCGTGTCGCACACACCGTCCGGCGTCACGCGGGTATCGCGATGCGGGCACTGGAGCGCATCTACGGGTGCGGCCCCACTGTCACGATCGTGATCTGGTCGGCGCCGGGCCCGTCGATCCACCAGATACGCCAGGCCGAAGGAGCGCGGTTCTCCACGTAGGACTCCCACAGCGCGGCGCCGCCAGGACCGGGTACGGACTGGTAGGCGTGGGAATGCAGCCCGGGGTGGCGCGGTCCGAGCTGTTCGAGTAGCCGAACAGCCTTACGGACTTTCTTCAGTTTCACGGCGTACTGCGCACCGCCGTCCCTCAGGTCGCCGAGAACCTTCTCGGCTTCCCGCGTGTACAGAATTGTGAACGGCGGCCCGCTCACTCCTCCTCAAGCCCTTCACCGGCGGTCACCCATCCCAGCGGGCGCACGTTTCCGTCTACGGCGTCTGCGAGGCCACGGAAGACCGAGGCGCGTACATCGCCGTCCTCCCAGACCAGCAGCTCGCGACGGGGAATGCTCGCGAGCGGGGTGAGAAGGATGGCGCCGTCTGCGTTCGTCGACACCGCATAGCGATCGCGGGCGTGCGCGCCGGCTTTGCCGACCGCAACCCGGGCGCGCTCGTCCGCAGTCACCTCGGTGACCGGATGGAACCCGGACACGCTCCGAGATCGAGACCGATGACAACACCCCACCCAGGGCCGAGCCGGTTCGACATAAGCCCATTCAGTTGGCCAATCAGCTCTGGCTAGCTAGACTGGCCTCCATGACCATCCAGGTGAACGTGCAGGAGGCAAAGACCCGGCTCTCACAGATCCTGATGCAGGCCGAAAGCGGCGATGATGTCATCATCGCCAGGGACGGCACGCCGATCGCCCGCCTGGTACCGGTGGGACCACCCCCGCCGCGGCCGGTCGGGTTCGTGCAGGGCTCGGTCTCCGACACGTTCTTCGAGCCGTTGCCCGATGATGAGTTGAAGCTGTGGAGTTGACGTTTCGCCTCCTGCTCGACACGCACGCGCTGCTCTGGGTGCTGCTCGACCCGGACCGGATTCCGGCGGCGACCCTGGAGCGCATCCGCCACGCCGACACCGAGCTGTAGTGTCCGCCGCCAGCGCCTGGGAAATCGGTACCGAGTTCCGTCTGGGCAGGCTCAGCGAGGCGGAGGCCGTCGTCCACGGGTACACCGACCACCTCAACCGGCTGCGGGCGCGAGAGTTATTGATCAGCGCTCACCACGCGTTGACCGCAGGCATGCTGACATGGGACCACCGCGATCCCTTCGACCGCGTCATCGCCGCCCAGTGCATGATCGAGTCGATCCCGCTCGCCACCGCCGATCGAACCCTGACGGCCTTCCCAGGCGTAAACGCGATCTGGTGATCGCGGCGGCATACCCGTGAACCGGTTCGGTCCTACCCGCCGCGTGGACGCCACCGCCCGAACCCGCCTTCGGTGTTGATCACTTGACCGGTCATCCAGGAGGCCTCGTCAGGAGCAGGCCGCTGCCGCCGCGTTCATCCGAACGCAACACCAGGGCGCTCCACCCGGGTTGCGTTGGGAGGTACTCACGTCGTCAACTCATCATCGACGGCCAAGAGCGAGGGAGACGCGTATGTGTGGCATCGCCGGTGAGATCCGCTTCGACGGGGAGGTGGCCGACGTCGAGGCCGTCGCGCGCATCACCGGCGTCATGGCGCGCCGCGGCCCGGACGGGTCGGGCGTGCACGCAGCGGGCCCGGTCGCCCTCGGCCACCGTCGCCTGAAGATCATCGACCTGTCGGAGCGTGGCGCCCAGCCCATGGTCGACCCGGAGCTGGGGCTGGCCGCGGTGTTCAACGGCTGCATCTACAACTACCGCGAGCTCCGCGCCGAGCTGGAGACTCACGGCTACCGGTTCTTCTCCGAATCCGACACCGAGGTGCTGTTCAAGTCGTTCCACCGCTGGGGCGCGGCATGCGTCGACCATTTCCTGGGCATGTTCGCCTTCGCGGTGGCCGAGCGGGAGACCGGTGTCCTCACCCTCGGCCGCGACCGCCTCGGCATCAAACCGCTCTACCTCAGCGAACGCCCCGGCCGGCTGAGGTTCGCCTCTTCGCTGCCCGCGCTGCTGGCCGGCGGCGACGTCGACACCGACCTCGACCCGATCGCGCTGCACCATTACCTGACGTTCCACTCCGTCGTCCCCGCCCCGCGCACGATCCTGGCCGGGGTGCGCAAGCTCCCGCCGGCGACCGTTCGCACCGTGATGCCCGACGGCACGTCCACCGAGCACGTCTACTGGCGTCCGGAGCACGTCCGCCGTCCCGAGCACGCGGGTATGAGCACCGGGGACTGGAACGACGCCATGCTGGGGGCGCTGCGGCTGGCGGTGCGCCGGCGCATGGTCGCCGACGTCCCGGTCGGCGTGCTGCTCTCCGGTGGGCTCGACTCCTCGCTGGTCGTCGCGCTGCTCGCCGCCGAGGGTCAGATCGGGCTCAAGACCTTCAGCGTCGGTTTCCACGCCGCGGGCGGCGAGTCCGGCGACGAGTTCGTCTACTCCGATCTGGTGGCGCAGCACTTCGCCACCGACCACCGGCAGATCCTCGTCGACCCGGCCCGGATGCTGCCCGCGGTGAACAACACGGTCGCCGCCATGAGTGAGCCGATGGTCAGCCATGACTGTGTGGCGTTCCACCTGCTGTCCGAGGAGGTCTCGAAGTCGGTGACGGTGGTCCAGTCCGGACAGGGCGCCGACGAGGTGCTCGCCGGATACGACTGGTATCCACCCCTGGCCTCGACGCCGCGGGCCCGCGGCGTCGAGG
>JBOHEP010000350.1:0-12677 GCA_050701075.1 Pseudonocardia sp. | reverse complement strand
CGGACGGCCGGTTCCCGAGCGAGGCGGTCGCCGCGCTGCGTGAGAGTGGTTTGCTGGGGCTCACCTTGCCGCCCGACGTGGGCGGACTGGGCGCGGGTCCGCACGAGCTGGTGTCCGTGATGAGCTCGCTGGCCGGGGTATGCGGGTCCACCGCGATGATCTACCTGATGCACATCAGCGCGGCTATGCCGATCGCGGCGGCACCCCCTCCCGGCATGCCCAAGCTGTTGAACCAGGTGGCCGACGGGAGTGTGCTGGCCTCGCTTGCGTTCTCCGAGCCCGGGTCGCGGTCGCACTTCTGGGCCCCGGTCTCGCAGGCTCGCCGAGAGGGCAGCGACATCCACCTGCAGGCCCGCAAGAGCTGGGTGACCTCCGCTGGACATGCCGAGGTCTACATCGCATCGACCAAGTCGGCCGACACCGAGGGCGGCGTGGATCTGTTCGCCCTTCCGGCTGACACGGCTGGAGTCGACGTCGCCGGGCCATGGCACGGGATGGGGCTGCGAGGCAACTCCTCCGCCCCGATGACGATCGATGCGCAGGTACCCGACAGCAATCGGCTCGGTGACGGCGGGAGCGGTTTCGAGCTGATGATGCAGACGGTGCTGCCGTGGTTCAACCTGGGCAACTCGGCCGTGTCGGTCGGGCTGTCCCGGGCGGCCGTGGACACAGCGATCCGTCACACGAGCGCCGCCCGGCTGGAGCACCTGGACCAGAGCCTGTCCGCGCTGCCGACGATCCGCGCCCAGCTGGCCAAGATGTCGATCGACCTCGCGTCGACGTCGGCATATCTCGCGGAGACGGCCGGGCGTCTCGTCGAGCCCCAGGACGACACCATGCTGTACGTCCTGGGGGTGAAGGCAGCGGCCAACGACGCTGCGCTGCGGATCACCGACGCGGCGATGCGGGTCTGCGGCGGCGCCGCGTTTTCCGAGCATCTGCAGCTGGACCGGTTCTTCCGCGACGCCCGGGCCGGCCACGTAATGGCTCCGACGGCCGATGTGCTGTACGACTTCTACGGCAAGGCCATCACCAACCAGCCCCTGTTCTAGCTCGGCGCTACTCGAAGGAGATCTCCCGAACGTGAGCACGCCGCTGATCATCGGTTCGGTCGCCTACACTCCCAACGTCGTCACCATCTGGGAAGGAATCCGTGACTACTTCGCGGATGGCCCGGCCGAGATGGATTTCGTGCTGTTCTCCAACTACGGACGCCAGGTGGACGCGCTACTGGCCGGTCACATCGACATCGCGTGGAACACCAACCTCGCGTGGGTCCGCACCGTGGCGCAGACAAACGGTGAATGCCGAGCACTAGCGATGCGCGACACCGACACCGTGTTCCAGACGATGTTCGTGACCCGCACCGGCAGCGCCCTGAGCGGGTTGGAGAGCCTCAAGGGCCGTCGGCTCGCCCTCGGATCCAAGGACTCCGCGCAAGCCGCGATCCTCCCGGTCCACTACCTCCAGCAGGCCGGACTCGCCGAGGACGACGTCGAGCTGCTCCGGATCAACAGTGACGTCGGCAAGCACGGCGACACCGGACGAAGCGAGCTCGACGCGTTGCGTGCCGTCATGGACGACCAGGCCGACGCCGCAGCCATCGGTATCAACACCTGGGAAGCGATCGGGCGCGACGAGCTGATGCCCGGCGCGTTCGAGGTCTTCTGGGAGTCCCCGACCTACAGCCACTGCAACTTCACCACGTTGCCCACCCTGTCGGAGGAACGGGCCAAGCCCTGGGTCGAGCAGCTGCTGGCCATGGACTTCGACAACCCGGTGCACCGGCCCATCTTGGAGATGGAGGGCCTTCGCCAATGGGTGCCCCCGCACCTGGACGGGTACGGCTCCCTGTTCAAGGCGGTCAAGGAACAGGGAATCCCGCCGAGATGGTGAACCACGGACTGGTCCTGGACCTCGTTGAGCGGACCGGTGCACTCCCCATGGGGGCGACGGTCACCGTTCCACTCGACGAGGGCGACCCGGAACACAGTGCGGAGCTGGTGGCAGCTTGGTGCGCGCGGAGCGGGAACGAACTCGTCGAGGTCCGCGGGCACGCCGCAACAGTCCGCCGCGGACGGCGGCCGGATCCGCTCGCCGAGCTGGCACCCGACCAGGTGCCAGGCACCCGGCTGTGGATCTACACCAACTTCGACTGCAACCTCGCGTGCGACTACTGCTGCGTTCGATCCTCGCCGCAGAGCCCGCGCCGCGCGCTGGGCGCTGAACGGGTCGCACAGTTGGCCACTGAAGCGGTCGACGCGGATGTGGGTGAGCTCATCCTCACCGGGGGTGAACCCTTCCTGCTCCCTGACCTCGACACCCTGGTCGCCACCTGCACGGCCGCACTCCCGACCACCCTGCTGACCAACGCCATGCTGTTCCGCGGCAGGCGCTTGGACATGCTCAGACGCATGGACCCAGCGCGGCTCGTCCTGCAGATCAGCCTGGACTCCGCCACACCGGAGCTTCACGACCGGCATCGGGGTGCCCGGTCCTGGGAACGAGCCGTCGCCGGAATCCGCATCGCGCAGGCCGAGGGCTTCACCATCAGGGTCGCAGCGACGCTGGAGCCCGACCGGATCAACGAGCTCGGCCCGTTCCGGGACTTCCTCGACACACTCGGCATCGACCGTGAGAACCAGGTCATCCGGGCGTTGGCACACCGCGGTGTCGCCGAGACTGGCCTCGAACTCACGGTCGAATCACTGATCCCAGAAGTCACCATCACCGCCGACGGCGTGTACTGGCACCCCGTCAGCGCCGACCACGACGACCAACTCGTCACCCGCGAGCTGTTCCCCCTCCGTGACGCCATCACCGAGGTGACGCGCCGCTTCGTCGAACACCGCGCCCGTGCCGACGCCGCCGCTCAGTGGTTCCCTTGCGCCTGAGCACTTGTACCCCTTGAGGGGCGCCCGTTCCGGGCTGAAAGAACACCGCGCGAACGTGCCAGACCGCGTAGCGACGCTGCGGTGTCCAGGTCAGCAGGTCGGCGACCACCCCACCGGACCCGCCCCGCAGCAGCGCCCAGGCGCTCACGAGCCCGGGCGAGTCCGTCGTTGGACACATCCAGCGCGGTGACGTCGCCCCGCCGGAGCGTCCGGCGGTGGCCGGCCCGGCGCCGGTGCACACCCACCGAGGATCGACACTGCCACCACGATCGTGGCACGGCCGACCCGCCGGTCGTTGCGGGATCCGGCGCGTCGTCGCGGGCTCACTGGACGGCTCGTTCCGGCTAGAACGGCCACCGGGCGGGGAACCGTCCGTCAAGCCCGGCGGTCCGCCCGGCGGGCACAATCGCGAGCAGTAGCAGCGGGAAGAGGTCGACAGGGTAGAGCCAGAGGTAGGAGTTCGCGTCGATGAGCATCAGCCAGATCGGGGTGATGAGCAGCAGGCTGCCCAGGGCTGCGGCGCGGGTGGCGATCCCGAGCAGCAGTGCGAGGCCGATCGCGAGCTCGGCGACGGTGAGGAACCCTCCGAAGAAACCCCAGTTGGGTAGGACGAAGTCCTGATACAGGGCCCGCAGGGGTGCTATGGCGGTCTTGCCCGCGGCGTCGGTGGCGATGAACTCCGCTGCCCCACGGTTGATCAGGTTGAACGAGATGAAACCCCAGTCGTAGGCGCCGACGTCGAACACCTTGGCCAGCGCGTTGCTCAGCCAGATGAGTCCGAAGAAGATCCGCAGGGCGGCGAACCCGCGGGCAAGGGTTCGGTGCGCAACGGCCGAGGTCGTAGGCGGGGTAATGGCGGTGTCGGTCATCGCGGGCATGCCTCCCGGCGGTTGGTCAACGGGTGCCCGGACCGGGCACGAGGGGCCATGCTCATCTGATGCTGCTCGGAGTCGGCGATGGACTCGGCGGTGGTCGCGATACGCACGGTGATCCCGCACTCGACGAGCGCGGGAATGGCGACGAACTTGGCGAAGTTGTTCGGCCCGCATCGCGTCGTCGGGGTCGGGGTCGGGGCGGTCCAGCGGGACCTGTCAGCGCGACCGTCAACCCGGCCAGGGCCTCGAGAAGCTCCGGCACCTGCGCTAGCGCCGCAACGACCGGCGCCGGATCACCATCAGCGAAATATGGGCGGGCCAGCAGCGGGACCTGACCGTACCCGATCAGCAACCCACCGAGCTCCACGATCGCAGGGGGCACAAACGTGACGGTAACCCACTCGACCTGTCACGCGCCCACCGATACTTACAGTTCGGTGACGGGCTCCGTCGCCCACTGTCCCGTGCCATCGCGATGTCCCGGCAACCGGCGCCAGCTCAGGGTCACGAGCCGCGATCGTGCCGCACCGATGCCCTCCCGCAGCTCGCCGGGCAGCACGACTACAACGTGTGTCGCAGGCGTTGAGCACGACGAGCTGCGCCGGCTCCTCCGTGCGCCGAGAGCCTTGGCGAGTTGCCCGAGGCCGACGAGTGCGCCCACGGGGCCGGTTGCCTTCCCGTCGTCGAACTCCGACAACCCTTGCCTCCACGACCTGAGAAGTGCATGACGTGCGACTTCTGGTCATTGAGGGCGTTCAGGATGTCGATCGGGATTACCGCCGGTTAATGCTCGATCTCGATGGAATCGCTAAACAGCGGGTCGGACAGCCTAGCCTAGCCTCGCGGACCTCGCGAATCTCTTTTTTGACGCGAATGCGCGTCTCGACCAGCTGCTGGGTCACCGCGTCCATCTCGGTTACCCGCGGGTTCGCGGTTAGATACACAACCCGGGCGAGCCCGGCTTAGTCGCGGCGAGCCGCTCGACAGTGCCGGCTTTGAGTCGTTCTCGACGGTGGATGACGAATCCGGCCTGCTCGACGAGCGGTAGGGGTCGGCGGGTCTGGTAGTCGCCGATCATGCGCAGGGTGAGCTTCTCCAGCAGGTGCTGGCCGTAGTGGATCAGCCGGTGGTGGCTGTCGATGTGATCCAGCAGCAGTAGCCGCCCAGCGGGGCGCAGTACCCGGTACATCTCGGCGATCGCCGCCTGGTCGTCAGGGATGCCGCAGAGACCCAGCGTGCAGACCACGGTGTCGAACGACGCGTCGGGGAAAGGCAACGCCTCGGCGTCCGCCTCGCGCAGCTCCACCGCGCGGCCTAGCTCGGTGGCCCGCTGGCGGGCGATGTCGAGCATGGCCGGGCTGAAGTCGATCCCGGTCAACCGAACCTGCGGTGGGTAGTAGGGCAGGTTGCGGCCGGTGCCGACGGCGACCTCGAGAACATCACCGTCGGCTTGAGAACACACCCATTCCCGACCGCCGCCGAACTGGATCCGCTCGATCAAGCGGATGTCGCGGTCGTATCGCGGGGCATAGCGCTGCCACGACTCGCGCAGTCGGTCGGTGTCGACGTCCTTGGGCACGAGTTCGGATCTCCCATCAGCGCGCAAAGTGTCCCAACCGATGGTGTCACCAGATGACGGGAAGTTCGACCAGACCGCCGGTGAGTAGCTCGTCACGGGACCGCAGCGACTCCAGGCCCAGCGTTGACAGGCGATCACCCAGCGCGGTGACCAGGGCGTCTAGTTCGATGCGGGCAAGCGGTGCGCCGATGCGGAACCGCGGTCCGTGCCCGAAGCTCAGGTGCGGATTCGGGGCGCGGCTGATGTCGAACCCGTCCGGTTCGGTGAAACCGGCGAGCGTCGATGTTGGCGTTCCGCAAGCCGAGCAGGACCAGCTCCCCGGCCGCGATCCTGACCCCGCGGAACTCGATGCCTTCGGTGGCATAGCGCGGTAGCCCGCCGGCTTGGTCGCCGGCCACTGTCGATGCTGGTAGCGGCAAGGAGGAGCGCAGGATCTCCTCCATCGCCGGCGCCACCCGGGACGGGTCGCGCCGCAGCTCGGCGAACTGGTCAGGATGAGTGGCCAGCAGCACCACGCCGCGGTCGATGGCCGCCACGGTGGTCTCGTGCCCGGCGAACAGCAGCGCGGCGGCGAGCATGGCGATGCCGTCGTTGTCCAGGTCCGGGTCCTGCTCGGCGGTGGCCAGCAGATCGGAGATGACGTCCTGGCCGGGCCATTGCCGCTTCCGGGCGACCAGCGCATCGCCCGGCGCGGCACAGCGCACGGCGATGTCAACGGCAGCTGGAAACTGACCCTCTGCGGAACGTGGGTTCCAGGATCGACAACCAGCCATCCGCGATACTGTCTTCTCAAGCACAAGAGCTTCCAACTGCACAGAACCCCCGCGGATCCAGCTCAGCCAGGATCCGGGACCCCTGACCAACCGTAAAGGGACTTCTCCCCCAGGCACGCTAAGCGCACGGCGCTGACCAGCACAAACGACACTCCCGCAGGTCACGGTGGAGCCGTTCTGGTCAGTTCAGCACAGCTCCGGACCGTTCGGCTCCCTTGCCGGCTCCAGATTCGCTCCAGGATCAATCGCTGCTGGTGGCGTAGCAACAAGCCGCCGCGACCGCCACGTTTCTCGCGGGAAGCGATCACGCAGACTCTCGCATCACCCGACGAGCGATCTCCTCAACCTGCCGAGCAGTCAAGACGGGCTCCTGCCCCCGCTGCAGGGCCTGCCGCAGCAGCCGACGGACTAGCGCCGACGGCGAGATCTGCTCCTGCGACGCACGCCGCTTCAACTCCCCATCCAGCTCGCGGGTGATCCGCAGCGACAACGCCACCTCCAGCGCGGCCGCGTTCTCCGCCGCCTCCACCTCGGCCGCCTCGGCTTCCTCGTCGGCGTACTCCTCGCGCACTGCCCCCACGTCAGCGGCGATCGCCGCATCCTCGGCCCGGCTCAGCACTCGAGCCTGGTCCCTATCAGCCACCATCTAGCCCCTGCCCCTCGTAGTCCCGCAGGTCTGCCCCGCTGCTCTTCCACGCCGTCACGCCAGCGTGCGCACCACCGGTCGCGATCACCGTGATCACGAAACCTGCGCTCGGCGAGTACCCGACCAACCGCACCGCACCACTACGACTCTTCGGATCCGGGTCATGCACGATCCGCCGCGGATCCACCGCTGCTTCCAACGTCCACGCCACCTCAAGATCCCTCGCCCCCGGGTAGCGGTCACTGCGTCGCCGGATGTACTCGGCGTCCTCCTCCCGCCACCACAGATCGTCGACCACGCACGACATCGTCGCACATCGCCATACAGGCTGCGAGCGGCCCACGCCCCGCTACCGTGGAGGCACCGATCTGGTAGCCGAGGCGGGCGAGTTCGCCGTGGATCCGTCGGTAGCAGCTCGGTGACCAGTTCACGGGGGCATCGAGCATGGCAGGATAGGCGATCACGTGGGATCCTCCGCAGTGGTGGTTCGTCGATGCTTGCCGGACGCCGAGTTCGGCCCTGAATCGCGTTCACCGCCCTTCTTCGCCGCCGGATCCGCGCCGCATGAACCGCGGGTGAGTCGTCATCGGGTGCCGTGCCGGGAGCGGGCCCCGACCCAGGCCCATCGTCGCCACCGAGACCACCGACGTGCGCCGACGGCCGCAGATGACTCAGCCCGTCCAACAGCCGGCGAGCCGTGCGCGCATCCTCCGCGATCCCCCGTTCGTCGTACTCTGCGAGGGATGTGACCGCCGCGAGACCGATGCGGGCCCGACCGATCGCGGCTTTGGCATCCGCGAACTGCCGATCCTCGTCGGGCATCCGCGGGAACTCTGCCTGGTTCAAGGTGATCGTCTTGACGTCGTGCTCGGCACCGTCCAACACTGCGTCGTCGACAGCCCAGGCGCGGACAAGCCGGGTCGTCGCGAGAACGGCGGCGATCCGGTCGTCGACCTTGGCGAGCGGCACGGTGCTCGAAGTGGTCAACGCTACTGCGCCAGTGATCAATGCGGGCGGCGCACCGGCGGCGCGGACGGCGTCGATCCCTTGCTGCAGCACGATCAGCCGGTCGTGCAGGAGCGGCCACTCGTCTACGATCCGCCGCGTCCCGGCGATGTCCACCTCGATACTCAACAACGCGGGATCGTCCTTCGCCAACGCTCCCATGCTGCGGCGCTGTCCGCGGACACTTGCCCGGAGCCCGTCGGCTCGCTCGGAGATCCCAGCCATCGACGTTCCGGACCAGGCCCGGCCTGCCGATCGTCGACGGAAGTCGACTTCGGCGGTGGTCGCGGCGTCCTCCAGCCGATAGGTCTGCTCGGTCAGCTCCGACAGGCGGGACAGCCGGCCCGTCTGCCAGGTCACGCCCAGCGCGAGCAGAATACCGGCCAACAGGGTGCTGGTGGGTAGCGGCCACCAGTCCGTGCGCAGCACCGTAAGCTCCACCGCCCCCTTGTCGTTGTCGTCGGGCAGGAAGTCGACGGTGCCCGTATAGGAGCCGGTCGGCAGCCTGCCGTCGGCTCCAGCGGGATTAGTGGGCTCGACGGTCAGCGCGGCCCCACCAGGTGTGCACATTGCCCGCACCCGGGCTCCGCCGGTGTCCGGTGCGGATACGCCGCCGATCAGTACGGGCGCAGAGGTTGTCGGACACGTCATCGGGTCCCGGAACGGAACAGGATCGGCGGCCTGGTTGCGGAGACCGAACCAGTACCCCCAGTAGGACGTGGGCGACCACTTGCCAACCAACGGCTCGGATAGCGCAGCTGGGTCCCGCGCGCTGATCGCCCGGCGGGCGACCATCACAGTCCTACCGCCGGTCGAGGACGCGGTCGCGACCACGAACCCGGATGCCGCGGCGGTGCTTGACAGCTCGATCCGCCGACTCCGCCCGCCGCGATCCGGGCCGGCGATGCCGCGGTGATCTGGCCGAGGGGCCCGCCCGCCGAGTCGATCACGCCGACGGCAAGGTCGAGATCATCGCTTGTGTCGTTGACCAGTGTGAGCTGCCCTGATTCTCCCGCGTCGAACGTGTACGTGCCGGATCCGTCGAACGCGATCCCCGGCTCTTGGGCCAGCGCAGGTACGCCCACCCCGCATGCAAGGACGACTAGCACCAGTACCCAAAGTCGGGAGCGAATCACGCACCGTAGGTCATTCGGCGACTTGCCGGTTGCCGTTACTACCGAGGGTGCTCTCCCCGTCACCTGACAGAACCACCCAATGCCTTGCCTCGACGTTGGGCTCACGTGCAGTCGGTTACCGCCGAGGCCCGACGAATCGCACCTGCCTTCGACGACGGCGAGCCCCTCTCTGTCACCGCTGCCGTCATACACGCCGGTACGGTGGCGGTCGGCCTGGCCGACGTCATCGAGACCCGACGGGCCGAACATGTGGCACACGAGGCGCTCAAGCCGCCCCGGTTGTTCACCAGCGAGGGCGAGACCATCACGGGCCCGCGTGCCGGTCAGGGCGGCGAAGGTGTCCTCGTCGGGTCACCCGTCTCGGCCGGCGTCGCGGAGGGGCGGGCACGCGTCGTGTTCGGGCTGGAGGACGCCGAGCTCCACGACGGCGACATCCTCGTCGCGCCATCGACGGACCCGGCCTGGACGCCGTTGTTCTCCGCGGTTCGCGCCATCGTCCTGGAAATCGGTGGCATGATGTCACACGGGGCGGTCGTGGCCCGCGAACTCGGGCTGCCCACTGTGGTGGGGATCGACAACGCCACCGAGCTGATCGCCGACGGTTCGAAGATCAGGGTCGACGGCTCGCAGGGAATCGTCGCGAAGATTCCCGGCTGACGCAGGCCCGAGCCGTTGGACGTTGGCCTCACGACGTCCACGTGGCACGGTGCACAGCTTGACCTCAGGCAGTCGATGCGGCGATGGCCGCACGGCGCGGCCCTCCCCCGCAACTCCTTGATCCTCACCGCATCGCTGGTCGTCGTCCCCTTGCATGCTTTACCCCCCTAGGGTATGTTCGGGTCAACGTCGTCCAGGGAGGGCGCATGAACGGTTACGCCGACGACAAGGACGCCTACCTCAAGCGGATGCGCCGCATCGAGGGCCAGGTCCGCGGCATCGCGAAGATGATCGAGGACGACAAGTACTGCATCGACGTCCTCACTCAGGTCTCCGCCGCCACCAAGGCCCTGGAGGCCGTGGCGCTGGGTCTCCTCGACGAGCACCTCAAGCACTGCGTCACCCAGGCCGTCGCCGAGGGCGGCGCGGTGGCCGATCAGAAGGTCGCCGAGGCGAGCGCGGCGATCGCCCGTCTCGTCAAGTCCTGACACCCCTCACCACACTCTTCACCAGGAAGGACGCACCGCGATGACGAGCGAGACCACCTACACCGTCACCGGCATGACCTGTGCGCGCTGCGTCGCATCGGTCACCGAGGAGATCACCGAGATCGACGGCGTCACGGCCGTGGCGGTCGACCTGCCCACCGGCGCGGTCACCCTCACCAGCACCACCCCGGTCGACGACGCGAGCATCCGCGCCGCCGTCACCGAAGCCGGCTACCGGGTTGCGGCCGCCTAGCTAGAGATGATTAATTCCAAGGGGTCAGTGGGCATGGGCATAGGCCAGCAGGGATCGCTTGATCGGCTGGCCGGTGCGGTCGTTGTGCCAGATCGCGGCGGTAAGGGCCAGGATGCGTTGCACACCCGGACCCAGACCCCGGCGGGTGTGCAGCCTCGCGTGCAAGCGCCGCGCCGCGCCCGGCGACATCGGCCGACGTGTGTGAGGCAACCCGCTGGCGATCCGGGAGGAGGCCTACATGCTGCTGATCAGTCAGACTATCTGGGTCGATGCCTGCCTCAGCCAGCACGTCGTCCAGTTCGCGTACCGTCGGCCGCTGTCGGCCGCAGCTCGAACCAGGGCGATGCTGAGGAGCCGCAAGTCGTCCTCTAGCTCCTCTAGCCGTTGTAGCCGGTCCATCGTCTCGACAGTCACGACGGCGGCCACCGCCTTGCTGTTCCGCATCAGGACCTGCGGCCGCCCGCTCTCTGCATCCGCGACAAGCTTCGACACTCCCCGGTGCTGGCCTCACTGATGCTGATCAAGTCTCTCGTGTCTACGTTCATCCCCGGTGGCTCCCCGTCCCGTCTCTGGGTAGGATTCTACCTATCTAATCGATGGGTGCGCCCTGCCTGGCCAGATGGAAAAGTCAACCTAGGCGAGTGGCGCGTGCTCGACCGCCCGGAGCGCCTGGCACACAGCTACACACTGCAAGCACGCAAGTAGGTGTCGGTTGGGCAGCAGTTTGTGACCAAGACCGTAGTCAAAGATCCACTGCGCTGTAACCCACAGCCCCTGGTACGAACGGCACACTCGTACCGACCTAGCGTGCGAAGGTGCCGTTCGCCCCACCAGCACCCCGGCGCTACGCCTGGATCACGGCGCCCATCCGGCCTTTCTCGCGCGAATCCGCTACACTTCGTGACCATCCGGGGCCAAATCACCACTACGAGTTCGCCTGAGGCTTGCCCCGAACCAAGCTGCGCGAAGATCCGCGGATCGCCCGACCGAGTACTCGGAAGCGGTCCCCTGAGGCCCTCATCCGCCCGAACGGCTCGGCCTGAAGGTTCAACATGCTCGGGCGCGAAGTAGATCGGGCAGCAGGGCGATCTTCCCGTCGCGCATCCGGTAGATCTGCCCGCCCACCCCAACGGGCTACGACGAGCTCACAGCCAGTCGATCCCTACCTGCGCCGATCGCTCACCAAGCTGGCGGCTGAGGGCCGAAGCATCAGCCCCGTGGCCCGGTGGTCGTCCGGACACCAGCCTCGAAGCGCCTACCCTCGGTTCCATGGTCGCCCCGGCCGCAGCGCACGCACCCCCCACCCTGGTGCAACGCCGGCCCGCGTCGGCGTTGCTGCCCTACGTCTCCGCATACACCGGCTACCGG
The DNA here is from genome assembly GCA_050701075.1 of Pseudonocardia sp. Lineage (GTDB taxonomy): Bacteria > Actinomycetota > Actinomycetes > Mycobacteriales > Pseudonocardiaceae > Pseudonocardia. The sequence goes on along the minus strand of JBOHEP010000350.1, from coordinate 1,003 downwards.
ATGGACGCGGGCCCACCCAGCACCCACCAGGGCGTCCCCGGCGCGCACCTGACCTTCCTGCTCTGCCTCGACGGCGCAGTCGAACTGCTGCGGCTGCCCGACCCGGCCCGCTCCCCCGCCACCTTCGTCGCGATGGTCGGCGGCCTGCACGACCGGCCCGCCGTGATCGCACAGGGGGCCCGCAGACCGGCCTGCAGCTGCGGCTCACCTGGCGCGGGGCCCGCGCGCTGCTGGGACTTCCCGCCGGGGAGCTCGCCGCCGACGTCGTCGACCTGACCGCACTCCTCGGGCCGCGGGTGGCCACGGTCCTCGACCAGCTGACAACCACCCCGACCTGGGACGAGCGCTTCGCATTGCTCGATCGTGTGCTGGGCAGGCTCGCCGCGACCGGCCCCGGCGAGCGCGGCGTGCAACCGGAGGTGGGCTACGCGTGGGACCGCCTTGAGGAATCCGGTGGGACGCTGCACATCGCCGACCTGGCGCGGGAGGTCGGCTGGAGCCGCCGCCACCTCGCCGAGAAGTTCAGCCGCGAGATCGGCCTGGCCCCGAAGTCCGCAGCCCGCCTGATCCGCTTCGAGCAGGCCTGCGACCGCCTGCGCCACCCCGACCTTCCACACGTACTCGATGTACGCCCGCGGCGCCGAGTCGCTCGGTGACTCCTGCTACCTCCTCCTCGATCTGACCGCACTCGGCCGCCAGGCAGCCGGCCTCGCGGAACGCAACAGGGCGATGACGGCTCATCTCGCGGTGGCCAGGGACAGCGCGAACCGATCCCGCGGATCGGTCCACACCCGGGTCTGCTCGAACCCGGTCGACTGCAGCATCGCCCGTACCTGCTCGGGCCGGAACTTCGTCGAGATCTCCGTGCAGATCTCCTCGCCCGCCGCGAACTCGACGGCGAGCCCCAGGGCGGTGACCTTGACGGTCATCGCCCGCTCGGCCCGCAGCCGCATCTCGATCCACCCGTTCTCCGCGTCCCACACCGCGCGATGCGCGAACGCCG
>JBOHEP010000349.1:0-2206 GCA_050701075.1 Pseudonocardia sp. | reverse complement strand
CGGCATCGAGTACGGGCTGATGCAGGCCTACGCCGAGGGCTTCGAGCTGCTCTCGGCGGTCGACCTCGTCACCGACGTCCCGGCCGTGCTCCGGGCGTGGTCACGGGGCACGGTCGTGCGGTCCTGGTTGCTCGACCTGCTGGTTCTGGCCCTGCGTGAGGATCCCGAGCTGGTCGCGCTCGACGACTACGTCGAGGACTCCGGCGAGGGCCGCTGGACGATCGAGGAAGCGATCACCCATGCCGTGCCGCTCCCGGTCATCTCCGCGGCGCTGTTCGCCCGGTTCGCCTCGCGGCAGGACTCCTCGCCTGCCATGCGGGCCGTCGCCGCGCTTCGTCAGCAGTTCGGCGGGCACGCCGTGCGTGCCGCCGGGCCGGCGGGTGCTCCCGGGGAGCACGCCGGCCCGAGCTCCGGCACCGGCTCGACCCAGGACTGACGCGCGAGGTGCACCTGCGTCGCCTGGCGGTGGTCGACTTCCGATCCTGGGAGCGGGCCGAGCTCGACCTTGAGCCCGGGGTCACCGTTCTGATCGGGCCGAACGGGGTGGGTAAGACCAACCTCGTGGAGGCGGCAGGCTATCTCGCCACCCTCGGGTCCCACCGGGTCGCCACCGATTCACCGCTGATCCGCCGCGGTGCCCAGTGTGCTGTGGTGCGCGCCGCGGTAGTCCATCACGGCCGCGAGCTGAACGTCGAGCTGGAGATCAGCGCGGGCAAGGCCAACCGGGCCCGGGTGAACCGCGCACCCGTCAGCCGGGTCCGGGACGTGCTCGGCATCCTGCGTACTGTGCTGTTCGCCCCGGAGGACCTCGCCCTGGTCCGCGGCGATCCGGGGGAGCGACGCCGGTTCCTCGACGATCTGCTCGTCGCCCGGTTCCCCCGCTACGCCGGGATCCGCGCGGACTACGACCGCGTCCTGCGTCAGCGCTCGGCGCTGCTCAAGTCGGCACGGTCGGGTGGTGACCTGAGCACCCTCGACGTCTGGGACGGGCACCTCGCCCGCCATGGCGCGGCTCTGCTGGCCGGGCGGCTCGACCTGATGGCGGGGATCGCGCCGCTGGCCGTCGAGGCGTTCGACGAGGTGGCGCCGACGTCGGAATCCATCGGTCTGTCCTACCGGGCGAGCATGGAGGGTGAGCTCCCGGTCACCGTCGACAAGCTGGAGGTCCGGCTGCTCGACGAACTGTCGCGGGTGCGGCGCCAGGAGGTGGACCGCGGGGTGTGCCTGGTCGGCCCGCACCGCGACGACCTGGAACTAGGACTGGGTGACGGGCCGGCGAAGGGCTATGCCAGCCATGGGGAGTCCTGGGCGCTGGCGCTCGCACTGCGGTTGGCGTCCTATCGGTTGTTGCTGGCCGACGACGTGGAGCCGGTGTTGATCCTCGACGATGTGTTCGCCGAGCTCGACACCAGCCGCCGCCGGGCGCTGGCCGAGGTCGCCCTGCGCGCGGAGCAGGTGCTGGTCACCGTCGCGGTTGCCCAGGACGTGCCCGACAGTCTGCACGGGACGCGGTTCGCGGTGAGCGGCGGAACCGTCGTTCGATCGGCCAAAGGAGCCACGTCCGGAGATCGAATATGATGTACACCGCCTGTGGACAGAGCTGTGGATACTGTGGATAAGTCGGAGCGCATGGCCGCTGACGGGCCGAAACGACCGTTCGTCGACGGCGAGCGACCCCCCGCCAGGGACCTGTCCAGAGGAGCTGTCCACAACCCTGGGGATGCGGACAACTTGACCGCTGGTCGTGGGTCAGATATCGCCCGCGAGGCGTTGCGCGCGGCGCGGGAGGCATCGGCCGAACGGGCCACCCAGCGGTCGGCGCAGCGCGGCGCTGGACGCCCGGCCACCGGCCGCGCCCGCCGTCGGCGCTGGTCGGGGCCCGGCCCTGATGATCGGGACCCGCAGCCGTTCGGCCGGGTGGTCTCCCGGGTGGCGATGGATCGCGGGTGGTCCCCCCGGCTGACCGACGCCACCGTGCTCGGTCGATGGCCTCACCTGGTCGGTCCGGAGATCGCCGATCACTGCGCACCCGTGTCGCTGCACGACGGTGAGCTGGTGCTCCAGGCAGAGTCCACGGCATGGGCGACGCAGCTGCGTACGATGCAGCGGCAGTTGCTGGTCCGGCTGGCCGCGGCGGTCGGGAAGGACGTGGTGCGCCGCATCCGGGTGGTGGGCCCCAGCGGGCAGCCGAGCTGGCGGCACGGGT
>JBOHEP010000348.1:0-2953 GCA_050701075.1 Pseudonocardia sp. | reverse complement strand
CGCCCGCCCACTCCCCGATCACCGGGCCGCGCCACGACGCCGGCGCGCAACCGCGCGCCTGGGCCACCACCGCGCGACCCACCCGCACCATCGCCGCGAAGAACCGGGCCTGATCATGAGCCAACTGCCGGGCCGATGCACAAAGCAACTCCACCGCGTCACCGGCCACGGCCTGGTCGAGATCGACCCCGGCCAGCACAGCAGCGAGCTCGGGCCCTGGCGGCATCGCCGCCAACCCGACCGGAACCCGCCATGCCTCCTGCACACTTCGAACATACATTCGGGCACCGACACTTTCCGACACCCGACGCCGAACCGACCCAACCATGAGCCCAACGACACACCACCGCACCACTCAGAGCCTGTTAGCGAACCGTGTCACGCCGCCTGCGAATCTTGCTGGGTGGGCTGCAGATCTTGTTGCTTGGGCCGGGGTCTTGGGCGTTGGCCGCCCCAGCGAGGACTGGCTGGTTCGCCGGTCACGTGCCGCACGAGCTGCCGTCTCATGATCATGGTGGTGGCCCACAGCACCATGGCCTCGTGGGTGTTCGGGCAGCCGTTCGTAGTTCCGGACCAGACGTCGGTGCCGGTTCAGCCAGCCGGATGGGTCGGCCGCGCGGCGAGGTGTCAGCATGTGCTGGTCTTTTTCCTAAGAAGTAACCCCGGGTTCCCTGAGGGGTGTTCCGCTCTCTCCGTGCCTGGACCAGGCCTTCTGGCTCGTTTGGGTGATCTTGCCAGGTTTGACTCAACTTCAGATTTTCTGAGAGTCGATGTCGTTCACATTGGTGATCGCGCGACTGGGCTGAAGTTGAGGGGGGCGCGGTGGGGTTGGCGGTAGTGCGGGATCTCCGCGAGATGCGCGGCGTGGCCGGCCCGGAGGAGATCGAGCGGTTCGAGACCGATGTGTTCGCCGGGTTCGTGCTCGCGCGTTCGGCCGCCGGGCTGTCGGACTGCACGATCCGCTCGGATGTCAGCCATCTCGAGCAGGTCCGGACCTGGTTCGGGCGGCCGTTGTGGGACATGGAACCGGCCGATGCGGACGCCTACTTCGGGACGGTGCTGCGTGCGGTGGCGGTGAACACCCGGTTGGCGCGGGCGCAGGCGGTCAAGACGTACTTCGAGTTCGTGGAGCTGCGGCATGAGGTCGAGATCCACAACCTGACGGGCCGGATCCTGGGGTGCCCGATCGATGCTGTTCGGGGGGTGGCGCGGCGAGCTGGCGATCTGCCGCAAGTTCGGTCCCACCGCGCGGAACTACGCCGCGGCCCGGCTGATGTCGGAGGTGGGGTTGCGGGTCAACGAGGCCCGCCAGCTCGATCTCGCCGACATCACGTGGGATCGGGGCCGGTTCGGCAAGCTCCACGTCCGACACGGCAAGGGCGCCCGCGGCTCCGGGCCCCGAGAACGCATGGTGCCGTTGATCAACGATGCGGGACGGACGTTGCGCTGGTTCGTCGAGGACGTGTGGGGCCAGCTCGGCGACGATCCTGCCCGGCACGGCGTTCCGCTGTTCTGCTCCGAGCGCAACAACGCCGATGGCACCGCGGCCCGGGTCGGCAACGAGGCGTTGCGGGCCGGGCTGGCCGAGGCCGCGGCGAAGCACCTGGCGGTCTCAACCGGTGGAAGCAATCGAGCTGGTCAGAAGGTCGGTGAAGACTTCTGCTGGGGTTCGGTAGCCGAGGATACGCCGTGGTCGGTTGTTGAGTTCGCGGGCGACGAGGTTGAGGTAGGTTTGGTCGTCGGTGATCTCGGTGCCCTTCGGGAAGTACTCGCGGAGCAGTCCGTTGGTGTTCTCGTTGGTGCCGCGCTCCCACGGCGAGTGGGGGTGGGCGAAGTAGACCTCCACGGTGGAGGCGAGGGTGAACGCGGCGTGGGCGGCCATCTCGCTGCCCTGGTCCCAGGTCAGGGTCTTGACCAGCTCGGCTGGCATCCCGGCCACGGCGGTGATGAGCGCATCGCAGGTGGTGGTGGCGTCACGGCGACCGGGGGGAAGCGCGACCGGCACCGTGTAGCGTGACGTGCGCTCGACCAGGGTGGCCATCGCCGAGCGTCCACCCTTGCCGATGATGAGATCACCTTCCCAATGCCCGGGAACGGCCCGGTCGGCGACCTCGGCGGGGCGGGCGTCGATGCTGGTCATGCCCACGATCCGGGCCCCGGGGCTCGACCGGTGACCGCGGGGGCGACGTTTGGTGCGCCCGGAACGCAGCAGGATGCCCTGGCGGGCGAGCTCGCCCTTCGGGAGCGCGTAGATCCAGGTGTAGATCGCCTCGTGCGACACCGTGTCGGCCATCGGATCAGCGTGCTCACCGCCGTGCTCGTGGCGCAACCGGCCCGCCACCTGATCCGGGGAGTACCCCGCGTCGTTGTCGATGACATCAGTATGAGTCGGTTCGGCAGCCAACTCGGCCCGCGCGAGCTCGAAGACCGTGCCCTCGACCCGGTCCGCCGGATTCCCCGGCACTCGCACGATCGGTCCGAAGGTCAGGTCGTCAGCTACGGGTGCTGTAGGCGTGCGCTCCGGCTCCGGCGAGCTTGCCACCGTCGACGATGAGGTACTCCTCGCGCAACGGCGTGCCGGCGAAGTACGCCTCGAGGATCTCGCGGGTACCGGCGGCGTAGCGGGCCTGTGCCGAAAGCGACGACCCGGAGATGTGCGGGGTCATGCCATGGTTCGGCATGGTCCGCCACGGATGGTCGGGCGGCGCGGGTTGCGGGTACCAGACGTCGCCGGCGTACCCGGCGAGCTGCCCGCTCTCCAGCGCACGCACGACCGCGTCGCGGTCGACGATCAGGCCGCGCGCGGTGTTGATCAGATAGGCGCCGCGGCGCATCGTCGCGAGCAGGGCGTCGTCGAACAGGCCCTGGGTCTGCGGGTGCAGTGGCGCGTTGATCGTGACGACATCGCAGTGCGGCACCATCTCCTGGGTCGTCGCGTGGAAGGTCAGGCCGA
>JBOHEP010000347.1:0-5873 GCA_050701075.1 Pseudonocardia sp. | reverse complement strand
CCGGCACGGTCTTCGACGGCGCGCGCCTCCTGGCCGCGTACCCCCACTTCTACGAGCTGAAGCGCACCCGCACCGAGGCCCCGCGGTTCGACTGAGCCGGTCAGGGCCGTTCGTTGCGTTCACAGCCTCAGTGGCCCGCCGTCACTGGCGGGCGATGAACGCGTCGCGCAGGACGCCGGTCTCCAGCTCCATCTCCGCTACCCGGTGCTTGACCAGGTCACCGATGCTCACCATGCCGACGAGGACGTCCTTGTCGAGCACCGGCAGGTGTCGATAGCGACCGTGCGTCATCCGGGCCATCGCGGTCGCGACGGTCTCGTCCGGCCCGCAGGTCTTCACCTGGTGGGTCATCACGGCTTCGACCGCCTGCTGCCGGCCCTGGCGGGCCGGACCCTCCGGGGGGCCGGGCGGAGCCCCTCAGAACGGAACGTGACGTAGGCGGGATCAAGGACACGAGCCGGCAGGGGGCGATGACACAACGCCCGTTTCAGTCGCGGGCCGAGGAGTGTCTGCTCGGCCGCCGGAAATGGGCCGCGTGGACGCCCTCCGACAGTTCGGACGGCGCGAACATCACGGGCGTAGTCCGCCCCCCTGGTCGTCACGCCTCAGTGGCGGCTGACGGGGAGCGGACGTGGTAGGTGGGCGTCCTCATTGGGCGAGCAGTTGGTCGGCGGTGAAGTCGCGGTAGAGGCCGTTGGAGCGCAGTAGTTGGGTATGGGTCCCGGTTGCGGTCGTTCGGCCGGCGGTCATGACGATGATCTGGCGCGCGTTCACGACGGTGGAGAGCCGGTGGGCGATGACGACGACCGTGGTGACACCGGAGAGGTCGGTTATCACCTGCCGCAGCGCTGACTCGTTCGCTGCGTCGAGCTGGGAGGTGGCCTCGTCGAGCAGGAGCAGGCGAGGCGCACGCAGTAGCGCACGGGCTATGGCGATTCGCTGGCGTTCCCCGCCGGACAGTGTGGTGCCGCGGTATCCGACGATGGTGTCGAGTCCGTCGGGCAGGCGCTCGAGCAGGTCGGTCAGTCGAGTGCGGGCGAGGGCGGTGTGGATCTCGTCGTCGGTGACGTGCGGGGCGGCGTAGCTCAGGTTGTCGCGGAGGGTTCCGGCGAGGATTGATGCGTCCTGTTCGACATACCCGATCGTGCTACGCAACTCGGTGAGTGGCCAATCGGCGATGTCTCTGCCGTCCAGGGTGATGGTGCCGTGTTCGGGTTGGTAGAAGCGTTCCAGCAGGGCGAAGACGGTGGTCTTGCCGGCGCCGGAGGGGCCGATGATGGCTGTCATCGCGCCGGGTGGTGCCGCGAAGGTCACGTGGTCGTGCACCAGCTGGGCGCCGGGTTGGTAGCGGAAGCACACGTCGCTGAAGGCAACGGATGCGGGCGCCGAAGTGGGATGCTCATCGAGCGGGGCGGCGACGGGGCCGGCTGACCGCGGTTCTCCCGGGAGCGTCTCTACCTCGCGGATCCGGCGTACCGCGGCGAGGCCGACCTGCAGCTGTGTGGCTGCGTTGACGAGGGCCCCGATCGGATTGATCAGGTAGAAGAGGTAGAGCAGGAACGCGATCAATGTGGACACTGCGAGCGCGCCGGTGGCTACCCGGGCACCACCGACCCCGAGGACGACCAGGAAGGACAGCTGGACGGCGAGTTCGGCGGGGATGGCGGCGAGCGCGGTCCAGCGCGCCACCTCGACACCGTGCCGGTAGGCGGTGCGGGCCGCACCGGTGATTTCGACGGTCTCCCGGTGCTCCGCGCCGCTGGCCTTGACCGTGCGGAAGGCTCCGAGGGCGCGCTCCAGCAGCGAACCCATCTCCCCGACGGCGGCCTGGGATCGCTCGGTCGCCGAGGAGATACCGGGCATCACGAGGGCGACCAGGCCGCCGACCACAGCGATCACGGCGAGTGTCACCGCGAGGAGCAGCACGTCCAGCAGGGCCATCAGGACGATCGCCCCGACCAAGGTGAAGATCGCGTTGACACCGCCGACCAGGCTGCGCGTGCAGACGTTGCGCAGCAGGGTGGTGTCGGAGGTGACCCGAGAGAGCAGATCACCGGGCTTGAGACGGTCGAGCGCGCCGACCCGCAGCCCCAACATTCGTGAGATCAGCCGCACCCGTGCGGACAACACCACGCTCTCCGCCGCGCGCTCCAGCACGTACCTTCCTGCGGCGGACACTCCCGCGCCAGCGATGACCAGCCCGGTCAGCACCAGCAGCGGTTCGACCAGCGACCGCTGCTGGCTCAGCGCGTCGATGACCGCCTTGGCCACCAGCGGCTGGGCCAGCCCGGCGGCACTCCCGACCATACCCAGGACGGCTCCGCCGACCAGAACCCAGGCGTGCGGACGGACACGGGCGAGCAGCGTCCGCCACGGGGCGACGTCGCGGGCGTCGAGAGGGCGGTATGACCGTCGAACGGCGGGCATGAGCGACCGTCCTCCGCGGGTGTCCTCGTGTGGCTCTCGCAATGCAGGGCAGCGGAGCCACAGCGACCGGCGCGGGGTGGGGTCGGTCCGAGCCCCGCCACCCCGCGTCGAGCGGGTGCGGGCGATCAGTTACATGTTACGAGGCTCAAACCGCTGTCGCTGCACAGCAAGATGCTGAGCCCGCTTCGCTGTAAAGCGACGCTCCCGTGGGTCTCTTCGGGAACGTCCAGGATCTGGAGTTGCAGGATGTGTTCCATGGTCTACCTCCTTTCGGGACATGTCGGGGTGTTGCCGGTTCGGCGGTTCTCCAGGAAGGGCAGGAACGAGTGAGTCTCGTCGAGTGCGGTGTGCAGCGCGAGCAGGATACCAGCTGATCCCGTCGCCAGATCCATGGAGAGCCGGAGTAGCTGATCGCCGACGAAGGCCACGTGCTCCTGGTAGGGCACGGTGTGCCAGAGCAGTCGACGTAGGTGACGGTCGAGCGCCGGAGTGCCGCTTGCGTCCCCCGTCGGATCCGATAGTCGGCTCAGGCAGGCGATGAGCCCGGCCCGGCCGTTGAACAACCCCGCCTGGACGAGGAACTCGGTCTCACAGGCGCGGCGGGCGCGCGCTCGGGCTGAGGTGAACTCCTCGTCGTCGCGATGCTGGAGGTACTCGTGGAGTACCAGACCGATCCCGGCGCTGCCGGTGGCGACGTAGGGAAGTAGCCGTCGGCCGTCGTTGACCTCGAAGCGCCCGTCGTCGGTCGTCTGACAATACGCAAGGTCTCGGCGGATCGCGGCCGCGGCCAGGTCCAGGAACGTGGTGTCGTCGGTGGACTCGTGCAGGTGGATGAAGAACAGCGCCGCACCGGAGAAGCCGTACATGAGGCCTGCGCCGGAGGGTCGGTCCGGGGCCGTAGCAGGGTCGTGCACCGTGCGGGCGAGCTGCTCCGCGATCCCGATGGTGGTGTTGTGCAGCGTCGGGTCCGCGGTGGCCCGCGCGAAGTGCAGCAGGTTCAGGCCGACGCCGGCCAGGCCACCGAACAGCCCCACGGCGCGGACGGTGTCGGTCAGCGCCAGCGCGCGGTCGAGCGTGGTGAGTGCGTCGTCGTTTCTGCCGAGGTGGTCCAGAACGTAGGCGACTCCGTGCAACCCGTTGTACAACCCCGGGTGCGGGTGGCTGTCTTTCCGGGTGGCACGGATGAGCCAGTCGACGTGCTCAGGCTGCGGGGCCGCTCCCGTCGTGCTCAGCGCATAGAGCACCCCAGCGGCGCCGTAGGCCAGGCCGAGTCCGCCGTACCGGAATTGGGCCACGTCGCCGGGGAAGAGCCGATCCGGCCGCTGCGGTGTCGCGCTGGCGAGGACCGCCTCCGTCATCGACCTACGGAGCGTGTCCCAGTCGGCGTGCTCCACGTCGATCGGCACGGCGTCGGGTTTTTCCGGGTCGGATAGCTGTCCCGGCGAGGGTAGGCGTGGGCGTTCGGTGACACTGAGGCCCCTCAGGATCTCAGCCGCGAACGCCGCGGGCAGTGTGAACCGCTCGGTGAGCACCCGTGTGAACGTCTGCGCCTTCGCCGGATCCTTGCGTAGCAGAGGGGTCAGCGGGAGGAACATCCACAGCCGAAGGCTGGCCAAGGCATAGAGGTCGATGTCGAGGCCTGAGTGGGTTGGCGGTGCGGCGAAACCGTGCGCGCCGAGACCAGGAAGACGGTTCTCCTCCAGATGCGACGCCGTCTCGAAGTCGATGAAGACAACGCGCCCATCGGGCCGGAGCATGATGTTACGGGGGTGCAGGTCACCGAACACGATCCGCCGGTGGTGGAGTGCATCGAGTGCTTGTTCGACCCGCCTGAGGACGTTGAGGGCCCACGCGGTGTACTCGACGATCTCACTCTCGGATGGATCGGGTCGGACGAGTGGGTAGCGCGCGACCATGGCCGTGTTGAGCGGCGTGCCGTCGATGTGTTCCTCGACGAGGAAGTGGTGCTCCCAGCACACTCGATGTTCGACAGGCTCAGGGGCGACCCCGATGCCGGAGAGTTGTTCGAGCATGGCTCGCTCGCGTTCCAGGCGAGTGACCGCGTCCGTGCCGTCCCGATCGAGGCCGGTGTGGGGGCGTGCTTCTTTGAGCACGACCCGCCGTCCCGTCCGTTGGTCCCGGGCAAGGTAAACTCCGCCGCTGTTGGAGAAGTGCAATGCCCCTTCTATCTCGTACGGGAGATTTTCGGTCGACCCATGACGTCTTTGCGCGATCTGGGCGGCGAGGAAGTGTGGGATGTCGACCCACGGTGGCGGTTGGAAGATCGGACGCCGCAGGTCCGGGACCAGCTGACCCTCCGGGGTCGCGATCGCCGGAACGAGATCACCGTTCTCGGATGCGCAATGCCGCTGGAGGAATGCGCCGTAGCGAACGTACAGCGGACCGGACCCCCATCGTAGGTCGCTGAGGATGTACGGCCCGGGGGATCCGGCGAGTTCGATGGCAAGGTCGGTCAGCGTGCGGTGGAGCTCGACCTCGTCGACGGGATAAAGCGTGAGGAACTTGCCACTGGAGGCACGGTGGGCGTACTTGGAGTTCTCCACGAGCAGGATGTCGCGACTGCGGAGAAACTTGAACGCGATGTTCCGTTCAAGGCAGTAGTCCCACACGACGCCGAGCACGTCTTCGGCCCATCCGAGACACGCCGAGACGTGGATCTTCCAGCCCTGCAGGGGCAACTCTTGCGTGGATGGATGTAGTATTACCCACCCATCACGTAAGAAGCGATCCCACCCTGCGGGTACTGCTTGATGAGTAGCGGCGAATCTGCTCTGGATATCGTTCCAGTGTTCAACAGCCTCGTAAAAGATAGGATCAGCATGACAGTAGCGCTCGTACCCGAGATCCACGGTTTCCTCTCAGCTGGACCAACGTTAGCGAATCCGCCCCCTTTTGAGTGCATAAGCACTCCTCGTAGGTGGTCTGTTCGCGGCAGACCAGCTGGTGCAGCTGCCGAACGAAATGTAACGTGAGGTCCTGGTCGTCGCGAACAGCTTCGGCGAGGAACTCCAGCGCCTCGTGAACTCGCGTGGAGTGACATGTGAAAGTGCCTCCTCCCAGGATGCTCGCAGCGTGTCCACCGAAGCCAGGAGCTGTAGTGAGGTCGCCGTTGACCGGGGGGGAGCGGTTCGACCTCTGCCCACCGTTGGACGGCATCGTGGGACATGGGCGCACGATAGACCTTGTCGAGAGTAGACCTTGTCGAGAGTCGTGCCGTGCGTGCTGTGCTCGGGGCTTGGCTCGATCGACGGACGCACCAGCGCTGATCCAGCGGGTTCTCCGGTTCGGCCCCATGGGGGTGGTCCCGGTACCTACGCTGCGGAGGTTCCGGCGCGTCTGGAGGGTGCCGTGTCAAGGCGTGTCCATGCGATCCCGGCCCCGTCGCCCCGCCCGCGGCGGTTCGTGACCCACGGCCTCGTCGCCGC
>JBOHEP010000346.1:0-2619 GCA_050701075.1 Pseudonocardia sp. | reverse complement strand
GAACCGAACCCGCGGGCGCCGGGGCGCCGGGAGTCGGGCACGGGCTGCCGGAGCTGTTGGGGCTCGGTCCCGGACCGGCGGGGGTCGCCGCGCTGCGTCGGCGCACGCGCGGTGTCGACGCCGACCGGCTGCGAGTGCCGATCGGCGTCGATGAGCGCGGTGCCCCCGTCCTCCTGGACCTGAAGGAGTCCGCCCAGGGCGGCAGCGGTCCGCACGGCCTGTGCATCGGCGCCACCGGCTCGGGCAAGAGCGAGTTGTTGCGGACCCTGGTGCTCGGCCTGGCCGCGACGCACTCGTCCGAGGACCTGAACCTCGTGCTCGTCGACTTCAAGGGCGGCGCCACCTTCCTCGGGCTGGCGGCGCTCCCACACGTCTCCGCGGTGATCACCAACCTGGCCGACGAGTTGACGCTGGTCGACCGGATGGCCGACGCGTTGGCCGGCGAGATCACCCGTCGTCAGGAGCTGCTGCGCGTCGCCGGCAACCTGGCGGGCGTGGTCGAGTACGCGGCGGCCCGGCGGCAACGGGCCGCGCAGAGCGCCGGCGGAGCGCGCAACGATACCGACCTGCCGCCGTTGCCGGCGCTCGTCCTGGTCGTCGACGAGTTCTCCGAGCTGCTCGCCCAGCGTCCCGAGCTCATCGAGCTGCTGGTGACGATCGGCCGGCTCGGTCGCTCGCTCGGGCTGCACCTGTTGCTGGCCTCGCAGCGGCTCGACGAGGGACGGCTGCGCGGGATGGAATCGCACCTGTCCTACCGGATCGCACTGCGGACGTTCTCCGCGGCGGAGTCCCGGGCGGTGCTCGGTGTGCCCGACGCCCATCAGCTACCACCCGAGCCGGGCTCGGCGTTCCTTGCCACCGGCACCGACGAGCTCGTCCGATTCCGGGCCGCATACGTGTCGGGGCCCGGCCCGGCCCTCGTCGCGGAGCCCGACGACCGAGCTCGGCCGCGAGGTCGGGCCCACCTGTTCTCCGCGGGTCCGGTGAGCGAACCCGAGCTGCCCACCACCTGCCCGATCCCCGTTCCGGACGACCCGGACGCCGGGCCCACCGTCCTGGACACGCTCATCGCCGCGCTCGACGGCCAGGGACCGCCTGCGCACCGGGTGTGGCTGCCACCACTCGACACGCCCCCACCGCTGGACGAGCTGCTCGGACCGGTGCGCCGGCTGCCGGGTCGTGGACTGGTTGCGCCGAACTGCACCGCAGGCGGGCTGCGGGTGCCGATCGGCCAGGTGGACCGGCCCTACCAGCAGCGGCGCGATCCGTTGATGCTCGATCTGTCGGGGGCATCCGGGCACCTGGGCGTGGTCGGCGGCCCGCGCTCGGGCAAGTCCACGGCGTTGGCAACCGTGCTGCTCGGGCTCGCACTGACCCACACTCCGGCGGAGCTGGGCGTCCACGTGCTCGACTTCGGTGGTGGCGCGCTGACCCCGCTGGCCGGGTTGCCGCACGTGGGCACCGTTGCGGATCGCCAGCAGCCCGACCTGGTGCGCCGCACCGTCGCCGAGTTCGTTGCGGTGCTCGACCGCCGGGACCGGCTCTTCCGGGACGCCGGACTGACCTCGGTGGAGGAGTTCCGGGTCCGGCGGGCGGCCGGTCTGTTCACCGCTGAGCCGAGTACCGACGTCCTGCTCGTCGTCGACGGCTACCTGACCCTGCGCGGTGAGTTCGACGACGTGGAGGCCCAGTTGCTCACGCTGGCCGCGCAGGGACTGTCCTACGGGGTGCATCTCGCGATCTCGGCGAACCGCTGGACCGAGCTGCGGCCCGCCCTCAAGGACCTGCTCGGCAGCCGGCTGGAGCTGCGGCTGGGCGAACCGTCGGAGTCCGAGGTGGACCGGCGCAAGGCCGTGGCCGTCCCGTCCTCGCCGGGGCACGGCCTTGCTCCCGACGGTGCGCCGACCGTGCTCGCCGCACCGCGGCTTCTCACCGGCGCCACCACGGCACTGGTGGCCGAGATCGCGGCTGCCTGGCCGTGCCCGGGTTTCGGGCCGGTCCGGCTGCTGCCGACCCGGCTCGACCGCGACGAGCTACCGCGGGCCGAACCCGGCGCCACCGGCATCCCGGTCGGGATCGATGAGGAACGGCTGGCCAGGGTCGAGCTGGACTTCGCCGACGAACCACACCTGGTCTGCTACGCCGATGCAGAGAGCGGCAAGACCACCCTGCTGCGGGTCCTGGCCAGCGGGATCGTCGAACGCCACGGGCCCGAGCAGGCCCGGTTCGTGATCGTCGACTACCGCCGTGGCCTGCTCGGGACGATACGGGAGCCGCACCTCATCGGTTACGCGAGCACTCCCGCCGCCGCCGCCGACGCGGCCCGCGAGCTGGCCGGCTCGCTGCGCGGCCGGCTTCCCGGACCCGAGGTCACGGCGCAGGCGCTGCGCAAGCGCAGCTGGTGGACCGGCCCGGAGGTCTACGTTCTCGTCGACGACTACGACCTCGTCGCGCCCACCGGTGGTGCGGGCCCGAACCCGTTACTACCGCTACTGGAGTTCCTTCCGCAGGCCAAGGACGTCGGCCTGCATCTGATCGTGACGCGGCGCAGCGGCGGAGCCGGGCGGGCGATGTTCGACCCGTTGCTGGGGCGGCTGCGCGAACTGGCGACGCCCGGGT
>JBOHEP010000345.1:0-2255 GCA_050701075.1 Pseudonocardia sp. | reverse complement strand
GGCTGCCCACCGGTCCCGCTCAACGGGGCTGGACCAGTGTGTTCGCCGAGGAGATGGTCGAGCTCGGGGCGCGGCGCCCGGATGTCGTCGCGATCACCGCGGCGATGCTCGGCCCGACCGGGCTGGCGCCGTTCGCTGCTGCCCACCCGGACCGTTGCTTCGACGTCGGGATCGCCGAGCAGCACGCCCTCACCTCCGCCGCAGGTCTCGCGATGGGCGGGCTGCATCCAGTTGTGGCGATCTACTCCACGTTCCTCAACCGGGCGTTCGACCAGCTGCTGATGGATGTTGCGCTGCACGGGCAGGCGGTCACCGTCGTGCTGGACCGTGCCGGGGTCACCGGCAACGACGGACCCTCGCACAACGGCATGTGGGACCTGTCGATCCTCGGGGTCGTACCCGGAATCCGGGTGGCCGCGCCGCGTGACGCCGTCACCCTGCGCGAGGAGCTCGCCGAGGCGGTCGCTGTCGACGACGGGCCCACGGTGCTGCGTTTCCCCAAGGGCGCCGTGATCGACTCGGTACCGGCCGTGCGCCGGATCGACGGGGTGGATGTGCTGCGCGAGCCGGCGGCTACCAGTACTGCTGGTGACGAGCCCGCGGTCCTCGTGGTGTGCGTCGGGGTGTTCGGGGAGCTCGGCCTCGCCGTGGCCGACCGGCTGACCCGCCAGGGCGTGTCGGTCACCGTCGTCGATCCGCGGTGGGTGCTGCCGGTGCCCGAGGCGCTGGTCGGTCTCGCCCGTATCCACGACCTGGTGGTCACCGTGGCCGACGGCGGCCGCCACGGGGGTTTCGGCTCGGCACTGGCCGATGCGTTGCGCGGCGCCGAGTGTGACGTGCCGATGCGCGACCTGGCGCTGCCGCAGGCGTTCCTCGACCACGGCAGCCGTCCCGATGTGCTCGCCACGGCGGGGCTGACCGCCCAGGATGTGGCCCGGCGGATCACCGAGTGGGCGGCGGCGCTGCCGGGTGCCCGGGCGGTGCGCTCGGCCCCGCCGTCTCCGTCGGCACCGCCCGCACCATCGGCTGCGTCCACCCCGACGGCTTCGTCGTCTTCAGGGGAGCAGGCCCTCTGATGCGAGTTCTCATCGTGGAGGACGAGCGTCCTCTCGCCGACGCCGTCGCCCGCGGTCTGCGACGGGAGGGAATGGCCGTCGACGTGGCCTACGACGGCGACACCGGTCACGAGAAGTCGGCGGTCACCCGCTATGACGTGGTGATCCTCGACCGCGACCTCCCCGGCATGTCCGGCGACAAGCTGTGCGCGGAGATCATGGCGTCCGGGGCCACCACGCGGGTGCTCATGCTCACCGCGAGCGGCACCCTCGCCGACAAGATCGACGGCCTGTCCCGCGGAGCCGACGACTACCTGGCCAAGCCGTTCGACTTCCCCGAGCTGGTGGCCCGCTGCCGGGCATTGGGCCGCCGCGCCACCCCCGCGATGCCGCCGCTGCTCCTGGCCGGCGACGTCGTGTTGGATCCCGCGCGGCGCACCGTGCACCGTCACGACCGGGCCGTCGAGCTGACCCGCAAGGAGTTCGGTGTCCTGGAGGTGCTGATCGGCGCGGGCGGCGCGGTCGTGAGCAGCGAGGAGCTGCTGGAACGGGTCTGGGACGAGAACGCCGACCCCTTCACAACGACCGTCCGGGTCACGGTGATGACGCTGCGCAAGAAGCTCGGGGAGCCCGGTGTCATCGAGACGGTCGTGGGCGCGGGCTACCGGGTACCGACTGCGGGCTGAGAGCTCGTCGTGGGGCGTGCCGGACTCCTCGCCGCAGGGCGGCCGCGGGTTCGTCGTGTCGTGGGGCACGCCTGGCTCTTCGCCGGGTTGCGGCCGCGGCTCACCCTGCTCAGCACCGCGCTGGTCGCGCTCGTCAGCGGGTTGCTGCTCTGGCTGGGCTGGCTGCTCGTCGGCGGGGTGGCGCAGGCCGTGCCCGCGCTGCCGGCGGGGACCACCGTTCTGGTCGGCGACCGCGACGTCCCGGCCGAACAGCTCAGCGAGGCCATCGGGGCCGCGGCGCGTTCGGAGGTGCTGCGGGCCGGATTGGTCGCGTTTCCGCTGGTGGTGCTCGCCGCCGGGGTCGCGTCATGGTGGCTGGTCGGGCGCGCACTGGGCCCGTTGCAGGCGGTGACGGCGACGGCGCGGCGGTTCTCGGCGGAGTCGCTCGACACGCGCACCGGCCTGCGCGACGCCCGCGGGGAGGTGGCCGAGCTCGCCGCCGGGTTCGACGCGATGCTGGACCGGTTGCAGGCCG
>JBOHEP010000344.1:0-11513 GCA_050701075.1 Pseudonocardia sp. | reverse complement strand
CGACGTTCGCCTTGCTCTCCGCGGTGGCCGCGGCGAAGAACAGCGTGTTGGCCAGCGCGACGGCCACCGCGGCGTCGACCGCGTAGGTCATCATCGTGGCGTAGGTCAGCGCGGTGAGCCCGGAGCGGTCCGCGCCGTCGGCCGTGGCCGCCCGGCGGAACGCCCGGACCCCGTTCTCGGCGAACTGCCGGCCGCGCAGCGCGGCCACCCGGGTGACGGTGAGTTTCCGCGGCATCCGGAGGCCCGGTTGCGGGTCGGCGGCGACCCGGGGCGGGTCGGACCCGGAGCGAGGCGGTGGTGGGGGAGCTGCCTGCGGGCGAGGAGGTGGCGACTGAGGTGGTGGCGGTGGGACTCGGCGATGCACGGTGGGGTCGTAGTGCGGGTCGTCCTGCCACGGGTAGCGACGCCGCGGCTCGTTCGGCGACGGCGGGACGGAACCGTCGGTATCGATCGCGGCCGGGCCGGGGGCCGCAACGCCGCTTGCGTCCTGCGCATCGTCGGGCCTCCCGGCTCGGGCTGGACGGCCGTCGACCGTGACCCAGCGCCGCCGCCCACCCCGGCGAGGTTGGGAGGATCCGGAGCGCGCCACCCCGTCATTCTGACCCATCGGCGCCCGCCGCGGAGACTGACTCGAGCCGGCGTCGGCTCAGGTCTGCGGCACGAACCGGACGCGGAACGTCGCCGGCCAGTACTTCCCGGTCAGCAGGAACTCCTCGCCGCCCGCTGCCGCGATCCCGTTCAGCACGTTCGCCCCGGCCCGTCGGCGCCCGTCGAGCAGGCCGGTCGCGTCCACCACGGCCGTGACCCGCCCATCGGCGGGTTCGATCCGCACCAGCCGGTCGGTCTGGAAGACGTTGGCCCACACCCGGCCGGCGACGCACTCCAGCTCGTTGAGGGCCGACACCGGCTCGCCGTCCAGGGTGACCGCCACCGAACCGACCTCGGTGAACGTCGACGGGTCGTGGAAGCGGAGTCGGGCGGTGCCGTCGCTGCGGACGAGCCGGTCACCGTCCCGGCACAGCCCCCACCCCTCGCCGTCGATCGGCACCTGGCGCAGCAGCCGCAGCGCCGCACGATCCCACTCCAGTGCCACGCCGTCACGCCAGGTGAGCTGCCAGATCCGGTCGTCGACGACGGTGATGCCCTCGCCGTAGAGCTCGTCCGGTAGCGTCGCGGCGCGGCGCAGCTCACCGGTGTTCGGGTCCAGCTCGCGCAGCTGGGAGCGGCCCACCTTGCCGGTGCCCTCGTAGAGCGCCCCACCGGAGATCTCGAGTCCCTGGGTCCAGGCCGTCGGGTCGTGGGGCAGCTCGCCCAGCACCTCCGGGCGCAACGCCACGGCCGAGGACGGTGGCCCGGCCGTGCAGCCGGCCAACACGAGGGTGACTGCCACGAGAAGTGCACGGAGCGGGGGCACGGACACCGAGGGTGGCACACTTGGGCAGGTGAGCCTCCTCTCGATCCTCGACGTGCCCCGCCTGCTGGTGGACGCGGTGGCGCAGGCTCGGTCCGCCGCCGTTGACGAGGCCGCCTATGACGTGGGCCCGCAGACCGCTGCCGACGCTGTGGGCGAGCATCTGGAGGCCGTCCCGGAGACCGGTGGCGCGCTCACCCACTACTTCGCGGCCCGCCACGGCGGCTACCGCGGCTGGCGCTGGTCGGTCACGCTGGCATGGGCCGGCTGGGAGGACGACGCTGCTGACCCGCCGGTCACCGTCAGCGAGGTCGTGCTCGTACCCGGGCCCGACGCGCTGGTCGCGCCGAGCTGGGTGCCCTGGCACGAGCGGATCCGCCCCGGCGACCTCGGCGTCGGCGATCTGTTGCCAGCACCTGAGGGCGACGAACGGTTGATCCCCGGCTATCTGGCCTCCGACGACCCGGCCGTCGAGGAGGTCGCGCTCGAGGTCGGGCTGGGGCGCGGCACTGTGCTGAGCCGCCCCGGTCGGGACGAGACGGCCCGGCGCTGGCTGGACGGGCCGCACGGGCCCGCATCGGACATGGCGCGGGCCGCGCCCGGCCACTGCGGTACCTGCGGGTTCTTCCTGCCGCTTGCCGGGTCGCTGCGCGGCGCGTTCGGGGTGTGCGCCAACGCGTTCGCCCCGGCGGACGGCGTGGTCGTCGCGGTCGGTTTCGGCTGTGGCGCGCATTCCGACGTCGTGCTCGAGTCGGTCTCCCCGGTGGCCGTCGCCGAGCTGGTCTACGACGACGGGGTCGACCTGGAACCGGTCGAGTCCTGATCTTCAATGCTGCCCGATCCGTTTGGCACCGCCGCGCTGCGGGCCGCCGTCCTGGACGCATGGGCGGCTTCGCCGAGCCGGTTCCGGGAGGACGCCAACGCCGAGGAGGACCTGCGCCTGGGCGGCTACGCCGACACGTGGTTCGTGGAGTTGGCGCAGAACGGTGCCGATGCCGCCCGCGCCGGGGGTGTTCCCGGCCGGTTGTGGGTGCACGTCGAGGGCGGCGAGCTGCGGGTCGCCAACACCGGCGCGCCGCCCGACGCCGCGGGGGTCGCGGCGCTGGCGTCGCTGCGCGCGTCCGCCAAGCGGGATGTCGCCGACTCGATCGGTCGGTTCGGGGTCGGGTTCTCCGCGGTCCTCGCCCTGTCCGACGCGCCGCGGGTGGTGGGCGTCGGCGGGGGTGTGGCCTTCTCCGCGGCGCGCACCGCTGAGGCTGTGGCCGCGTTGCCCGGCCCGGCCGCCGAGCTGGCCCGCCGCGACGGGCAGCTCCCCGTGCTGCGGCTGGCCTGGCCGGTCGACCTGGACGAGCCGCCGATACCGGCGGGCTACGACACCGAGGTGCGGCTGCCGTTGGCTCCTGGCACCGACGGCGCGGTGCTGTTGGCGCAGGTCCGCGCCGGGGCGGCGGACCTGTTGCTGGCGTTGCCCGACCTGGTCGAGATCGCCGTAGGGGGTGGCACCGAGGAGCCGGGCCCGAGCATCGAGACCGAGGAGCCGCTCGTGGGCGTCGACTCCGTCTTCCGCCGTGCTCCCGGGGTGGGCGGCGAGGTGCTGATCGAGGGGGACTCGGCGGGTCCGCGTCGCTGGCTGCTGGCCCGCCGCGCCGGGCGACTGGACTCCGCCGCCACCGCCACGCTCGCGGTCGAAGCGCGCGGGCGGGCGGACTGGGCGGTCTGCTGGGCGCTCCCGCTGGACCCTGACGGTCACCCGGATCCTCTCAACAATGACGTCCTGCACGCCCCGACGGCCGCGGCTGAGCGGCTCGCCCTGCCCGCCCGGCTGCTCGCGACCGTGCCGCTCGAACCCGACCGGCGTCGCGTCCGCCCCGGTCCGGTCACCGACCGGGTGCTGGCCGAGGCGGCGAGGGCCTACGTCGAGCTGGTGCGGGCCGTCGAATCGGCGCACCGGCTCGCGCTGGTGCCTGTGGCGGGTTTCCCGCGCTCCGAGCTGGACGCGCGACTGCGCGAGCTGGTGCTGGCCGAGCTGCGGGCCGCCGCCTGGCTGCCCGCCGTCGGCAGTGCCGATCCGCACTCCGTCGGCGCTACCCGCGGGCGTGAGCTCACCCCCGGGCGGGCGGAGTGGCTGGATCTGCCGGGCGCCGACCTGCCCGGGGCGGCGCTGCCCGCGCTGCTCGGTCAGACCGGTGCGTTCCCAGGGCTCCTCGCGCCGGTCCGGGCGGCCGCGGCGCTGGCCGAGCTGGGGGTGCACCGGCTCGGTCCGGGGGAGGCGATCGCCCGGCTGCTCGGGATCGAGGCGCCGCCCGCCTGGTGGCGTGCGGTCTACGACGAGTTCGCCCCGGCGGCGGACACGGTGCCAGGGTTGCTCGACGAGCTGCGCGCCCTGCCGGTGCCGCTGGCCGACGGGCGGACGGTCGCGGGTCCGGTGACGGTGCTGTTGCCGGCGGCCACGGGCAGCCGAGGCGTCGAGGAGGTCACGGCGCTGGCGTTGTCGGGGCTGCACATCGCCCACCCCGACGCGGTCCACCCGTTGCTGGCCCGGCTCGGCGCCACCGCGGCCGACCCCGCCGCGCTGCTCGACCACCCGGCGTTGCGCGCGGCCGTCGAGCGGTCGGTGGAGGACGCCGAAGCCGGGCTCGATGCCCGACCGCTCGCCCAGGCCGTGCTGGGTCTGGTCGCGGAGACGGGCACCACCGGCGATGGGCTCGCCGCTCTCGCCCTGCCCGGTGCCGACGGGTTGCCCGCGCGCGCCGACGAGCTGCTGCTCCCCGATGCCGCGCTGCGCCCGCTGCTGGTCGACGACGCACCGGTCGGCGTGCTCGACGGGGCCTGGGCCGCCCGGTTCCCCCGCGAGGTACTCACCGCGGTCGGGGTGCTGGACGGGTTCGCGGTGCTCGTCGACGACGACCCGACCGGGCCGGAGCACGACCTCGACGACGAGGAGCGCTGGTGGGACGCGCTCGACACACCTCCGGCACGCATGGTGGCCGTGCGTGACCTCGATCTGATCGCCGACGACGCGTGGGCCGGCGGGGGAGCACTGGCGCTGCTGGCCACCTGGCGGGCCACCCGGGCGGCGGTGACCGGGCCGCGGTCCTACACGGCGTGGTGGCTGGCCCGCAACGCCCTGCTCGGTGGGCACCGTCCCGGACACTGGCGGCTACCCTCGGCCACCGCGCTCGCCGCCCTCTACGACCCCGTGCCCCCCGCCGGGGTCGCGCTCGAGAACGGCACCGGGCAAGCGGTCGACGAGGGGTTCCTGGCAGCGATCGGGGTGCGTTCGGATCTGACGGTCGCCGACGCACAGGACGTGGCCGACCTGCTCACCCGTCTCGGCGACCCGGCCCGCCACCCGGACCCGGCGCTGGTCACCGCGGCTCATGCCGCCCTCGCCGGCGCGGTGGCGGCCGGGCAGGTCCACCCCGACGATATCGACGCACCGGCCCGGGTCCGCGCACTCGACGGCTCCGTGGCCGATGTCGCCGTCGCGGTGGTGCTCGACGCGCCCTGGCTCGCGTTCGTACTGCCCGCCGGCGAGCTCGTCGCCGGCGGGGATGCGGTTGCCCTGGCCGACCTGCTCGATCTCCCGTTGGCCTCCGACGTGGTGGCCGCGGACGTCGAGGGCGTCGGCACGGCGGTGCGCTGGTCGGAGCTCGCCGAGGTCGTGGTGGCCTGCGACGCCCTCGGGGTCCGGGTGCCCGACGGCGGGCTGTGGCGCCACGACCTCTTGACCGTGGTGCTGCGCCGCCCCGCGACCGGTGCCCGCACCGTCCCGGCCTGGCGGGACGGGACGGGCGAGTGGCACGCCTGCGACCCGGTCCGAGCCCTGATCGGTGTGCTCTCTGTCAGTGAATGACGTTGGCGCGTGCTAGGAAGGGGACGTGGTCTACGACAGCCCCGTCCGCGTTGCGCGGCGCCCCCGGCGGGTCTGCGTGCTGTCCGTGCACACCTCGCCCCTGGAGCAACCGGGCACCGGCGACGCGGGCGGCATGAACGTCTACATCGTGCAGACCGCGATCCGGATGGCGCAGCGCGGCGTCGACGTCGAGATCTTCACCCGGGCCACCTCCTCCGAGCACGCCCCGGTCGTGGAGCTGGTGCCCGGCGTGCTGGTCCGGCACGTGGCCGCGGGACCGTTCGAAGGCCTCGGCAAGCACGACCTGCCCACCCAGCTATGCGCGTTCACCGCCGGTGTGCTGCGCACCGAGGCCCGGCACGAGCCCGGGTACTACGACGTGGTGCACTCCCACTACTGGCTCTCCGGGCAGGTCGGCTGGCTGGCCCGCGACCGTTGGGGCGTGCCGCTCGTGCACAACGCGCACACCCTCGCCCGTGTGAAGAACGCCGCGCTCGCACAGGGTGATACGCCCGAACCCGTGGTGCGGGTGATCGGCGAGGACCAGGTGGTCACCGAGGCCGACCGGCTGATCGGCAACACCGACGCCGAGACGCGCCAGCTCGTCGAGCTTTACGGTGCCGATCCGCGGCGCACCGTGGCCGTCCCGCCCGGCGTCGACCTGGTCCGCTTCGCCCCGGGCGACCGCGGCGCTGCGCGGCGTGGGCTCGGGATCGACCCGGGTGCGGTCGTGCTCGCGTTCGTCGGGCGTATCCAGCCGCTCAAGGCCCCGGATGTGCTGCTACGGGCCGCGGCGGAGCTGCTGCGCCGCGACCCGATGTTGCGCTCCAGACTCGTCGTCCTGGTGGCCGGTGGCCCGTCCGGTAGTGGGCTGGCCGAGCCGACCGCCCTGCACCGGCTCGCCGGGTCGCTCGGGCTCACCGACGTGGTGCGGTTCCTGCCACCCCAGGCCGGCGATGCGCTCGCGGAGGTCTTCCGGGCCGCCGACGTGGTTGCGGTGCCCAGCCACAACGAGTCCTTCGGCCTGGTGGCGCTGGAGGCGCAGGCGTGCGGCACCCCGGTCGTGGCGGCGCGCGTCGGCGGGTTGCCGGTGGCCGTGGCCGACGCTCGTTCCGGGTTGCTCGTGCCCGGGCACGGCGCGGAGCAGTGGGCCGACGCGCTGGGCGCGGTGGCGCTGCACCCCCAGCGGCGCGACCGGCTCGGCCGCGGCGCCGTCCGGCATGCCCACCGTTTCTCCTGGGACCGCACCACCGACGCCCTGCTGGACACCTACGCGGGCGCGACCGCGGAGTACCTCCATCGGCAGGGCCAGCTGGTTCCTGCGGCCGCCGGCGCCTGACCACCCGCGGATGGGCGTCGACGAGGTTGAGGAGCGTATCGCGGCGGCGTTGCGCGGGCTGGAGGTCGACCATCATCGCCCCGGACGGGGGCAGTTCCTGGCGACGTTGCCCGGTACCAACCGCCTGCAGACGCACTGCTGGCTGCTGGTTCGCGAGCACTCCCTGTTCGTGCAGGCGTTCGTGTGCCGCCGGCCCGACGAGGCTCACGACGTCGTCCACCGTTTCCTGCTCCAGCGCAACGCCCGGTTGTACGGGGTGCACTACGCCCTTGACCGCATCGGTGACATCCACCTGATCGGCCGGATCGGGTTGCACGCTGTCACGGCCGACGAGCTGGATCGGGTCCTCGGGCAGGTGATCGAAGCCGCGGACGGCGACTTCAACACGCTTCTGGAGCTGGGCTTCGCGACCTCGATCCGTCGGGAGCACGCGTGGCGGTCCCAGCGCGGGGAGTCGCTGGCCAACCTGAAGGCGTTCGAGCACCTGTTCGACTGACCCACGCCCGGTACCGACCGATACCCGTCCGTTATGCCCGCCGGCCAACCGATGAGCGGTTCGGCATCGTCCTTCCCCCGACACCCCGGACGTTTACCGGGGCTGAGGAGGCGATGGCGATGGGACGGCGGGGCTGGCGCACGGCGGTGCTGATCGGGATGGTCGCGGTGCTGGTGGGCGGGTTTGCGGTCGTGCTCGTCGGCGCCGGGGACGAGGGAGGGGCGAGGAGTAGCGCGCCGGCCGCTTCGCCGTCGATCACGTCGCGGGTCGAGGCGGGCTCCGCGGGCGATGCATCGACGGCAGACGTAGTCGAGCCGGCGCAGGGCCTGGCCGCCCCGATACCGGAGGCACCTGCGCCGGGCGTCCCGGTCGGTGGCGTGCAGCGGGCGCTGGTGCGGACCGCGCAGGTGACGGTCGAGGTCGGCGATCCGGCCACAAGCAGCCGCCAGATTCGCACGGCGGTCGCCGCGGCCGGTGGTTTCGTCACCGAGGAACAGTCCAGCCCGACCGGCGCCTGGGTCGTGCTGCGGGTGCCGGCCGCCGGGTTGGACCGGCTGGTCGAGCAGATCGGCGGGTTCGGGAAGGTCGTCGAGCAGAACAGCCAGGTCGTGGACGCCACCGAAGAGGTCGTCGATCTGGACGCCCGGGTGGCGAGCCAGCAGGCCAGCGTCGCCAGGATCCGGGCGCTCCTGGCGCAGGCCGTGTCGATCGGCGACGTGGTGGCCATCGAGTCGGAGCTGGCCCGCCGGGAGGCCGAGCTGGACTCGCTGACCGGGCGCATGACAGCGCTCCGTGGACAGGTGGAGCTCTCCACCCTGACCGTCGAGCTGCGCGGCACCGGGTCACCGACCGCCGATGATCCCCGCGCGGTCGGGTTCGGCGACGGGCTCGCCGCCGGCTGGAACGGCCTGCGCGCCATCGTCACCGGCATGGCCGCGGTGATCGGGTTCCTGCTGCCCTTCCTGCCGGTGCTGGTCGTGCTGGCGGGTATCGGGTGGGCCGTCCGGCGGCTGGTTCGAGGGCGCCGGGCTGCTCGGCCGGCGCCGGCCGGAGCGGGAGCTGGATCCGCCGGCGGATCGTGAACGCAGCCGGTTCGTCCGGGTGATCTGCCCTCTGGTGTTCACCGAACGTGGTCGAACTATCATGGGCCGCCCGACCGGTGCCGGTTCGGCTGGTCCGTTCCGGTCACGGACCAACGCAAGGAGCGTCGCAGAATGTCCGTTCGCAGCCCGCACCCCGACGTCGAGATTCCCGATGTGTCGTTGTTCGACTTCCTGTTCACCGACTTCGGGGAGCGGGCGCAGGCACCGGCCTTCGTCGACGGCGGCTCCGGCGCGTCGATCAGCTTCGTCGAGCTCGAGGCCATGGTGCTGAAGGTTGCTGCCGCACTGGCCGAGCGCGGTATCGGCCGCGGCGATGTGGTGGGCATCTTCGCGCCCAACACCCCCTACTATCCGGTCGTCTTCCACGGGATCCTGCGCGCGAACGCGATCGTGACCAGCGCCAACTCGCTCTACACCCCCGGCGAGCTGGCCCACCAGCTCGCGGACTCGGGGGCGAAGCTGCTGGTCACGGTGTCGCCGTTCCTGGAACGGGCTCAGGCCGCCGTCGCCGAGGCCGGGCTTCCCGCCGACTCGATCATCGTGCTCGACGGCGCTGGATCTGATTCCGGGGGGCACGTCTCGCTGCGTGACCTGCTGGGGACCTCCGCCGAGCCGCCCGCGCTCGAGGTGGGCGCGGGTGACCACGCCGTGCTGCCGTACTCCTCCGGTACCACCGGAAAGGCCAAAGGCGTGATCCTCACCCACCGCAACCTGGTGGCGAACCTCTGCCAGATCGAACCGTTGTTCAAGATTGATACCGAGACGAAGATCCTCGCCGTCCTCCCGTTCTTCCACATCTACGGGATGACCGTGATGATGAACAACGGCATCCACAGCCGTTCGACGGTCGTCACGATGCCCAGGTTCGACCTCCCGGAGTTCCTCCGGATCATCTCCGAGTACAAGGTCGGCTACGTCTACATCGCGCCGCCCGTTGCGGTGGCGCTGGCCAAGCACCCGATCGTCGACCAGTACGACCTGTCCTGCATCGATGTGGTCTTCTCCGGTGCCGCCCCGCTCGATGCCGAACTCGGGCGCGCCGTCGCCGAGCGGCTGGGCTGCACGGTGTTGCAGGGCTACGGGATGACCGAGATGAGCCCGGTCAGCCACGCCATCCCGGACGGCCGCGGCGACGTCGACCTCAACAGCGTCGGCTTCGCGATCCCGAACATGGAATGCAAGCTCGTCGACCTGGTCAGCGGGCAGGAGGTCGGACCGGGTGAGCGCGGCGAGCTGTGGTGCAAGGGGCCGAACATCATGGTCGGATACCTCAACAACTCCGAAGCAACCGCTGCAATGATCGACCCTGACGGTTACCTGCATACCGGTGACGTGGCGACGATCGATGCCGACGGGGTCTTCACGATCGTCGACCGGGTCAAGGAGCTGATCAAGTACAAGGGCTACCAGGTGCCGCCCGCCGAGCTGGAGGCGCTGCTGCTCACTCATGACAAGATCGCCGACGCCGCAGTCATCGGCGTGCGCGACGACGAGGGTGAGGAAGTGCCCAAGGCGTTCGTCGTGCGCCAGCAGACCGGTGCCGACCTCACGGCCGCCGACGTGATGACATTCGTCGCCGAGCGGGTTGCGCCGCACAAGAAGGTGCGGGTGGTGGAGTTCATCGAAAAGATCCCGAAGTCGGCGTCGGGCAAGATCCTGCGCAAGGACCTGCGCACCCGAGAGGCCGCCGCGAGCTGAGCCGAGTCGCCGGCCCTGGCCTGACGCGAGCAGCGGTACCCAGCCGTCAGCACCAGGCCGCGGATTGTCGAAGCGACGCCGGGGACCCGCGCGGCGCCCCATGGTCGTTCTCGTGGCCCGGCAGACAGTCCTGGTGACCGGTAGTGCCGGACATCTCGGTGAAGCGCCCCACACCGGCTCGCACGACCGGCAGGCGTTCCTGGGCACGAACGTCACGGGCACGCTGGTCCTCCTTGAGGAAGCCGCCGCAGCCGGCGTCGGGAGCTTCGAGCACCACGAGCACCACGAGCGCCTTCGGCCGGGCACTGACCCCCGGCCCGGGCGAACCGGCCGCGTGGATCACCGACTGGGCACGGGATCTGTGAGGCTACGAGATCGCCGGGCATCCTGCCGGTGTGGGAAGACACGGCCGTCGTCCGGGGTGGGGCGAGTTGCGCTCCCGGGACTGAATCCGGTGGCATCCGGGCGGTCCAGCCACGACCATGCCCAGGTGCCCACCCAACGGGACTACGACACCGACCCCGGCCGTTATCTGCTCGGGATGGCGCTCACTTCGACCCATGGCGCACCTCAGGCGGACCTCCACTCCCGGATCGTGCGACTCCTGCGCGATGCTGGTGCCGTGCGGGTACTCGACGTCGGGTGCGGTATCGGGGCGCTCACCGTTGCCGCCGCCGGCGCGTTGCGGGTCATCGGAGTCGACGCCGCCGCGACGATGATCGGCGTTGCGAACCGGCACGGACCGACGATCCGAGCCGAGGCCACCGCGCTTCCGGTCGCGGACGGCGCCGTCGATGCCGTCGTCGCGGTCAACGTCCTGGACCACCTCGACCGACCCGGTGACGGCCTGCGCGAGGCGCAACGCGTGTTGTGCCGGGGCGGGTTGTTCGTCGCCGGCACGATCTCGCGTGCCGATTCGCCGGAGCTGGCCCCGTTCTGGCGGCCGGCACGCACTCCGTTCGAAGCCGAGGACGCGCCGGCGCAGGTGGAGGCCGTCTTCGGATCGGCCACGACCCAGCCCTGGGACGCGCCGCTGATCACGCTGCCCGATCGGGATGCCGTCCGCGACTATCTGCGGGTGCGTTTCGTGCCGCCTGCTCAGGCCGAGCGGCTTGCCGACGCACTGGCCGACCGCGGCCCGCTGCCGTTGCCGGTGACCAAGCGCGGCGCCGTGGTACTCGCCCACCGCGGATGAGCTGTGTGGTCGCGTGCTCTCCCAGAGAGGCTGCGCCGCAGTCACCTCGATGACACCGACATACGCGTGGAGGTGGTGCGGGGATCCGGTGGGCGGACGGTGCCGAGCGCTTGATCGACGTTGGGGTACCGTCAGAGGTGCTGTGTGCGGTTCCGGGTTCCCAACCGGTGATCACGGCATCACCGGGGCCGGGGCGTCCCGCCAAGATGAGCGTCTCGGTACGGGGAGCCGCACGGGATGCGGCTCTGAGTTCCCGTTCGGTGATCATGAAGCTGGCGGCGTGATCCGGACCCCGATGCACCGATGCGGCCACGGCGGTCACATCGCTGGTGTCGAGACGCGCACCCCGCCGCGGGTCTCGGCGCCGTAGCGCCGGATCTCGGCGTCGATGTCCAGGCGTGCGGTCCGCGGCTCG
>JBOHEP010000343.1:0-18994 GCA_050701075.1 Pseudonocardia sp. | reverse complement strand
CCCCCGCACCGGCCGGTGCGGGGGCAACCGCTGCCCGCAGCCGCGGCTCCGCGGCGCCACCGGCGGAGGAGCCGGCGACCGGAGCCGGCACGAGGTCGACGACGACGCGATCGCGCGGCTCCCCGGCCAGGTTGGTGCCCTCGACAAGCGTCACGGCCGCCGGGTCGAGCGACACGACCTGCCCCCCGGTCAGCACCACGATCCCGGCCGCGGCCCGCGCCCACGGCACCCGTGAGAGCACACCCCGGACAGCCCAGCCGTCGCCGGACCGTTGTACGTCCAGGGGGGCGGCCACCGCCGTCAACGGCCCGGCCGGCACGGCAAGACCGGCCGCGTGCAGCAGCCATCCCGCCAGCAGATCGGTCTCGACGAGCGGCACCCGCGCGGCATGCGCCCCGGCTGCAACGAGCACGGCGGCAGCATCGATCAGCGTGGCGGCGCTTCCCCCGACCGTCTCGGGCAACGTGAGCCGGGCCAGCCCGGCCTGGTCGAGGGTCGCCAAGAGCTCGGCGTCCAAGCCCGTGTCCTCGACGCCTTGGCCGGCGACAGCACCGTCCTGCGCGGCGGAGGTGAAGATCGATTCCGCGAGTTCGGTCAGCTCGCCCGCCCCGGGCCCGGTCACCGCAGCCCCATCCCACGCGCCACGATGCCGCGCAACACCTCGTTGGTCCCGCCCCGTAGGGTGAAGCCCGGTGCGTGCAGCACCGCGTCGGCGAGCAGTCGGGCGTAGCCGTGCTCGGCATCGGAATCGGGCGGGATCGCGACGAGCCGGCGCGCGGTGTCGATGATCTCGTTCTCGAACCGCGTGCCCAGATCCTTGACGACGGCGCCGGCCAGCTCGGGAGCCTCCCCGCAAGCCAGCGACCCGGCCACCGCGAGCGACATCCGCCGCAGCGTCCACAAGCGCGAGACCAGCGCCCCGAGATCCCGCTCGACGCCGGGGTCGCAGCGTCCGGCCAACTCTCCCACCAGAGCTGTGAGCAGTGGGAACGTCGACAGGAACCGCTCCGGGCCGGATCGCTCGAACGCCAGCTCGCTGGTCACCTGAGGCCATCCGGCACCGATCTCGCCCAGCACCATCGCGTCCGGCACGAACACCGCGTCGAACACCACCTCGTTGAAGTGGTGCGCGCCGGTGAGCAGCGGGATCGGCCGGATCGTCACACCGGGCGAGTCGAGCTCGACGATGAACTGGCTGAGCCCGGCGTGCCGGTCGGTCTCGTCTCGCGGAGCCGAACGGGCAAGGGCGAAGAATGCGTGCGCGCGGTGCGCCCCGGAGGTCCACACCTTGGTGCCGGTGAGCTCCCAGCCGCCATCGACCCGCTCCGCGCGCGTCCGTACCGCCGCGAGGTCCGACCCGGCGTCGGGTTCACTCATCCCGATCCCGAAGTAGCACTCCCCCGCCGCGATCCGGGGCAGGTAACGCAGGCACTGCTCCTCGGTGCCCACGCGCATCAGCGTCGGGCCGATCTGCCGGTCGGCCACCCAGTGCGCGGCGACGGGCGCACCGGCGGCGAGCAGCTCCTCGGTGACGACGTAGCGCTCCAACGGCGAACCGCCGTGTCCGCCGTACTCGACCGGGGTGGTGATACCCAGCCAGCCGCGGCGGGCCAGCTCCCTGGTGAACCGTTCGTCCCAACCCGACAGCCAGACGTCCGCCCGGGGGCGCCACGCCCCGGCTGCCTGCTCCTGGGCGAGGAACGCCCGTACCTGCGCGCGCAGGGCCGCCGCCGTGGGTGGCAGATCGGTCGGGGGCGGTACCAACACGGGTAGCCGGATCGGCGTGGAGGTCACCGGGGCCACGTGCCTCCTGACCGCTCAGCCGGCGCGTCTGCCCTCGGCCGCGTCGAGACCCAGCATCGCCAGCATCTCGGCGCAGTCTTCGGCATCGGCCGATCGGCCGGCGACGACCCGCGCCGCCCGCCGGTTCTGGCTGTCACAAACGGCCGAGTAAGCCACTTGGGCCGCGGCGAAATCACCCTGGCCATTGGCGGTTGCGGGACTTCCGGACCAGCTCATCGCTACGGTCTCCTCCGCTAGCCGGGCGGCAACCCGCCTCGTGACAGATCTACCCGGGACCACCATCACAAGGACCTCAGCAGCCTCTCGCGCGTGGTGCATCCCACCCGGCTCTGTCAGCTTAGTCCCTTGACCAACCGACCTTCGCGGCACGTCGCCGCGGTGTCGATGGGATGGTCTCCGGCACGCTGATCGGTAATCAACTCGCCGGGCGATGGCCGAGATGGCCGGCGGACCCCGCGTGGTCCTCGACGTCGGTGTTGATCAGCCTCCGGTAGACATCCTCGAGCGACCCGCTGCGCGGCGTCAGCTCCTGGATCGGGATGTAGTTCGCTGCGGCGGCCGACGCGATCCTCCATGCTTCCATCCCGGTGACCGACAACCCACCGCCGGGTTCAGCGAGCACCGTCGCACCCATGCCGGTCAGTATCTTGGTCAGTCCGCCGCGGCGCGGTGTGCGCACGAACACGTCCTGCCGGAACCGCTCGGTCAAATCCTGCATGGAGGTACTCGTGATCAACTCGCCACGCCCGATGATGAGCAACTGGTCGGCGGCCGGCGCCATCTCACTCATGTGGCGGCTGGACACCAGGACCGTCCGACCCTGAGCGGCCAGCGACCGCATCAGATCGCGGATCCACCAGACGCCATCCGAGTCCAGACCGGTCACCGGGTCGTCGAGCAACAGGACATCGGGGTCGCCGAGCAGCGCGCCCGCGATGCCGAGCCGCTGCCGCATGCCGAGGGAGAAGCCCTCGATCTGCTTCCCGGCCACCTCGGAAAGCCCCACCTCATCGAGCACCTCGGCGACCCGGCGCCGGCCGATGCCATTGCCGCGCGCCAGGAACTCCAGGTGGTCCGACGCGCTTCGTCCGCCGAGCATCGCGCCAACGTCGAGCAGCGCTCCAACGGTGTGCATCGGCCGGTCGATGGTGGCGCAGCTCTGGCCGTTCACCAGCGCCGCGCCGGATGTCGGGGCGTCCAGACCGAGGATGATACGCATGGTGGTCGACTTCCCGGAGCCGTTCGGCCCGAGAAATCCGGTCACCACGCCCGGACAGGCGGTGAACGACAGCCGGTTCACCACGCGCCTGTCTCCGTAGTCCTTGGTCAATGCGCGCACCTCGATCATACCGGTAATAATGCCGCGTGCTGGCGCGCGCGCATCGGAGCGGGGTCCGGGGTTCGGGATCGGCCCCAGGTCCGATACGCTGAACCGAAGATTGCGGCTACCGTGGCGGATGTGACCGAACCCGCTCGGGTCGATTCCGGCGTGTGGCCGCCGCGGTTTCGACAGCGGCTGTGGCAGCTGGTCGTGATCGACCTGCTGCCGGCGGCATGGATCATCTTGCTCACCGCCAACGCGACCCTCAACACCTCGCTCGGGCTCTCCGGCGGGGCGGTCATCGCGGTGTGGCTGGTGGCACTTGCCATCGGCATTCCGCTTGCGGTCCGCAGACGGAGACCGATCCCGGTGCTCGGCGTCGTTCTCGCCTCGGTGATCGTCGCCGTGTTGCTGGGCATGTCGGTTGCGGTAACCGGGCTGGCCGTCGCGCTCGCGCTATACCCGGTCGCGCTGTCCGTGGGGCGACGACGCTCGGCCATCGTGCTCGGCGCGGCGCTGCTGGGCGTCACGCTGGCAGCAGTGCTCACAGCGGCGGTGCTGGATCCCCACCTCCTCGTCGTCACACAGAACGCAGAATCGTTCAATACCGATCTGCTTTCCTCGCTGAGTTCCTCGTGGATCGTCATCGGCGCGGGCTGGACGCTCGGTCGCAGCGTCCGGGCGAGCCGCGAGTACGCCGATCAGGTCGCCGAACATCGCGAGCAGAAGGCCGTCTCCGAGGAGCGGTTGCGGATCGCCAGGGAAATGCATGACGTGGTGGCGCACAGCATGAGCGTGATCGTGATGAAAGCCGCCGTGGCCAACCACGTGTACGACACGCGTCCGGAGGAAAGCCAGATTGCGCTCGGCATTATCGAGTCCGTGAGCCGCGCCGCGCTCGAGGACATCCAGCGCGTGCTCGGCACGTTGCGGTCGGCGGGGGAGGCCAACCTGGCGCCGAGCCCAGGCCTCGACGAGCTACCACAACTGGTCGAGAACGCCCGACTCGCCGACGTCGCGGTCGAGCTCGACAGCGGGACCATCCCAGCACTGCCCGCGGCGGTCCAACTCTCTGCGTACCGAATCGTGCAGGAGGCGTTGACCAACGTCATCAAACATGCGGCGCCACCAGCCCGGTGCACCGTCCGCATCACCGCCGAGCTGGGTGAACTACACCTGGCGGTGATCGACGACGGCATACCGCGTCGCCCGGTCGGCGGGACCGGGCACGGCTTGATCGGCATGCGCGAGCGAGCCGCCCTGCACCATGGAACCCTGGTAGCGGGTCGGCAACCTGGCGGCGGGTTCGCCGTGCACGCACACCTGCCCTACAAGACCCCGGAGCCCGCATGACCGGGAGCCCGCATGACTGATGCACCGGTCCGGGTACTGATCGCCGACGATCAAGCGCTGCTGCGGGGCAGCCTGCGGGTACTCATCGAGAACGAGCCGGACCTGGTCGTCGTCGGCGAAGCGGGAACCGGCGCGGAGGCGGTCGAGCGGGTCCAGGCATGCAGCCCCGACGTGGTGCTGATGGATGTGCGCATGCCGGACATGGACGGTATCGAAGCCACCAGGAGAATCACCGCCCACGAGCATGCCCCGAGAATCCTGGTGCTCACCACGTTCGATGTCGACGAGTACGTGTACTCCGCGCTGCGGGCCGGAGCCAGCGGCTTCCTGCTCAAGGACACGCCTCCGGCCAAATTGTTGGACGCCGTGCGAGTGGTCGCCTCCGGCGAGGCGTTGCTCGCACCCACCGTCACCCGGCGGCTGATCGCCGAGTTCGTTCGACACCCGGAGCCGGCCCGGCGTCCGGCCCGCACGCTGGCCGGCATCACCGACCGGGAGCGCGAGGTGCTCACCCTTATCGCACGCGGACTGCACAACAGCGAGATCGAACACCATCTGCACCTGAGCCGAGGGACCGTCAAGACACACATCGGCCGGCTCCTTGCCAAGCTCGACGCCAGGGACCGGGCGCAACTCGTGATCGTGGGGTACGAGACCGGCTTGGTCTGAGCCATCCCGAGTCTGAGCCATACCGAGTCTGAGCCATACCGGCGTCGGTCAGTTCAGGTAGGCGTCCGCGCGTGACCCGCTGCGCGGCGTCAGCTCCAGGATCGGGATGTAGTTCGCCGCGGCGGCGGACGCGATCCTCCATGCGTCCATGCCGGTGACCGACAACCCATGGCCGGGTTCGGCGAGCACCGTTGCGCCCATGCCGGTCAGCACCCTGGTCAGCCCGCTGCGCCGCGGTGAACGCACGAACACATCGCCCCCGGAACGCTCGGTCAGCGCCCGCACGGAGGTCTCCGTGATGTCCTTGGTCAGCTCGCGTACCTCGCTCATGCCGGCAATGCTGCCGCGTGCGGGGCGCGTACACATCGGAGCAGGGTCCGGGGTTCGGGATCGGACCCAGGTCCGATACGCCGACCATCACACACTGCTACCAATGGGTTTCGCAGCGTCGACAGCCGGACATCAGGTTAGGCCATAAAGCGTAGAGCAAACCGCTTGTGCACCGAAATGCATTAGGGTCTAATCATGTCGACACCGGCTGACCCGAGCAACATGCTGGGCACCGATGACGACCGATTGCGCCGGATCGAATCCGTGGCCGACGCCGCGCTCGCCCACCTCGACGTCGAGGACCTTTTGGGCGAGCTGCTTGACCGGGTGCGAGAGCTCCTTCAGGTCGACACAGCCATCGTGCTGCTGCTCGACTCCTGCTCCCAGCAGCTGGTCGCTACCGCTGCCAGGGGGATCGAAGCGGTGGTTCGTCACGGGATTCGCATTCCGATAGGGAAGGGTTTCACCGGTCGCATCGCGGCAGGGAAGCAGCCACTGATCATTGAGCGGGTGGACCACGCGGACGTGCTTTGTTCGATCCTTTGGAAACATGGGATCTGCTCCCTGCTCGGGGTGCCGCTGCTGAGCGGTGGGACGGTAATAGGTGTCCTTCACGTCGGTGCACTCCTCCCCCGGAGATTCACCGACGAGGACGTCAGGTTGCTCCAGCTCGTGGCCGACCGGGTCGGGTTAGCTACCCAATCCCGACGCGCCGAGGTCGAACTGGCGGCTGCGGCGGTCCTTCAGCGCAGGTTGCTGCCGGAGCGGCTGCCGGTGGTCCCCGGCCTTGAGCTGGCCGCCCGCTACGTTCCGGCTGAGAATGGCGGGGTCGGCGGCGACTGGTATGACGTGTTCACTCTTCCGTCCGGCTGGTTGTGCATCGTCATCGGCGATGTGGTTGGTCGCGGCATCGATGCCGCCGACGTGATGGGCCGGCTGCGCTGCGCGCTGCGTGCCTACGCGCTCCTCGGCGGTGATCCCACCGAGACACTTGGCAGACTTGACCAGCAGGTGCAGCACTTCGAGCCCCGGATGATGGCCACCGTCCTGTTGGCGATGTTCGAGCCATCGTTCGAGCGGCTGCACCTGTCCTCGGCTGGCCATCCTCCACCGGTGCTCGCCCTCCCCGATCAACCTGCGGCCCTCCTCGACGTGCCGAGCGACCATCCGGTCGGTGTACCCGGTGGGCTGCGACGCCGGGCGACCACCATCAGCCTGCCGCCGGGAGCGTTGCTCTGCTTCTACACCGACGGCTTGGTCGAGAGCCGAGACACCTCGCTCGACGCCGGCCTGAAGCGCCTGTGCGCATCGGTGGTGGCCGGCCCGGTGGACGCCGTCTGCGTGAAGGTCATTGCCCGGCTCGTCGGTGATGATGGTTCACCTGGCGATGATGTCGCGGTGCTGGCGGTGCGGCGCCAGGACAGCGGCGACATCGGTCCGTTGGACCTCGTCGTGGCGGCGCTGCCATGGGCGCTGAGGGACATCCGCGTTACGGTGCGCCGCTGGCTGTCGGCGGTCGGTGCCGCGCCGCGTGCGGTCGCCGACCTGCTCGTCGCTGTCGGCGAAGCATGCACCAATGCCGTTGAGCATGCCTACGGACCCGATGGCGGTACCGTGACGGTGCATATGGAGCTTCAGCTGCCGGATGTGCTCGTCATCGTCGCCGATACGGGTCGTTGGCGCCCGCCCCGCGGTGGGGGCCGAGGACGGGGGGCACTGTTCATGCGGGACTTCTGCGACGATCTGCGGATCGATCACGGCCCTACCGGAACCAACGTCGTCATCCGTCGCGGCCTCGCCGAGCAGGCACCTCGATGACCGCCGCGAGGGTTGAGACCAGCACCGAGGACGGGTCGATACACATCGCTCTCAGCGGTGAGATCGATCTGGCGAACGCCGCAGCCGTCGAGGACGAGCTCCGGAAGGCGGTTTCTCATCAGCCGACAGCGGTGTCGGTCGACCTGACCGATCTCACCTACATGGACAGCGCCGGGATCAGGATCCTGTTCGCGCTGGCATCGCGGCTACAGGCGTCTCGGATCGTGCTGGAACTCATCGTGCCGCTCGACTCGACCACCCGCCGGCTGGTCGAGCTATCGGGGTTCGAGTCGCTCGCAGCACTCCGACCCGGAAGCAACTGACCTGTCACCGGGTTCGCGGATCGACACCGCCTTGCGGGGCTGACGGTAGATCAGGAGGGCCACGTCGTCGGGGTGGTCGTCGGCGAGCAGCGCAGCGATGAGCCGGTCGGCGAGGTCGTCGGGGGCCAGCTCCCGGCCCGTCGCCAGGGCGGTGACGGCACGACCGATTCCGGTGTCGAGGGATTCGCGGCGGCGTTCGATCAGGCCGTCGGTGTAGAGCAGCAGGGTGGACCCGGCGGGCAGCGCCGCGTCGGTCTCGGGACGGTCGAGGCCGTCGGCAACGCCCAGTGGCCGCGACTGGGCGTGTTCGAGCAGGCGGTGAGCGCCGGCGATGTCGACCAAGATCGCCGGTGGGTGCCCGGCGCTGCTGTAGCGCAGGATGCGGGCGCGCGGGTCGACGACGGCGCAGAAGGCGGTGCTGCAGGGCGCCCCGGTCAGCTGCGCGGCGAACCTGTCCAGCGCGGTGAGCACCTGGGCGGGGGTGTTGTTCTCCAGGAGCAGCGCGCGCCCCGCGCTGCGCAGCTGCCCCATGACCGCGGCGGCGGGCAAGCCGCGGCCGACCACATCACCGACGACGACACCGATCCGGCCCTCGGACAGGGAGATGACGTCGTACCAGTCGCCGCCCACCTCGAGGGTGTCCGACGCGGGTTCGTACCGGGCGGCGAATCCTGCCGGCAGGCCGGTGGGCCCCAGGATGGAACGCTGCAGGGCCAGCGCCACGGCGCGTTGCTCGTCGTAAGCGTGGGCCCGGGCCAGTACCCGCTGCAAGTAGCCGCACAGCAGGGTGAGCAGGGAACGGTCCGCGGCGGGGAACGGTCGCGGTCCGGGGAACTCCAACCAGACGATGGTGGGTTCGGCGCCGTCGGAGATCATCGCGCCGACGCCGAGGACCGGCGTCTGGTCTTCGGCGGTGGTGTGCGGGCTGGTGACGACGACGGTGTCGCCGGCTCCGAGGACGGCACGTGTGCCTGGTGGCAACTCCGAGATGGGGGGTGTGGTCGCGTCGGTGGTCGCCACCGTGCGGGGCTCACCGTCGCCGTTCCAGGTGATGACCGAGGCCCGCCGCGCCTGGCACAGCGAGCGGAGCTCGGCCAGGCCGATCTGGAGGATGCGGGCGCTGCCGGTGATGCCGGTGAGCTGCCCGGCCAGGCGCGCCAGCGCGGCGTCCCGGTCGCCGGCCAGGCGTTCGGCGGTGATGTCGCGCATGGTCGCGATGATCAGCCGGCGATTCTCGTCGCGGTCGAGCAGCGCGTTGTAGGAGATCGACACCCAGATCCGGGCTCGAGTGGTGACGTGGCGCAGCGGCACCATGATCCGGCCTCGGTCGGCCGTGGTCGCGGCGGCGACGGTGTCGTGGAGCCGTGCCAGCCCCTCGGGGTCCTCCTCGGCAGTGGGGAAGAACGGGTAGGGCGGCGCACAGGGCAGATCCTCGGAGCGCAGGCCCAGCAGCTCGGTCATCGCCGGGTTGATCTCGATGATCGCGGCGGAAGCGAGATCGAACATGTAGAAGCCGTCCTGCAGGGAGTTGACCATGGCTGTGCGCCAGGTGGCCTCGTGGTTGCGCAGCCGGGCGAGCTCGAGGTTGGAGCGGACCCGGGCGAGCAGGTCGTGAGAGGAGAACGGCTTGGTCAGGTAGTCGTCCGCGCCGGCGGCGAGGCCTTCGGCGACGGCCTCTTCTCCGGCGCGGGCCGACAGCATGATCACCGGCATTCCGGCGGTGGCGGGATCGGCGCGCAGCGCAGCGATCAACCCGAACCCGTCGAGGTGGGGCATCATCACGTCGGTGAGCACGAGGTCGACGCCATCGTCGCGGGCCAGGTCGAGCGCTATCTTGCCGTCGGGGGCGAGGCACACGGTGTAGTGGGGCCGCAGCAGCCTGGCGATGAACCGTCGTAGGTCCGGATTGTCCTCGGCGACCAGCACGGTCGCGCCGGCGGTGGTTCCGGTCTCGACCCGGACGGGATTGATCCCGGCCAGGTAGTCGGCCTGCTCGTGGTCCTCGCTCCACTGAAGCGCTTCGTCGAGGAACAGGCCCACCGACGACGACGCCCGGGTGCCGGCCGGCGGCAGGTCGGTGCGCGCAGAGGCGGGGAGGCGGACGGTGAAGGTGCACCCGGCGCCGGGGGTGCTGTCGACCCGCACGTCGCCCCCGTGCAGGCCGACCAGTTCGGCGACCAGCGCCAGGCCGATGCCGGAGCCTTCGAAACTGCGCGCCTGCGCCCCACGAACCCGGTGGAAGCGTTTGAACACCTGTGGCAGGTCGGCGGCCGGGATCCCGACCCCGGTGTCGGCGACGACCAGCTCGACGGTCTCATCGGCACCACCGTCATCGGCGCCGACCCGAAAGTGGACGCTGACCCGCCCCTCGAGCGTGTACTTGACCGCGTTGGACAGCAGGTTCAACACGATCTTCTCCCACATGTCGGGGTCGACCAGCACCCCGGTGGGCAGATCCGGGCAGTCGAGTTCGAACTCCAGGCCGGCGCGGGCGGCAGCGGGGGCGAAGGACTCGGCGATGCCACGAGTGAGAGCGGCGAGGTTCACCGCCATGCGGTCCGGGACGAGCTCGCCGCCTTCGAGCCGGGCGAAGTCGAGGATGGTGTCGACCAGCCGGCGCAACCGGCCGCTGTTGCGCCGGATCAGCTCCAACCTGGTCCGCTGCGGCCCGGGCAGGGGGTGGTCGAGGTCGTCGAGGGCGTCCTGGGCGGGACCGGCGATCAGGGTCAGCGGGGTGCGCAGCTCGTGGCTGACCCCGGTGAAGAACTCGGTCTTGGCCCGATTCAGCTCGAGGAGCACTTCGGCGCGGCGTCGTTCGGCTTCGTAGGCCTGCACGTCGATGATGGCGGTGGTGAACTGACCGGCCACGAGGTGCAGGAACGCCCGGTAGTCCTCGTCGAGTGCCCGGTACGGGCTGACGGCGGCGACCAGCACCCCGATCGGCCGGTCCCGGCCGGATCCGGCCAGCGGGATCGCGAGCACAGTGTCGACGTCGGTGTCACCGACCTTGCTGGCTCCCGGCTGGGCCAACCCGGGTAACCGGGCCGCGATCCCGGAGATGACCTGCGTCTGCCTCGAAGTGACGGCCTGCCAGATCGACGATCCGATCGACGGGCTCGGCAGGGACGTGGGCATCGCGTGGTCGCCGGCGAGGCCCTGCGTGGCCAGGCGCACGCCGGCACCGTCGGGGGCCAGGAGGTAGACCAGCGCGAACGGGATGTCGGCCCGGTTGCCCGCGAGGACCTCCATTGCCGCGGCGCAGGCTTGCTCCACGCGTGTGGCCGCCACCACGGACAGTTCACCCAGGGCGTGCAGCGTGCGTAGCCGGCGTTCGCTCAGCACCCGGGTGGTGGTCTCGGTGACTGCGGTGAACACGCCGCTCACCGCCCCGGCCTCGTCATGGATGGGGCTGTAGGAGTAGGTGAAGTACGCCTCTTCCAAGTAGCCGTACCGGTACGCCGGCAACCGCTGGTCGTCCGACCAGGTCGCCTTGCCGCTGTTGCGCACATGGCGCATCTGAGCGCCGATGATGTGCCACATCTCCGGCCACACCTGCGCCCCGGGCTTGCCGAGCGCAGGGTGCTTCGACGGTCCCAGGATCGGCACCCACGCGTCATTGTAGATCAGCACCAGCTCCGGGCCCCACCAGATCACCATCGGGTAGCGGGAGGTCACGCAGATCCCCACGGCGGTTCGCAGGCTCTGCGGCCAGTCCACGATCGCCCCGATCGGCGTGGCCGCCCAGTCGTGGGCGGCGATCAGCTCGCCCATCCGGCCGCCCTCGGCCAGGAACGACAGATTTCCACCACGACCACCACGGCCGGCGGGACCGCCGCCCTCATCGGCTTCGATCACCACTGACCTCCTGCTCGACACTCGACCGGCTCGACACTCGACCGGCTCGACACTCGACCTGCTCGCCACTGCGACCTGCTCGCCACTGCGACCGGCTCGACCTCGAGCCCGGCCGCCGCGGTTACGCGGGTCCCACCCTGGCTACTCCTCCCGGGTCAGCGCCGGCCGATCCGAGCTCGGACGCCACCAGCCGGAGCAGGTCCGGGCGCGCCGAGTTGACGAAGAAGTGGTCGCCCGGCAACAGGTGGGCCCGGAACGGCCCGGTCGTGTGCCGGGACCAGGCGGCCACGTCCTCGGGAAACACCTCCTTGTCGCCCACGCCACCGAAGGCGGAGACAGGGCAGCCCAGCGGGGCCTGCGGGCGGAACGCGTATGTCTCGACGAGGGTGCAGTCCCCGCGCAACGCAGGCAGCATCACCTCCAGGAACTCCCGCTCCACCGCCAGCTCCGGTGGGATCCCACCCAGTTCTGCGATGGCGGCGAGGAACTCCGGGTCGGGCAGGGTGTGCCGGTCCGGTGACCGGCTGGGCAGGTGGGGCGCCTGGCATCCGGCGGCGAACAGGTGCGCCGGCTCCACCCCCCGTTGGCGCATCCGGCGGACCAGCTCGAACGCGACCAGCGCACCCATGCTGTGCCCGAACAGCGCGAACGGGGGAACGAGATGGCCGGCCAGCCCCTCCAACAGCGGGCCGGCCAGCTCCTCCATCGACTCGATCGCAGGCTCGTTGAAGCGGTTCTCCCGACCGGGCAGCTGGACCGACACGACCTCCACGTCATCGGGGAGGTGCGCCGGCCAGTCCCGGTACCTGCTCGCACCGCCACCTGCCGGGGGCAGGCAGATGAGACGCAACCGTGCGGCCGGCCGCGGACGGCTGACCTGCACCCAGCACGAGCGGGTCATGGCGAGCTCCGCCGATCAGGACTGTGATTGATCAGGATAGGGCTTGGTCAGGACTGGGCGCCGTCCATCTGCTCGCGCAAGCTGCGCGGCCGCATGTCCGTCCACACCTCGTCGACATAGGTTGAGCACTCCTCCTTGCTACCCTCCTTACCGACCCGGTGCCAGCCCGCCGGCACATCCAGGCCGACCAGCCACAGCGAGTACTGCTCCTCGTCGTTGCGCAGGACCTCGTACCGCGCGTCGTCGTCCATGTCGTCGATCTCCTTTTCCTGGGGTTGTCCTGATGGTCGACACTACTGATCGCGGTGTCGGTCGAGCTCGAGCTTGAGCTCGGGTTCGGGT
The DNA here is from genome assembly GCA_050701075.1 of Pseudonocardia sp. Taxonomy (GTDB): domain Bacteria; phylum Actinomycetota; class Actinomycetes; order Mycobacteriales; family Pseudonocardiaceae; genus Pseudonocardia. The sequence goes on along the minus strand of JBOHEP010000343.1, from coordinate 6,279 downwards.
TCGGGCTCGGGTTCGGCCCTCGGGGGCTCCGCGACGACGACCGGGTGCCGGGGGAAACTGCGCAGGGTGGGGCTCAGCGTCGCCACCACCGCGGCGGCCGCGATACCGCCCGCGCACACCAGCACCGCGACAGTGCCGGAGACCGCGGCGGCCAGCAGCCCACCCAGCACCGGGCCCAGCGTGGCGGCGACACCGGTGCCGATGCCCAGCACGCTGCCCAGCCGGCCGCGCATGTCGTCGGGAGTGAGCAGCAACTGCCGCGTGATGATCGTCGTGTTCGCGGTCGGCGGCAGCAACGCCATGGCGGCGAACAACAGGCCCAAGAGAAAGCCACTGTCCACGAAGGCCGCCACCAGCGTGAGCACCGTCAGCACCCAGAACACCGCGATGATCGAGACGTAGGGGCTCATCACCTGGGACAGACGTGACGCGACCAGCGCGCCCAGGAGCCCCCCCACGCCGAGCATCGCCGCGATGATGCCGATCTGCCCCGAGGGCACTCCCCGGGCCTCGGCCAGCACGATGACGATGAGGTAGAAGGCGCTCAAGAACAGGTTGAGCACGACCGCGCACAGCGCGGTGACCCGGATGTGGCGCTGTCCCCACACCCACCGCACGCCGGCCTTGATCTCCCGGCCCAGGTGACGGGCCGGCCCCGGTCCTGCCTCCCGGGGTGGCAGCCGGAGGAACACCAGCAGCGTGCAGGCCAGGGCGTGGGCCAGCGCATCCACCACGAACGGCACGAACCGGGCGACGGCGAACAGGAACCCGCCCGCCACGGTGCCCGACAGCCCTCCCACGGACGCGCGTGCCGCGTTCAGCGCCACCGCCGCGGACAGCTGCTCGCGCGGTACCACCCGAGGCAGGCACGCGCCCTCCGCCGGTCCGAACAGTGCGGCACACACCCCCATCACCACGCCCACGACGACCATGTGCGAGACCTGGACCACGTCCAACCACACGGCCGCGACGAGGCTCCCCGCCGCGATGAACTGTGTCGCCTCGCAGCTCAGCATGATCTTCTTACGATCCCAGCGGTCCGCCAGGGCTCCCGCCGGCAGTCCGACCAGCAGCTGCGCCGCGGCGATCGCCCCCAGCACGAGACCGGATGCCGCCGCCGAACCGGTGAGCGCGAGCACCAGCAGCGGGAAGGCGATCAACGCCGCGCTGAGGCCGACACCCGACAACAACTGGCTGATCCACAGCAGCTGGTAGTTGCGGTTGCGGGACAGCGGAACGCTCTGCCCACCGGGCGCTGCGCTCACTCCGGGGTTCACTTCGGGTTCCGGCAGTCGCGCGCGATGCCCCGTAGGGCCTCGGCGAAATCGTCGGCGACGGCCTGCACGGTCGCCTGATGGTGGCGATCAGGCTGGTAGAGCCAGGAGAACCGCAGTTGACCGTTGCGCACCGCGCCCACGACCTCGAGCAGGTGTGCACCCGGGTCGGCCGGGTCGTGAGCCTGCCCGAGCGGGCCGTGCACGGCCCGGTAGAAGCCGCGCTCAGAGTCATGGGCCGCCGGGTCCTGGGTCGCGGGGCCCCGGACCGGCGCCCACTGGCCGAGGTAGTTGAACCCGATCTGGGGACCCGGCCCAGCCACGGCGAGGCGCTGGCGGGCCGTGGAGGAACCCAGGTAGCGCAGCGCCCCGAAGCCGAACCCGTTGTTGGGCACCGCGCGCAGCTGCCGGCGCACGGATCTGATCAGGTCCCGCCACTGTGGTTCGGCGGCTCCGTCGGGCACCGACAGCGCGACCGGGAACATCGTGCTGAACCAGCCGACGGTGCGGGACATGTCGACACCGTCGAGGATCTCCTCGCGGCCGTGACCCTCAAGGTCGATCGACACCCGGCTCTCCCCGGTCCACCGGCACAGCGCCCAGGCCAACGCGCTGAGCAGGACGTCGTTGATCCGAGTGCGGTAGGCGGCGGGGGCCGATCGCAGCAGCGACTCGGTGTCCTCGACGTCAAGGAGTACGGACACCGCGCGCGACAGTACGCTGGGCTCGCGAGTGGCCAGGTCCACCGGCAGCAAATGCGTTTCCAATGCGCCTGCCCAGTGGTCCAGCTCGTGGTCGAAGCTGCCCTCGGCCACGTGCTGACCCAGCCGGTTCGCCCATTCCTGGAAGGACGTCGTCTTGGCTTCCAGCTGGAAGCTCTCGCCCCGCGCCGCCTGCTGGTAGGCCGCTTCAAGGTCCTCGAGCAGGATGCGCCAGGAGACGGCGTCGATCACGAGGTGATGGGCCGCCAGGAACAGACACGATGCCCGCCCCGCACCGAAGGTGAACAGCGCCGCCTTCAGCAGCGGACCTTCCCGGAGATCGAAGCTCGCGTGGATGTCGTCGGCGACCTTCTCCATGGCCGCTGTCCGGTCCTCGCCTGCCAGTCCCGACAGATCGACCCGGTGGAGTACCTTCGCCGGGCCGGGCGGGGCGTTGTCCTGCCGCCACGTCCCGCCGACCTGGTCGAACCGCATTCGAAGCGCATCGTGATGCAACAGCAGTACCTCGAGCACCCGCTCGAGCACCTGCTCGTCCACGTCCTCGTCCAGCTCCACCGTCATCGACTGGTTGAAATGGTGCGGATTGACCGGGTGCGTCGCGAAGAACCACTGCTGGATCGGAGTGAGCGCGGTCGAACCGATGACCGGTTCCTGGTCGCCGTGCTCGCCGTCCGCCGCGGTGACCACCAACGCGAGCTCGGCGACGGTCTGGTGGAAGAAGATGTCCCTGGTGGTCAGCAGGAACCCGGACTTCCGGACGCGGAAACCGAGTTGGATGCTCAGGATCGAGTCGCCACCCAACTCGAAGAAATTGTCCTCGACCCCGACTCGTTCCACTCCCAGCACCTGCGCCCACACCTCGGCCAGGGTGTGCTCGGTCGCGCTCCGCGGGGCGATGTACTCGGCCACCGGCGCAGCAGGCCCGTCCGGAGCCGGCAACGCCTTGCGGTCCACCTTCCCGTTCGGGTTCAACGGCAGCTCATCCAGCACGACGAACACCGCAGGCAGCATGTAGTCCGGCAAGGTCTGGGCGATATGAGTACGCAGCTCCGCGGCGGTGGGGGCCACGTCGGCGGCGGGAACCACGTAACCCACCAGCCGTTTCATCCCGGGCTCGTCCTCCCGGGCGATCACCACCGCCTGGGCCACCTCCGGATGAGTCCGCAATGTCGACTCGATCTCGCCCAGCTCGATGCGGAATCCCCGGATCTTCACCTGCTCATCGACCCGGCCCAGGTACGCCAGCTCACCATCGGGGGTCCAGCGCGCCAGGTCTCCGGTGCGGTACATGCGCTCACCCGGGTCACCGAGCGGATCGGCCACGAATCGGGTCGCGGTCAACCCCGGACGGCGCAGGTAGCCTCGGGCCAAACCGCGACCCGCGAGGTAGAGCTCGCCTGGTACCCCGATCGGCACCGGGCGCAGATGGTCATCCAGGACGTATGCCCGAGTGTTCCAGATCTGCTTACCGATGGTGGGGACGCCGGTGGGGTCGAGCCGGGTGGCGGTGGACCAGACCGTGGTCTCGGTCGGCCCGTAGAGGTTGGTGACCTCAGCGGCCAGGTCCCGCATCGTGACCGCGAGTGCCGGCGGCAGTGCCTCGCCACCGACCAGCATGCGCATTCCACGCACGCTGTCGGGCTGGGTGGACAGGATCGTCTGCCACAGCGACGGGGTCGCTTGCATGATCGTGACATCGGAGTCGGCGATGGTCTGACCCAGCGCGGCCGGGTCGGAGACGAGGCCTTGTTCGGCGAGGACGACGGCCGCACCACAGGTCAGGGGTAGGTACAGCTCCAACGCCGCGATGTCGAAGGCGATGGTGGTCACCGCGAGCAGCCGGGCCGTACCGTCCATCGGGAACAGCTCGGCCATCGAGCCGAGGAAGTTGACCAGCGCGGCGTGCGGGATCACCACTCCCTTCGGGACTCCCGTCGATCCTGAGGTATAGATCGCATAGGCGGGATGGACATCCCGGAGCGGTCCGATCCGGTGGACGTCGGTCACGTCATCACCTGGCAGCGAAGCGACTTCCTCGATGGTATCGACGTGATCGACGACCAACCGGGGCACATCGACCGGCAGGCACCCGGAGGTCTCCCCGGTGGTCAGCACGACGGCCGGGTCGGCGTCGGCACAGATGAACCCGACCCGTGCAGGCGGATGGTCCGGGTCGAGGGGCAGATACCCCGCGCCGGCCTTCCACACCGCTATCAACGCCACGACCAGCTCCGGTGAGCGCGGCAGCGCCAGCCCGACCAGCTGCTCCGGGCCCACACCTCGGGCGATCAGCAGCCGCGCCAGGCGGTTCGCCCGGTCGTTCAACTCCTGATAGGTCAGCTCGTGGCGGGGCGAGCTGTGGCCACCGCAGATCAGTGCGACCGAGCCCGGTGTCCGTGCCACCTGAGCCTCGAACAGCTCCGGCCACGTCACCGGCGGTACCGCCCGCTGGGTGTGGTTCCAGTCCACCACCACCCGATGCCGCTCCGCCTCGGTCAACAGGGGCAGCTCGGCCACCGGCTGATCTGGATCAGCAGCGATCCCGGTCAGCAGGATGAGGAGGTGGTCGGCCATCCGCACCACCGTGGCGGCGTCGAACAGATCGGTGTTGTAGGTCAACGCACCGACGAGCTCGTCACCGGTCTCGTGGAACTGCACGGTGACGTCGAACGGGGCACTGGTCACCGGGAGCTCCACGCCGGAGGCGTTCAACCCGGTCAGCTCCGGGGCGTGCCCAGGGGCGTTCTGCAAGATGACCATGGCTTGGAACAGTGGGGTGCGGCTGGGGTCCCGGGTCGGGGCGAGCTCATCGACCACCCGTTCAAACGGCACCTGCTGGTGGGCGAAGGCGTCCAGCACCGTTTCCCGCACCCCGGCCAGGAACTGCCGGAAGCTTTGCTCGTTCGGCACCTGGGAGCGCAGCACCACAGTGTTGACGAAGAACCCGATCAGCCCCTCCAGCTCGGCGCGTTCCCGACCCGAGACCACGGTGCCCACCGCGATGTCGTCCTGCCCCGACCAGCGGGCGAACAGCACCTGGCACGCGGCGACCAGCGTCATGAACAACGTGCCGTCCTGACGTTGCCCCAGCGCCTTCAACCCGGCCAGCTCACGGGCGGGAACCACGAACTCGTGGATGGCCCCCGCCGAGGTCAGCACCGCCGGGCGGGGCCGGTCGGTTGGCAGCTCCAACGCCGCCACGCCCGCCAGCTGCTCCCGCCAGTACCCCAGCCCGGTGTCCAGCACGACACCCGACAACAACTCCCGCTGCCACAGCGCGTAGTCGACGTACTGCACCGCCAACACCGGCAACTGTGGGTCATGGCCGGCGACCGCGGCGTTGTAGAACACCCCCAACTCGGCCATCAACACACCCACCGACCAGCCATCGGTGATGATGTGATGCATCGCGACACTGAGGACATGCTCGGCGGGCACATGCTCGGCGGTGTTCACCCGGACCACACCTATGTGCAACAACGGCCCCCGAGCCAGGTCGAACGCCCAGCCGGCCTCCGCCGCCAGGACCCGCCGCAGCTCAGCATCGCGCTCGGGTGCGGCCAGCTCCGACACGTCCCACACCGGCACGCTCACCGGCGCCGGCGGGTGGATCACCTGCACCCCGCGGCCCTCGACCGTCTCGAACGTCGTCCGCAACGACTCATGCCGGGCCACCAGCGCGCTGACCGCCCCCGAGAGCGCATCCAGATCCACCTCGCCGCGCAGCCGCACCGCGAACGCGGTGACGTTCCCCGCCCCTCCCGGGGCGAACTCATCCAGGAACCACAGCCGCTGCTGCGCGAACGACAGCGGCAGCTCACCCACACGATCGGCCACAGCGATCGGTCCCGAGTCCGACACCACCGACTCCGCCACCGCCACCGCCAACCCCGCCACCGTCGGGTCAACGAACAACACCCGCGGTGACAGCTCCGCCCCGAACGCCACCCGCACCCGCGACATCACCTGGATGCTGAGGATGGAGTCACCGCCGAGCTCGAAGAAGTTGTCGTGGATACCGACCCGGTCCGCTCCCAGGACCTGTGCCCAGATCTGGGTGAGGGTGTGCTCGGCCGGGGTCCGCGGGGCGGCGTACCGGGCCGCTGGCTGGGCGGCTTGATCGGGCGCGGGAAGGGCTTTGCGGTCGAGTTTCCCGTTGGCATTGCGCGGCAGTTCGCCGAGGGTGACGAACACGGCGGGCACCATGTAATCGGGTAGCGCCGCGGCGAGGTGGGCCCGCAGCTCCGCGGTGCCCGGGAGGTTCCCGCCGCAGGGGACCAGGT
>JBOHEP010000342.1:0-21283 GCA_050701075.1 Pseudonocardia sp. | reverse complement strand
CAATGCCCGCGGTCAGCACGTCGCGAACCTGCTCCCGTTCCAGCCCGACGAGCAGATCGCCCAGGTGATGCAGATCAAGGACTACGAAGCGGCGCCGTACCTGGTGCTCGCGACGAAGTCCGGGCTGGTGAAGAAGTCCAAGCTCACCGACTTCGACTCCAACCGCGCCGGCGGCCTGATCGGCATCAACCTGCGTGAGGACGACGAGCTGGTCGGTGCCGTGCTCTGCTCGGCTGAGGACGACCTGCTGCTGGTGTCGGCGGAGGGGCAGTCGATCCGGTTCACCGCGAGCGATGAGGTGATGCGCCCGATGGGCCGGGCCACCTCGGGCGTGCTGGGGATGCGGTTCAACGTGGGCGATCGGACGCTCTCCCTCGGTGTGGTCCAGCCCGACACGTTCGTCCTGGTCGCGACGGCCGGCGGGTACGCCAAGCGCACCCCGATCGAGGACTATCCGGTGCAGGGCCGCGGCGGGAAGGGTGTTCTCACCCTGCAGTACGACCGGCGTCGCGGCACGCTCGTGGGCGCGCTCATCGTCGGGATCGACGACGAGCTCTATGCGATCACCTCGACCGGTGGGGTGATCCGAACCTCGGCCCGCGAGGTCCGCAAGGCCGGCCGGCAGACCAAGGGAGTCCGGCTGATGAACCTGGGTGAGAGTGCGACGCTGCTGGCGGTGGCCCGTAATGTCGAGGACGATGCGGACGACCCCGAGCTCACCGATGGGGCAACCTGATCGACGAGTCCGACATGATGGGACGCAGGCGACGTCCGCCACCGGGAAGGCTGCATGAACGACATGACGAACACCCCGGATGAGCCCAACGGCCGTGGATCGGTTACCACCGACCGGCAGGGCAGCGACGGCGCCGAGCAGTCGAGTGACGGTTCGAAGCCCACGCTCACGACTCAGCCGTCGGCGGATCATGGTTCGGGCGACGCCGATGGCGCGCAGACCGAGCAACCGAGCGTCGACGGCAGCACGACATCGACGTCCCGGCCGTCTCCGTCGACTGATGCGGAAGCCGGACGAGCCGCTCCGGCTGATGCGTCCCGAGGGCCGGTGGCCGACCCCGGGACAAATGCCGCCCGCATCGACGCCCCGGGTCTGCGTCCGACCAGCTCCGCAGAGGGCGATGTCGAAGCCCGAGCGTCCCAACAACGGTTGCCTTCGGACAACGGTTCTGTGCCGCACCTTGTCCCGGGAGCACCGGGCGAGGTGCCGGTTGCGGCGGTGCCGGAGGAGGTTGGCGACGATTCCGACACGGCCCGGATACCACCCACTGCTCCGTCGGCGCCCACTGCTCCGCCGGTGACTCCCGCCCGGACGGCTCCCCCCGTCCGGCCCATGCCACGCACTGCGCAACCACCGGCCCCCGCGCCAGGCCCGGTACCCAGTCCAGGCCCAGGTGCGGCCGCCCCTCCGCCCTGGCAACGGATGCCGACCGACGCGATACCCGACCGACCCGGACTGAGGCCCGCCTCGCCCACCGGAACGGCTGGCAGCCTCCTGGACGAGGAACCCACCGCATTCCTGACGCCCGAGCAGCCCGAGCGAGCAGCCCGAGAGTCGTCGCCCTGGACGACTGACGGACGGCGTTGGTCCACCGAGGCGGGTAGATCCACAACGCGCGCGGTCCGCAACCGCCGGCCCCGCCAGGCCGCCCTCCAGCTCAAGCGTATCGACCCGTGGTCGGTGCTCAAGATGGCCTTGGTGCTCGCCGTGGTGCTGTTCTTCATCTGGCTGGTTGCGGTCGGCGTCCTCTACGGTGTGCTCGGCGGGATGGGAGTCTGGGACCGACTCAACGGCACCTACTCAGACCTCGTCGCGGGGGAGGCGACCACCGGGAGCCCGCTGATCAGCATCGGCCGGGTCTTCGGCTTGGCCACGGTGATCGGGGCGGTCAACAGCCTGCTGTTCGCCGTAGCGATGACCGTCGGAGCCTTCGTCTACAACGTGTCGGCCGACCTCGTCGGAGGCATCGAGGTCACCCTTTCTGAACGGGACTGACCAGTGTTCGCGCAGGTGAGCGGCCTCCTCATGGAGGTGGGCATCCGGTTGGAAGCGGCCGGGGGCGCTGGGGTAACGTCGCTTCCGCCGCACGGGCCCATAGCTCAGTTGGTTAGAGCGCGTCACTGATAATGACGAGGTCGCTGGTTCAAATCCAGCTGGGCCCACTCCCCAGCTCCGAGACAAAAAGGATGGATCGTCATGAAGAAGCTCCTTGCTGTGGTCGTTGCGGTCGTCGCAGGCGCAGTTGTTTTCTCCAAGGTCCGTGCGTCTCGCTCGGAGACGGACCTGTGGCACGAGGCCACCAACCGTTGAGTGTCGGCTGCTCTGGCTGAGCGGGGATCGTCTCGCTCGGTACGGGGACGTAGCTCAATTGGCAGAGCACCGCCTTTGCAAGGCGGGGGTTAGGGGTTCGATTCCCCTCGTCTCCACCAGCCTGACCAGCGGTCCGGTTCGGCTCCTCCTGCGGCTGAGTCGGTGCGGTCGGTGGGCCCCAGGCACAATGGTCGTGTCGTCACCTCCGTCCTGGCCGTCGAGGAGCCCGCTATGAGTTCCCGGGAAGACATCCACCAGCTCGTTGAGCAGCTCGATGCTGATGATCTGGGGGCGGCGGAGGTTGCGCTGCGGCGTCTTGTGCAGCGTGCGGCGGAGCCTCCCGAGTCAGCGCCCCGCCGTCGGTTCAGATTCACTGGGGGATGAGCGCGGAGCCGGATCTCGCTGAGCGTTCGGGCCAGATCCTGCGGGACGAGCTCGGCCGTGGCGCGTGATCCTGGTCGATACCGGCCCGCTTGTGGCAGTCGCGAACATCCGCGACGCGGCTCACGGGGAGTGCACCCGCTTGCTCGAAGGACTGTCTGGTCCGCTCTTCGTGCCGGCGCCGGTGTTGATCGAGGTGTGTTACCTCTTGGAGAGCCGCTGTGGCCCGCGGCTGGAGGCTGACTTCCTCGCCGATGTCGCCGATGGTGTGATCGAGCTGATCGATCTCACCCGAGCCGATCTGGCTCGGATGGCTGAACTCGTGCGAACCTACATGGCGACGCTGGACCGGCTTCACTTCTCCATCGTCCGACCGCGCCACGTCGGATCGTTCACGTTGCTGCCGTAGGCGGTCATCCGCTCGTGAGGAGAAGGCGGGACATGCTGAGCTGGTACGCCCATGCGGACACCGTACGGTTGCGGACGCTGGGGTTGAAATCGTCCAGGACGGCTGGGGTGGGCTGGTCGCAGGCCTTGGAGGTTGGTGGAAAAGTGCTGTGCTGGCGTCCAACGAGGTTGGGATAGATCACGGCAAGCATAGGGCTCGAACCAGGACGGCCATGCTGTCTGTCGATCGCTGGTCGGTCTTTCCTCTCCCCGGCCGTGGGATGTGTGATTCTGCTGTGGTCTGGAGCTACGGGTGCGGGACCTGAACCGGTTGGAGCTGGCCGGGGGGGGGGAGAGCGTACGGGCCAGTCCACAGCGGCGGCACTCGAGGGGGCGTCGGGGCACATGTCAGCATGGCGCTGCCGGAGTTGTGGGGCAGGGACGTCTCGTGGTTTGGTGGCGCGAGTCGGAGTGGTCTGACGTCTCCTTGTGTCAGGAGCGGGTGATGGTCGGGCGCCAGCTCGTGATCGGTACGCTCGCCGCGACGTGTCGATTGATGTGGGGTTTCCCGCCCCGGATGATCCCTTTCATCGTCGAGTCGATGGGTACGGCCCGCGGCCTGCATTGGTTCATGGTCAACATGCCCCGCTACCTCTGGACGCTGTACGTGCTTGGCCCAGTACGCACCCACCTGGCCTGCGTGGTCATCTCGCTGCACAACGGGTGCACCTACTGCGCATTCGGGCACGCCTACGCGCTGGAGCTGCTCTACCTGCGTGATCGCGACCACCTGTTCCCACTCGACGCGCGGACGATTGCGAGTTGGCTCGGCCTCGAACCCCGCCTGCTCGGTGCCCGCATGCGTGGCGTGCTCGAGCAGGCCGGGCTGCACGTCGAGGCGATCTGGGTTGACCGGATTCTCGCGCTCGCGACGGGGGAACAGCAGCCGGTGGACGCGGATGAAGTCCGGCTCGCGCGCCTGGTGCCCATCGTTGGGTTGATGAACACGGTCGCGATCGCCAACTGCGTCGAGCCCGACGAGGCCCACGATACGATCAACAAGAACACCGCGCTCAAGGAGCGCTATACCGCGCTTCGCGCTGTCGCCGGTTGACCGCTTCGCGACACGCGGACCGGATTCCGACCACCGGTGTGCTTGGCCGAGTGGCCAGGTCATAGTCACTTGGGTCAGGGCACGCGTCGAGGTGGTGCGGGGATGCGGTGGCGGAAGGTGTCGAGCGCTTGATCGACGTTTGGGTACCGTCAGCGGCGCTGAGTGCGGTTCCGGGTTCCCAGACCCTGATCATGGCACCACCGGAGTCGCGGTGGCCTGCCAAGATCAGCGTCTTGGTACGGGGAGCCGCCCGGGATGGGGCTCTGTGCTCCCATTCGGCGATCATGAAGCTGGCAGCGTGCCCTAGCGATCCGATGCAATGCTGCACCTGCCAAGCTCACTGGCCCACCCTTGTTAGGTGTCGGCGACTTCTTGGTCGTCGATGCCCCCGAGGTGCCATCGGGTCACCGCGCTGCTAAGCCGACGGCGCTCGCGATCGTCGATCCGGACAGGGGAACTGGAGAACTCACATGCGCGCCAACCGCATCATCGCCAATCTTCGGGTGGCAAACCTCGACGCGGCGAAGAGCTTCTACACCGACTACCTCGGGCTCAGCACCGAGGAGTTCAACATGGGGTGGGTGGCCCGCTACACCTCCCCCGAAACCGGGGCGAACATCCAGCTCGTCACGCGTGACGCCACCGCATCCGAGGACTCGGTCGTCTCCGTGCACACCGACGACGTCGACTCCGCCTACGCCGAGGCACAGGAACTAGGCTTCGAGATCGTACGCCCGCTGACGACGGAAACCTGGGGCGTGCGCCGGTTCCTCGTCCGGTCACCGGACGGCAACGTCGTCAACATCGTGAACCACCGGGACTGAGCCCTTGCCAGAGACACGGGCCGGAGGGGGGTTGACACAGGGCTCTTAGGGCGGCGAGCAGGTCGTGATCTTAAGCAGAGAGGAGCGGAACCCCCAGGCTTAAACATGGCGGCGTCGGTCTGACGGGCCCGGATTCAGTGGCGCTCTTCGAGGCCGACCGCCTCGCGCAGCTTGGTCACGGCCTCATCAAGGTCGCGATCCTCGCCGGTGTGCGAGGTCATCAGCGCCACGAGCGCCTCGGCGATCAAGTTGAGCTTCTCCTGCGAGGCCTCCTCGCTGCGCCGCGCGGCGTTCTCCAGCAGCGTGAGCAGCAGCAGTGTGATGACGCTCGTGACGGTATGGATCGCCACCTGCCATTCTTTCAGATCGACCCACAGCGGCAGGCTAACCAGCCAGACCAGGACGATCGCCACACAGATGAAGAAGAACGGCGGGCGGCTGACCCACAAGTAGGCGGCCTCAACGAAACGCTCGAAGGGCGATGGGCGGTTACCGCCACCGCGGTCACTCGCGGCGGGGCGCTCGCTCTTCTCGCGCACGCGGTAAGCGTACGCCGTCGGCGTTGACCGGTGGCACGGCGGTCGGCCGAGCAAGCAGTCCGACCGCAAGTATGCAGGTGGCCGGTCGAGCCAGGGGCCGGCCACCGATCGCGGCCCACTCGATCGACCCCGCCGATCCCGGGACGTCACTGGTAGCCGCCGTCGGCCACGGCTCTGAGCGGTAGCCACGGACGACCGGTGAGCCCTTGCCACCGTCAGGAGCACCGGGCGGTGGGCCGAGTCCCGCTGGCCGGCCAACCCAGTGGCCACTGTTCGGGCGACCTCCAGGGCAACGCGATGCGCCCCGCTGGGGTCGCAACGACGAACGGCCCACCAGCCGGACCTTGAAGATCCGAGCTGAGAGGACCGTTCGCGATGAGCATATTTGATCATGGTCTGCGCCGACGTGCCGGTTCGTGATCGTCGAACGGGTGTGCAGAGCCGCATCCCGTGCGGCTCCCCGTACCGAAACGCTGATCTTGGCAGGTTGCCTCGGCTCTCACGATGCCGTGATCACCGAATGGGAACCCGGAACCGCACTTTGCGCGGCTGACGGTTCCCAGACGTCGATCAAGCGGTCGACACCTTCCGGTCACCCGGGCCACCGCCGCGAAGCACCCGCACCACCACGGAAGCGAAGCACCCGCACCACCACCGCCCCGAAGCACCCGCACCACCACCGCGCGTGCCCTTGAACCGACCGAGCCTCGGAAGAACCTCCGAGGCGCCGTGCTAGTGCGTGCTCGGCGCGGCCGTAGTGAAGTTCGGCGCCGAGAAGAGGAACGGCTCCGGGAGCGCGGTCATGTCGTTCGACTGCGCCTCCTGCGCGCCCGCGACGTTGGAGAGCATGCCGAGCGGGCTCGAGCGAGCGGAGGGTTCCTGCTGCGCGCCGGCCTCCGCCGACCCGGGCTCGGGTGGGCTGGGCGGCGGTGTGTCGAAGTTGAACTCTTCGGCCTTCGCCTCCGCCGCCTCCGCCTCCGCCGGCGGGGCCTCCGCCGGGGGGGCCTCGGCCTTGGATGACTCCGCCTTCGCGTCGGTGGCGGACGCCTGAACCGTGTCGGCCTCGGGATCCGCATTGACCGTCACGGCGAGAGCATTACCGGCGATTCCCACACCGATGGCTGCGACACCGGCGGCCGCGGCAGCGGTGCGAAGACTACGCCCAACGAGCCTGCTCATGAATATCCCTTTCGTACAGAACGACGTCAGCGGGGATGATGATCTACCAGAATCGACCATGATCTACCCGGGCTCAACGAAGGGGGCGCCGTCAGGTTCTGGCGAACGGCCAGTCGTAGCCGTGGTTCACCCGTTCCAGCGAAGGCAACCGGTCCGGCGTTCGCGGGCCAGGCGCCCGACCCCATCCCGGATGCCGCATCATCTCTGGTCATGGTGGTGGTCGGGCGGCTCGGGGTGACCATCGGGGCGGTTGTCGGTACGGCGGCGGCAGTCGGTACCGGCGCCGGGATCGGCTGGTTCTACTCCGGTGTGTTGCTCGACCCGAGGCAACGGTTGATCTATCCCGAGCGCGTCCTGGCGGCCGACCCATCGACGGTCACCCTGGTGGTGAGTCGGCTCGCCGCACAGCCGGGTGTGTGGGGTCTCCGGTGGGCTGACGGCCTGGCGCAGATGGGCCCCGCCGTGCAAGGCCGGGCAGGCGTTGTGGTCCGCCCGCTGCTCGGCGGCCCCGTCCCGCCGGTCGGGGCGGCCGCGGTGATCGACGCCGGTCCGTACGATCCGGACCCGGGTGCGCGCGGTCTCGATTTCACCGACGTTGCGGTGCCGACACCGCTCGGCCCTGCCCCAGCGTGGCTCGTGCCGGCCGGCGGTGCCGATCGACGCTCCGCCGGGCTCGCGCGCGCGGACACCTGGGTCGTTCTGGTGCACGGCCGCGGCGGCTCGCGCCGCGAAGGCCTGCGGATCCTGCCGGCGCTGCACCGTCGCGGGCACCCGGTCCTCGTGATCAGCTACCGCAACGATGTGGGCGCCCCGGTCAGTCCGGACGGCCGTTACCACCTGGGGGACACCGAGTGGGAGGACCTGGAGGCCGCGGTGCGGTACGCCATGGCGAACGGGGCCCGGCAGGTGGTCCTGTTCGGCTGGTCGATGGGCGCCGCGATCGTGGGCGCCTTCCTCGACCGTTCCCCGCAGGCCGCGGCCGTCCGCGCCGTGGTGTGGGACGCGCCGCTGGTCGACTGGCGGGCCACGCTGCGTCAGCAGGCGCGTAACCGGCGGATGCCGGGATGGCTCACCCCGGCAGCGTCGCTGGCCACCAGCCGGCGGATCGGCATCGACTTCGATCGTTTCGATCTGTTGGCTCGCCCACCGGCCGTGCGCCCGCCCACCCTCATCGTGCACAGCACCGGCGACACGGCGGTCCCGATCGCGCCCAGCCGCGCCCTGGTCGCCGCCGCGCCGGGGTTGCGCTGGCCGATGCGCTACCTGGAGGTGCCCGACGCGGAGCACACCGGGTCCTGGAACGCCGACCCGCCCGCGTACGAGCGGGCCGTCACCGAGTTCCTTGCCGAGCACCTGGACTGAGGGGCGCTTCGGTGCGCCTGGCACCATGGAGGACGTGACCGAGCTGCGAGGTCGCCATTTCAGCACAGCACCGCCAGGTACGGCGGCGACCAGCGTGAGCGAGGAGACGGCGTGACCGAACCAGGCAAGCAGACCGCAACGCTGCGGACGTCCGAGGGCGACATCAGGATCAACCTCTTCGGTGACCATGCCCCGAAGACCGTGGCCAACTTCGTCGGCCTCGCCACCGGGGAGGGCAGCTACACCCTGCCCAACGCCAGCGGCGGCGACAGCGGTCCGTTCTACGACAACTCGGTCTTCCACCGGGTGATCAGCGGTTTCATGATCCAGGGCGGCGACCCGACGGGCACCGGCCGTGGCGGCCCCGGCTACCAGTTCGGCGACGAGTTCCACCCCGAGCTCACGTTCGACCGCCCATACCTGTTGGCGATGGCCAACGCCGGGCCCGGAACCAACGGCTCCCAGTTCTTCATCACCGTCACCTCACCCGACTGGCTCAACCGCAAGCACACCATCTTCGGTGAGGTCGCCGACGCAGAGTCCCGCGCTGTGGTCGACGCCATCGCCGGCACCACGACCGGAGGGGGCGATCGGCCGCTCACCGACGTCGTCATCCAGCGCGTCGAGATCGCGGACCGAGGTTAGGACGCTCCGATGAGTCACCCCACCGGTCCGCCGAACGCCGGTGGTCCACCGCCGGAGGCTCCGGTGGTATGTGTCCGGCACCCGGACCGCGCCACCGCGCTGCGTTGCGTCCGGTGCGACCGACCGTCGTGCCCGGAGTGCCTGCATGAGGCGTCCGTCGGGCACCAGTGCGTGGACTGCGTGGCAGCCGGTGCTCGAGGTGTCCGGCGTGCGGTCACGGTGGCCGGTGCCGAGCCGGGCACGCGCCCGGTGATGGTGCCGATACTCATCGCGTTGAACGTCGCCATGTTCGCCTGGACCGCCACCCAGGCCAGCAGCATTATCCAGAACTTCATCGTCGGGAACTTCGTGGCACCGATCTTCGACGCCTGGGCGCTCGAGCCGGCGCTGGTGGGCGAGGGCGAGTGGTGGCGGGTGGTGACGTCTGGCTTCCTGCACGTCGGCCCACTGCACCTGGCGTTCAACATGTTGGCGCTGTGGATCATCGGCCGGGACCTGGAGATCGTGCTCGGTCGGGGCCGGTTCCTCGCCGTGTACATGGTGTCACTGCTCGGCGGCTCGGCCGCGGTGATGCTGTTCGAGGACGCCAGCGACAGGGTCGCCGGTGCCTCCGGTGCCGTCTTCGGCCTGATGGGGGCACTGGCGGTGGTGTTGTACCGCCAAAAGGCCCCTGTCGGGCAGGTGCTGGTGCTCATCGCCATCAACTTTGCGCTCGGCCTCTGGATCAACAGCACCTCCACCTCGGTCTCGATCTCGCTGATCGCGCACCTCGGCGGCCTCGCGGTCGGTGCTGCGGCCACCGCGGCGCTGGTGTACGCACCGGCGCGCAACCGGGTCGCCTACCAGGCGGGGGCGCTGGGAGGGCTCGCAGTGCTGCTGCTGGTGCTCATGGCGGTGGCAGGCAGCCTGACCCTGTGACGGGAGCTCAGCCGTCGCCGCGGTGATCGGGTGCAACGGAGCGGGGCGGCCGGATCGCCAGCATCTGCTCGGCGACGTCGCGAGGGTCGGCGGCCAGGTCGAGCCGGCCGAACACGAGCAGCTCCTCCGCGCCCGCCGCGGTGGTGGTATCCACCTCCAGCACCTCGCTCACCCGCCCCAGGCGCCGGACCTGCTGTACCCGCACCTCCAGCACCATCGGCCAGGGATGGTGACACCGGCCGGTGAACCCGCCGACGGTGAGCCCGTCGGTGTCGACGAGCAGCCTCGGCCGGACGCGGGTGCCGTACGCCGCGGCGACGACCAGGCCGACGGTCGCCACGGCGGCGAGAAGCCGCCCTCCCGGGTCGGCTCCGGTGCGCCACATGAGCAGGAACCAGGCCGCCGCGCCCGCGGCACCGAGCCAGGCCGTGACCACCAGTCCGACTGCGGGACTCCACTCGCGGGTCGCCGGTGAAGGATCGCTCACGGCCGTGCCCGCGTCATCGAGGCTGTCCCCAGCAGTTGTCCACAATGGGGATAGATCATCTCAGTGCTGCTCAGCGCCATCTCATCGTCATGAGCAGGCCGATCACGATGAGCATGAAACCGATCCCGAAGTTGGTGAGCTGTCGCGTAGCCTCGGGATCGGTCGACGCTTCGGCGCCGGCGAGCTGCGCTATCAATCCGAGGGTGTCGCCGGCCAGATAGTTGACCACCAACCAGGCAAGCCCCACCAGCATCAGGCCGAGCATGACGGCGACGTACACCGGGTGCGACGGACCAGCGACCTTGACCGGCGTCGTGGCGCTGCGTCCCGCGTTGGCGGGCGGGATGTACGCCGTCTTCTTGCGGACCTTGGACTTGGGCATGTTCGACCTCGCGTGCGGGAAGGTGCTCGCCGCTGCCGGCGAGTCGGGCACTGCACCCACGGTATCGGAGACGCGGGTGTGATCCGCGCGCGGAATGTGCTCGTCGTGGACGTCAGGGCCTGCGAGGAGTCGAATCGGGATCCGACCTCAGGCGCGGGCGCTGAGCGCGGCTGTCTCGGTGGTGAGCTCGGCGACCAGCTGTTCGGGAACGGGATGCCCGGCGCCGGCCATCCAGTTCGCCAGCAGCCGGTGGCCACCCTGGGTCAGCACCGACTCGGGGTGGAACTGCACACCTTCGACCGGCAGCTCGCGATGCCGCACTGCCATGATCACACCGCTCTCCGTGCGCCCGGTGACCTCGAGGACAGTCGGGAGCGACTCCGGGCGGATCGACAGTGAGTGGTACCGGGTGGCGACGAACGGGTCGGGCAATCCGGCCAGCACGCCGGTTCCCGTGTGGTGCACCAGTGATGTCTTCCCGTGCAGCAGCTCAGGGGCTCGCTCCACGACGCCCCCCCACGCCACCCCTATGGCCTGGTGACCCAGGCAGACCCCGAGCACCGGCAACCCCAGCACACCGCCGCGGCGGATCACCTCGACACAGCTCCCGGCCCGTTCCGGGGTGCCGGGACCGGGGCTGGCCAACACGCCGTCGAACTCGTCGAGCTCGTCGAGCTCCACCGCATCGTTGCGCCGGACGGCAACTTCGGCGCCGAGCTGGGCGAGGTACTGCACGAGGTTGTAGACGAAGCTGTCGTAGTTGTCGATCACCAGGACACGCATGGCTCAGTTGCCCCCATTGTTGCCGGAGCGTCCGACGAACAACGTGATGGACTCGGAGGTGTCCGCCGGTTGCCCGCCCTCGGGCGACTGTTCGAGCACGATCCCATCCTCTGACTCGTCATTGGTGCCGCGAGGAATCAGGACCGCTCTGAAGCCCTCATCCGCCAGGAAGCGAGCAGCGTCCCGGAAGTCCTCGCCGACCACGTTCGGAACCTCGTTTCGCTCACCGGCCGTCGTCTGTAGCGTCACCACCGAACCCGGTGGCACCCGCTGGCCCGCGGCTGGACTCGTGCGGACCACGACGTTCGTGCTGCCGCCGTCGGTGACCTGGGCCTTCAAACCGATCGCTCGCAGCGTCTCCTGTGCGAGGAGGATGGTCTGGCCGGAGACGTCGGGAACCTGGACGCTGGTTTGCTCGGTACCGACCACCACGGCCACCGCGCTGGCCCCCGGGGCGGTCTCTCCCGCGCCGGGAGCGGAACGGATGATCTTACCGACGAGATTGGCATCGGCGGTCTCCTCGATGGTCTCCTCACCGAGGCTCAACCCCTCGCTCGCGAGCTCCCGCTTCGCATCGACGGTCGTGAGGCCGGCAAGCTGGGGGACCCGAGCCTGAGCAGGCCCCGCTCCGACGAACAGTGTGACGCGCGTCCGTTCGGCAACCTGGGAGCTGACCACCGGATCGGTGCGCACCACGCGGCCCTTCTCCTCGACGGTCGACTCGACAGGCTGCGGATCGGCCAGCAGGCCGACGTTCAGCACCTGGGTGCGAGCGGCTTCCTGTAGCTGCCCGATGACGTTCGGTATCGGCACCTGCGCCGGCGCCGGGGGACCGCTCAGGACCACGTACCCCACGAACGCGATGAGCCCGAGTGCCGCGGCGACGGCGGCCGCGATCACCGCGGTTCGTCCCCCGCTTCGCCGCGGTTCGTCCTCCCACTCGGCCACCGGAACGGGCGGCGCGCTGCTCCGGCCGCCGTTGACCCGTCGGGTCGGTCCGGCACCTATAGCGAGCAGCGCGGTGCGCTCGTCCTCGCTCATCACGACCGGGGCCATCGGGTTCTGCCCGCTGCGCACCCGAACGAGGTCGGTGCGCATCTCGGCGGCCGACTGGTACCGGTTGGCCGGATTCTTGCTCAGTGCCTTGAGCACCACCGCGTCCAGTGCCACCGGCACAGCGGGATTGACCTCGGACGGGTGCCGCGGGTCCTCCCGTACGTGCTGGTAGGCGACGGCGACCGGGGTGTCTCCGGTGAACGGCGGCTCCCCGGTGAGCAGCTCGAACAGCACACAGCCTGCGGCATAGACATCGCTTCGCGCGTCGACGGGCTCGCCCCGGGCCTGCTCCGGGGACAGGTACTGCGCGGTGCCGATCACGGCGGCGGTCTGCGTGACGTTCTGGCCCTCACCGAGCGCACGGGCGATGCCGAAGTCCATCACCTTCACCGCGCCGGCCTGGTTGATCATAATGTTCGCAGGCTTGACGTCGCGGTGAATGATCTGGTGGCGGTGGCTGAAGTCCAGCGCCGCGCAGACGTCGGCCATCACCTCGATGACCTGGCGCTGGCTCATCGGGCCGGTGGACTTCACGATCTCGCGCAGCGTCTGTCCTTCGACGTACTCCATGACGATGTAGGGCAGCGGCCCGAACTCGCTACCCACCTCGCCGGTGTCGTACACGGCGACGATCGCGGGATGGTTCAGCGCAGCGGCGTTCTGCGCCTCGCGCCGGAATCGCATCTGGAACTGGGGGTCCCGGGCCAGATCGGCGCGGAGCACCTTCACCGCGACGTCACGACCCAGCCGGGTGTCGAGACCGCGATGGACCTCGGACATGCCACCATATCCGAGGACCTCGCCCAGTTCGTATCGCTCGGACAACAGTCGGGGGGTCGTCATCGTCGTCGGTTCCAAGAGGGTCTCGTGGTTCGGGTAATCATGCCGGGCCACGTCGCCCGATGGGGTGGCGTACAGGTGGTGCGAGCGCCGGGGGGCCGATTGGACGGGTTGAACGCACTCCGTCGCTGCGCTCGGCCGGCTTCGCCCGGGTGTCCTCCCAGCTCGCCACCGTACCCCTCGGGGCCCTGGACGTGGGCTGGTCCGGTTGCCTGCCGGCGTCGAAGCTCGCAGCCGCGAGCGGCCCTGCGGTGTCGCCTCCGACGATGCCTCGAACGACGAAGAAACCGACCACCACGGCGGCGACGGTGAGGAGCACGAACAGGATGAGCATCAGCGTGCGGCCGGGTAGGGCTCGCGGTTGGATCAGCAGCGGTTCGATCGAGGACACCCGCTGGGGAATCGGGTCGTGGCGCACCGGCCTCGGACGTGGTTGCGGTACCGGCGGTGTCGTCCGGACTCCCACCACGGTCGGTCCTGCCGTCGGGGTCGGTTCGGGCGCCGCGATCGGCTCGACGGTCGCGCCCGGTGCGGTGTCGGGCTCCGCCGAGGGTGTGCCGGGCAGATCCTCGACCGGCACCGATCGGCTCTGCTCGGGCACCCCGGACGGCGCTGGCACGGCCTCGCCCCGCCGGACGGCGGACACGGCCTCGGCGAACTCGCCGCCCGTGGCGTAGCGCCGGGTCGGATCCTTGTCCAGTACCGTCTCGATCAGCTGCCGTACCAACGACGGAACGGTGCCCGGCAGCGGTGGAGGTTCGTCGCTCACCTGCATCATTGCGACGGCGAGCGCGCTGTCCGCTCGGAACGGGCGGTACCCGGTCAGGCATTCGTAACCGACGATGCCCAAGGAGTAGACGTCACCGGCTGGACCGGCCTCGGCTCCGCTCGCCTGCTCGGGGGCGATGTAGTGGGCGGTACCCATCACCATTCCCGACCGCGTGACCGGGACGGCGTTCGCGGCCTTGGAGATCCCGAAGTCGGTGAGTTTGACCTCGCCGTCACTGCGGATGAGGATGTTGCCGGGTTTGACGTCCCGGTGCACGAACCCGCGGTCGTGCGCTGCCTGCAGCGCTCTCGCGGTCTGCTCGACGATCCGCAGCGTCTCGGCGGCCGGGATCGGACCGCGGGCGACCAGGGTGGACAGCGGTGCGCCCCGCACGAGCTCCATCACCAGATATGCGGTACGGCCGCCGCCGACCGGTCCGTCGTCCTCGCCGTAGTCGTGCACTGCCGCGATGCCCGGGTGGTCCAGCGATGCCACCGTGCGGGCCTCGATCCGGAACCGGTGCAGGAAGTCCTCGTCATCGGAGAGCTCTGGGCGCAGCACCTTGACCGCCACCATCCGGTCGAGTCGGGTATCGGTGGCCTCCCAGACCTCGCCCATCCCGCCCACGGCGATACACCGGTTGAGCTGGTACCGGTCGGCGATGCACTGTCCGGCGGACAGCGCATTCACGATGCACCGCGTAGGCCCGCTGCGATGACCGCCCGCCCGATCGGCGCGGCCCGGGAACCACCGGTGGCTTCCAGGGAGCGGTCGCCACCGTTCTCGACCAGCACCGCCACGGCGATCTTCGGGTCCTCGGCCGGGGCGAACGCGACATACCAGTTGTGCGGCGGGGTGTTCTTCGGGTCGGTGCCGTGTTCGGCGGTGCCGGTCTTGGAGGCGATCTGCACGCCGGTGATCTTGCCGCCACCGCTGGTGCGGTTCTCCGATCCGATCATCAGCTCGGTCAGCGTGCGTGCCACGCCTGCGTTGACGGCCTGGCCGATCCGGTCGGGCTTGGTGACGTCTATGGGGTCGAGCTCCGGGCTCTGGATCTGCTCGATGAGATAGGGCGCCATCACCTGCCCGCCGTTGGCGACCGCTGCGACGATCATCGCGTTCTGCAGGGGCGTCAGGGCCACGTCGCGCTGACCGATCCCGGACTGCTGCAACGCCGCGGTGTCCTCGATCTCGCCGAGCGTGGACGGGACCACGCGCATGGGTACCGAGAGGTCGACCGAGCCGATGCCGAACGCCTCGGCCTGCTCGCGCAGCTTGGCTTCACCGAGGGTGGCGGCCAGCTCGGCGAACGCGGTGTTGCAGGATCGGGCTAGGGCATCGCGCAGCGATACGGTCGGCGCTGTGCCGCAGGGGGTGCCGGCGAAGTTCTCGAGCGTGGTGTTCGTATCGGTCAGCGTGATGGTGGCGGCCGCGGTGAGCTGGATGTCGGGGGTGAGGCCGTTCTGCAACGCGGCCGCGGTGTCGACGAGCTTGAACGTGGAGCCGGGGGGATAGGTCTCGGAGATCGCCCGGTTGATCAGCACCTTCGGCTCGGCCGCGCTGTACCGGGTCCGAGCCGCTGTCTGCTGTTCCGGGCTGTGACCGGCCAGCGGGCTCGGGTCGAACGACGGCGTGGAGACCATCGCCAGGATCTCGCCGGTCTCGGGCCGCAGCGCCACCACCGAGCCGGCGAACCCGCGGTCGGTCAGCTCCCTGTAGGCCGCCTCCTGCACCGCCGGGTTGATCGTCAGCTCGACGTTGCCGCCGCTCGGGTCGCGGCCGGTGATGAGGTCGGAGAGCCGCCGGACGAAGAGCCGGTCGTCGCTGCCGTTGAGCGCCTCGTCGGCCGCGTCCTCGATGCCGGTGGCCCCGTAGACGACCGAGTAGTAGCCGGTGACCGTCGCGTAGGCGGGCCCGTCGGGGTAGCGCCGCTGGTAGCGCAGCGCGTCGTTGCTCTCCACGCTGTTGGCCAGCACCTGCCCGTCGGCACTGATCTGGCCACGCTTGCGGGAGTACTCCGCGAAGAGCACCCGCTGGTTGCGATCGTCGTTGCGGTAGTCGCTGGCCTTGACGACCTGGACGTAGGTCAGGTTGGCCATGAGCAGTACCACCATCGCCATCACCGCGAGCGCGATCCGACGCACCGGGGTGTTCACGACGGGCGCTCCACCAGCTCGGTGCCGGCCTCCGCGATCGGCACCATCGGCTGCGCCGGGCGCCGGGGCAGCGGTGCGCGCGCGGCGTTGGAGATGCGCAGCAGCAGCGCGACGAGCGCGTAGTTGGCCACCAGCGAGGAACCACCGTATGACAGGAACGGCAGGGTGAGGCCGGTCAGCGGGATCAGCTTGCTGGCCCCGCCGATGACTACGAAGATCTGTAGAGCGATCGCGAAGGCGAGGCCGGTGGCCAGGAGCTTGCCGAAGCTGTCGCGCACCGCGAGCGCACTGCGCAGCCCCCGGGTGATGAGCACCAGGTAGACCACCAGGATCGCGGCCAGCCCGATCAGGCCGAGTTCCTCGCCAAGGGAGGACAACATGAAGTCGGACTCGGCGTACGGCACCAGATCGGGCCGGCCGGCGCCGAGACCGGTGCCGCCCACCCCACCGGTGCCCAGCCCGAACAGTGCCTGTCCGATCTGGAACCCGGCCCCGTCGAAGTCGGCGAACGGGTCGAGCCAGATCTGCACGCGGGTACGCACGTGGCCGAACAGCTGGTAGGCCAGTATCCCGCCGGCCACGAAGAAGCTCAGCCCGATGAGCAGCCAGGACACCCGCTCCGTCGCCGCGTACAGCAGCACCAGCACGATCCCGAAGAACAGCAGTGACGTGCCGAGGTCCCGCTCGACCACCAACACGCCGACCGAGAGACCCCAGGCAACCAGCAGCGGGGCCAGGTCGCGGGCCCGCGGCAGTTCGATGCCGAGCACACGGCGGCCCGCGACGGTGAACAGATCGCGTTTCTGCACGAGGAACGCGGCGAAGAACACGATCAGCAGAATCTTGGCGAACTCGCCGGGTTGGATGCCCACCCCGCCGACCCTGATCCACAGCTTCGCGCCGTTGACCTCCGAGATCGCCGAGGGTAGCAAGCCGGGCAGAGCGAGCAGCACGAGTCCGGCGAAGCCCGCCGTGTAGGCGTATCGGGCCAGGGTGCGGTGGTCGCGCACCAGCACGAGGACGGCGACGAACAGCGCGAGACCGACGGCGGTCCACGCCACCTGGAACCCGATGTCCTGACGGGGTACCTCGGCGCCGAGGTCGGCGGCCCGTTCGGTCTCGGCCAGGTCGAGCCGGCGGATCATCACCAGTCCGAGGCCGTTGAGCAGCGCGGCGCACGGCAGGATCAGCGGGTCGGCGTACGGTGCCATCCGCCGCACCGCGTAGTGCGCACCGGCGAACAGGGCCAGATAGGCGAGCCCGAGGAAGAGCAGTACCCGGCTGAGCTGCCTTTCCTGGTTGGCCTCCACGAGGATCAGGGCCCCGGTCATGAGCACCGCGGCGAAGGCGAGCATCAGGAGCTCGATCCCGCGTCCGGTCGGCAGCGGGGTGGACGCCGGGGTGGACGGTGCCCCGGGTGTTGCGCCGTTGCTCCCCGGGACGTCGGGTCCCGATCCTGACCCGGCCATCAGCTCACCGGCCGACAGGTCGTTCCCGGTTCCTCACTCGGCGCTGGAAGTGGGGTCGTGTCGGCCCCCGGCAACGCCAGGGGCGGAGCCTGTGCGGGCGGAGCCTGTGCGCCCGGAGCCGGCGGGGCTGGTGCTGCCGCAACCGGCGCGGACGGGGCCGGTGCGGGCGCTGGCGACCCTGACGCGGCTGGTGCTGGCGGGGCTGGTGCTGGTGGGGCAAGTGCTGGCGGGGCAGGTGGGGGCGAGGCAGGTGCTGGCGGGGCCGACGCGGCCGGTGCTGGTGGGGGCGAGGCCGACGCGGCCGGTGCTGGCGGGGCTGACGCGCCCGGAGCTTGTACGGGCGGGACTGATCCGGGCGGGGCTGATCCGGGCGGGACCCCCGGGTCACCGGGCCCGGGCGGTGCGAGGGGCGCCGTCCCGGAGTCGGACGGAACCGCCGGCGGGCAGGGCGCCAGCATCAAGGCATGCAACCGGGTCAGGGTGGCTCGCGCACCGCTCAACCCCTCGGGGGCGATGATTCCGTCGCGCACCTGGGTGCGGGCGCTCTCCGGCAGGTCGGTCAGCGCGATGTCGGATCGCTCGGCCACCCGGTTCAACGGCACTCCGAGCACGCTCCCGTTGACGCCGCGGAAGATCGTGACCCGCTCGGTGTGCTCACCGACGTAGTACTGCTGTAGCACCCACATACCTGCCAGTACGCTCCCGCCGGCCAACACGCTCATCACCGCGAGCACGGCCAGGGCCAGGCGGGTTCGCGAGCGGCGCTGCGCGGCGGGGGACTGTGTGGCGGCCTCGATCCGCTGTGGTGCGGCGCGGGTGAGGGTGGTGGCCGATGCGCGGGCGGCGGCGGAATCGGGTGGGCACTCCTCGATCCCGTCCCCGGCCGAGCCACCGACGATCGGTGCGACCTCGCCAAACTCGATGTCCACGACGTCGGCGACGATGCAGGTGATGTTGTCCGGCCCGCCCCCGCGGAGCGCAAGATCGATCAGCCGGTCGGCGCACGCCCGCGGATCGTGGTGGGACCGCAGAGTGTCGGCCAGCGTCTCGTCGCTGACCACACCGGACAGGCCGTCGGAGCACAGGAGGTAGCGGTCGCCGGCGCGGGCCTCGCGAATCGTGAGCGAAGGCTCGACGTCCTGGCCGGTGATGGCGCGCAACAGCAGCGAGCGCTGTGGGTGGGTGTGCGCCTCCTCCTCGGTGATCCGGCCCTCGTCGATCAGCGACTGGACGAACGTGTCGTCCTTGGTGATCTGTGTGAAGGCGCCGTCGCGCAGCTGGTAGGCACGGGAGTCACCGACATGGACCAGGCCCAGTCGCGACCCGGCGAACAGGATCGCGGTGAGTGTGGTGCCCATACCTTCGAGATCGGGCACCTCGGACACGCGCCGGGTGATGGCCGCGTTGCCCTCGACGGTGGCCTCGCGCAGCTCGGCGAGCAGGTCGTCGCCCGGGTCGTCCTCGTCGAGCGGAGCGAGGGCGGAGATCACCAGCGAGGACGCGACCTCGCCCGCGGCGTGTCCACCCATCCCGTCGGCGAGCGCGAGCAGACGCGGCCCGGCATAGACGGCGTCCTGGTTGTTCTGCCGGACGAGCCCGCGGTCGCTGCGGGCCGAGTAGCGAAGAACAAGCGTCATCGCGGCACTCCGCCAATCCGCAGAGGGCCAATCTGCACAAGCACTGATCGGTCGGCTCGACCGGGCCAGGCCGACGGGCATCCAGGTGTGGCCCCATGGTGTCGAAGTCTCATGATCGGAGCTCGATCACCGTCTTGCCGATTCGGACAGGAACCCCCACCGGAACCCGAGTAGGTCCAGTGACCTTAGCCCGATCAAGATATGTGCCATTGGTCGACCCAAGGTCCTCGACGTACCACTCCGCACCCTGCTGGGAGATTCGTGCGTGCCGCGTGGAGGCATAGTCGTCATCGAGTACAAGGGTGGAGTCGTCGGCCCGGCCGATGAGAATCGGCCGGCCGTCCAACGACACCCGAGATCCCGCGAGCGCGCCCTGCGTGACCAGGAGCTGCCGTGGCGCGCGCCGGCCGCTGCCCCTGGCCGCACGCCCACCCGTCACCAGGGACCGGAGCCCGGCCGCCGAGTACAGGTCGGATCGCACCACCCGGAGTGCGAAAAGCACGAACAGCCAGAGGAGAGCCAGGAAGCCCGCCCTGGTCAGCTGCAGCACCAACTCCGGCACTCGCGGCGAACTCCGTTCTCGATGTGGTCTGTGTCCAGGTGGTTGTCGGACTCCCCGGCTCAGGACTGGGTGCGGAAGACCAGGCTGGAATGGCCGACGCGGATGACGTCGCCATCGCTGAGCTGCCAGGTCTGCACCGCGTTGCCGTTGACCATCGTGCCGTTGGTCGATCCGAGGTCCGACAGCGTGGCGTTCTGGCCGTCCCAGCTGATCTCCACGTGCCGGCGGGAGACGCCGGTGTCCGGGAGCCGGAACGCCGAGTCCTGGCCGCGACCGATGACATGACTGCCTTCGGTGAGCGCGAAGTTGCGCCCGGAGCCGTCGTCCAGGCTGATCGTGGCCGTGAGCTGGCCCTGGTAGCCGTTCCAGCCCTGCTGCTGGTAGCCCTGCTGGTCGTAACCGGGCTGGGCGTAACCCTGCTGGTCGTAGCCCGGCTGCTGGTAGCCGGGCTGACCGGGCTGGGCGTAACCCTGGTCGTACCCGGGCTGGTCGTACCCGGGTTGGGCGTAGCCGGGCTGGGCGTAGCCGGGCTGGGCGTAGCCCTGCTGATCGTAGCCGGGCTGGGCGTAGCCCTGCTGGTCGTAGCCGGGCTGCTGGTAGCCGGGCTGGGCGTAGCCGGGCTGCTGGTAGCCGGGCTGGCCAGGTTGCGGTTGCTGGTAGCCCTGCTGGTCGTAGCCCTGCTGCTGGTAGCCGGGTTGCTGGTAGCCGGGCTGGCCAGGTTGCGGCTGCTGGTAGCCCTGCTGGTCGTAGCCCTGCTGGTCGTAGCCCGGCTGCTGGTAGCCGGGCTGGCCAGGTTGCGGCGGGGGGTAACCCTGGTCGTAGCCCTGCTGATAGCCCTGCTGCCCGTAGCCGGGTTGCTGGTAGCCCTGGTCGTAACCGGGCTGGGCGCCGTACGGCGGGCCGTGGCCCTCGCGGGGCTGGTCACCCTGCTCGTATCCGGCCGGCGGGGCATAGGTCTGCTGTCCGTACGGGGCGCCACGGTCGTAGCCGTACTGCCCGTTCTCCTCGGGGTGGCCCGGTTGCTGGCTCATGCGTGCTTCTCCTGCGTCGCGTGCTCGGATGGCGTCCCGGCGGGAAGCGTCGGGATCCACGGATGAGCGGGTGCGGAACTGTCCCGTGTGCAGCGCGTCGGAGCGCTCCAGGAAGACTACGACCTCGCCATAGGTGTCCCATCCCTGGTTGGCGAGTTGCTCGGTGACGTAGGCGGAAAGCGAGTCGATGATCTGTGCCGTGTCACCGGCCAGGCGGACGGAATCGGGGGGACTGAGTTGCACCGTGTATCGGTTGGGCGCGAGCAAGCGCCCCCCGACGAGCTCCTCGACGTTGTCCTCGGCTTCCCCGAGCAGCGCTTGCATGACTTCCTGGGGAACGACGCTGCCACCGAAGACCCGCGCGAAGGCGTCGCCCACCATCCCCTGGAGACGGCGCTCGAACCTCCCGACGCGACCCACTCGACCTTCCTCCGTC
>JBOHEP010000341.1:0-1075 GCA_050701075.1 Pseudonocardia sp. | reverse complement strand
GGGCGGTCACCGATGGGCGGCTGCGGCTGAGCTGGACGTATTCGGAGAATGTGCATGATGGGGCCACCGTCGAGTGGTTGGCCGCGGAGATGTGTGTGGCGTTGCGGGAGATCGTGGCGCACTGCGCGGACCCGGAGGCCGGTGGGTGCACTCCTTCTGATTTCCCGTTGGCGAAGGTGTCGCAGGCCCAGCTTGATCAGCTGGTGGGTGACGGGCGATTGGTGGAGGACATTTATCCGCCCACGCCGTTGCAGGCCGGGATGGTGTTCCACAGCCTGCTCGATCCCGGCTCGGCGGCTTATGTCGGCCAGTTCCGGCTGCGGCTTTCGGGGATCTCCGACCCCCAGGCACTGAGTGTCGCCTGGCAACGGGTGCTTCAGCGTACCCCGCTGTTGCGCAGTGCTGTGGTGTGGGACGGGCTCGACGAGCCGCTGCAGGTCGTGCACCGACAGGTCACGCTCCCCATCACCCATCACGACTGGCGTGAGCTCTCCGAGCCGGAACGGGACCAGGAACTGGCCCGGGTGGCGGCGCAGGAACGCGCCGAGGTGGATCTCAAGGTTCCGCCGTTGCTGCGGTTGGTGATCGCGCGGGTACCCGGGGATGAGGTTCTCCTGGTGTGGACCCACCACCACGTGGTCCTCGATGGCTGGAGCATGGCCGCGGTCTTCGCCGAGGTCTGCGAGCACTACGCGTCGATCGTCCAGGGCCGGGCACCTGAGTTGGTGGCCCGGCGGCCGTTCCGGGACTACCTGCACTGGTTGGGCGAGCAGGACTCCGACCAGGCCGAGCAGTACTGGCGGGCGGTGCTGTCGGGGTTCGACTCCCGCACCCCGCTGCCCTTCGACCGGGCACCCCGCCAGGCGCACCGCGCCGAGTCCACCGAATCACTGGAACTCCGCCTCGACACCTCGGACACCACCCGGTTGCGGCAGATGGCCAAACGCTGCGGGCTGACGGTGAACACGATCGTGCAGGGTGCTTGGGCGTTGCTGCTGTCGCGGTACAGCGGTCACCGTGACGTGGTGTTCGGGACCACCGTCTCCGGGCGCCCGGCCGAGCTGCCCGGGGTGGA
>JBOHEP010000340.1:0-16156 GCA_050701075.1 Pseudonocardia sp. | reverse complement strand
CGCCGGCGCTGCTCGGCGCACTGCTGCTGGTCGGGTCGGCCACGGCCGCGAGCCTGGCCGCGCGGTTCGCGGCCACCGACCTCGCCGAACCCGGACGTCGGGCCCGAGCGTTGGCACTTGTGGTCTGGGCGACCACCGTGGGAGCAGTCGCTGGTCCGAACCTGGCGAGCCCCGTGCAGGACCTGGCCGGCCGCGCCGGACTGGAGCCCGCGACAGGCCCGTACCTGCTCTGTCTGGTCGCGTTCGGGCTGGCCACCGCCGGCACCTGGTTGGGACTGCGACCCGACCCACTGCTGCTGGCCCGCGTCCGGGAGGCGGACGGCGGCGTTCCCGGGCCGGCGGCGAGCAGCGCGGATGTCCGAGCGGCGCTGCTCGCGTCGCCGTCGGCGCTGTTGGGCGTGGGCGGGATCGTGCTCAGCCACGTGGTGATGATCTCACTGATGTCGATGACGCCAGTGCACATGGATCATGGTGGAGCCGATCTGCAACTGGTCGGACTGGTGATCAGCCTGCACGTCGCCGGGATGTACGCGCTCAGCCCGGTGTTCGGCTGGTTGGCCGACCGCGCCGGACGCACCCGTGTACTGGCCTTGGCCGCCGCGCTGTTGCTGGCCGCCGCCGCGCTGTGCGCGATGGCAGGCCCGCGGGAGACGGCGGTGTTGAGCTCCGGATTGGTGCTACTGGGGCTCGGCTGGTCGGCGGGCCTGGTCGCGGGCTCGGCGCTGCTCACCGACTCGCTGCCGCTGGACGTGCGCACCGGGGCGCAGGGTCTGGCGGACGCCGCGATGAACGTGAGCGGCGCGCTCGGCGCGATCGCTGCGGGCGCTGTGGTGGCCGGCGCCTCGTATGCGGTGCTCGGAATCGCGGCCGGCGGGCTCGTCGCGCTCTACCTGCTCGCCGCCGGTGCGTTCGCGCTGCGCGCGTCGCGTGGGGCTGCCGTCTGAGCTTTCGCCTCGTCGGCCAGGCGCCGTGGCCAGCTCGGATCACCGTCCCCGTACAGCTCTACGGCCGCCGCCAGGAGCCACACCAGTGTCGGCAGGAAATCCTCGCCGAGCGCCTCGATGTAGTTGGCGAGTTCCTCGTCACCGTTGAAGGCGCCGATGGTGTATCGAGACCGGGCGCGGTACCGCCGCCCGAGGTTGGTCTCTATCCACGCCAACACCTCGTCGTCCCGCTCGGGGCGGTCGGCGACGGCCGTACCGGCCGCCCCGAGCCAACTCGCCAGCGTCAGGAAGGACAACGTCCATCCCGGGGGCGGCTCGCCGGTAGCGGAGAACTCATCGTCCATTCGGGTGAGCGCGGCAATCGTGGCCCGGGCCGGTTCGTGTGAGCGGTCCGCCATGGTCTGCCGAACTGTGTCTTCGAGATCATCGGCGACGAGCTCAAGGACCCCAGCCGCCTCGGGCGGCAGGTCCTCTTGACCGGACCGCTTCTCTGATCGCGCCATCGCGCACTCCCCTCGGGTCGGCTCGACCGTATCGGAGACCGTCAACGCTTGCGCCGCTGCCACCACCAGCGCAGCAGCACGACGAGCGAGGACAACAGCGCGAGCAGGACGACGATCTGACCCAGCGGGGAGGAGAACCCCGTCGGGTCGGCCTGCGCCAGAGATACCGGCATGGCAAACAGGCTACCGTCGTTTCTTCCGCTCGGGCCGCGCCGAAGGCCGGAGCCGGCGGTGGGGCCCGGCACCTGCCGCAGTTCTGCCGCCATCGTGGGATGCCGTCATCGGGTGAGCCTCGCATCCGGGTGGTTACGGTGGCCCGGTGCGACTCACCCAGTTCCGCGCGCTGATGGAGGACGAGTTCGGCCCGGTGCGGGCCGCGTCGCTGGTGCGCGACCATGTGTTCGCCGAGCTCGGCGGGCGCACCATCGAGGTCGCGCTGGAGGTCGGCGTCGACCCGCGGGAGGCGTGGCGCGCGGTCTGCGACGCCTACGACGTCCCTCCGAACCGGCGCTGAGCTGGACGTCGAGTATGGATAGTAGTCGATGGGCGTGTCGGCCACGTGTTCGAACAGGCGTTCGCTACGCTGTCCACATGGCGTCGTGGTTGTCCACAGGTCCGGACGTCGCCCGAAAATTGTCGGTGGCACCCCCTACCGTCGATCCCGAGAAGACCGCACCGTTCCGAGCACCTGAGGTGGAGACCGGCGATGACTGCACCGGACCGTGAGAAGGCGTTGGCGCTGGCCCTCGCCCAGATCGAGAAGAACCACGGCAAGGGCTCGGTGATGCGCCTCGGCGATGACACCCGCCCGCCGATCGGGGTCATCCCCACCGGCTCCATCGCTCTCGACGTCGCCCTCGGCGTGGGGGGGCTGCCGCGGGGGCGGGTGGTGGAGATATACGGACCGGAGTCGAGCGGGAAGTGCTTGACTGCTGACACTCACCTCTGGACCGATCACGGTCTGGAAACCGTTGCCGAGCTCTTCGCCCGCTGCGGGCAACCTGCCTCGTGCACGTCCCGCACCACCGACGTTCGGGATCGTGGGATCCGGATGGTCAACGAGCGAGGTGAGTTGGAACCGCTGGCGGTCATCACGCACAACAACCGCAAGCCGACGCTCCGGATCACCGCCCGCTCGGGACGATCTCTGACGATCACCCACAACCATCCGCTCCGTGTCATGAGCGAACGTGGATTCATCGTGTGGCGGAAGGCCGCCGATATCCAGGTCGGAGACACCTTGGTCTCCGCGGCCTTCGGGGCTGTCGAAGCCGCCGCGCCAGGGGATCTGAGCGAGGACGAGGCGGTACTTCTCGGCTATCTCGTAGCTGAAGGAAGTCTCAGCGATCGCTATCGGTTAGGCTTCACCAACTGGGATCCGGAGGTGGGCGCAGAGTTCTCGACACTGGCTTGTCATGTATTCGATGCAGAAGTCGAGTGCTACTACGGTAAGGAATACCGCGTGCCCGGCAAGCGAGTGCGCGAGCTGGCGTACGAGCGCTTCGGCCTGGATTATGTCACGGCTGCGGATAAGACGGTTCCGGTATGCGTGCGCACCGCTGGGCACAAGGCTCAGCGAGCCTTCCTGTCAGCGCTCTTCGAAGGCGACGGTTGGATTGACACGTCGTCGACCGTTGGCTTGGGAACCGCATCCGAACAACTCGCGCGCGAAGTTCAGTTGCTCCTGTATGGACTGGGTGTACCCGCGTCGGTGTCGTCGAGGTTCAACAAAACCTATAAGCGAGATTACTGGACTGTGACGGTCGATCCGGCCACGGTCGGGTTGTTCCTTGAGCATGTGGGGTTCCGGTCCCAGAGGCGCCGAGGGCAGGTCGCGGCGAATTTTCGTCGCTCATCTCGCGATGCGCAGCTCACGAATATCCCGCATCTTGCCGGTCTGATCAAGGACCTGTGTGATGACTGCGGTGGTGACCGGGAGTCCGATCGGATCGCGGTCGATCTGTTCCGGGTCGACCTCGGTCTGTTGTGTTCGAGGAGCCGGCTCGCGAGGTTGGTCGAGTGGTGCGAGCGGCGGATCGATCGGCTTCCGCCCACCAGCACTGCGATCCTCGGGCATCTGCGTGCGCTGGCGGCGCATCGTTACACCTACGAATCGGTCACGGCGATCGACGACGCAGGACTTCAGCCGACGTTCGACGTCACGCTGCCTGACACCCACAGCTTCCTGGCGAACGGCATTCTGTCCCACAATACGACCGTCGCACTGCACGCGGTGGCCAGTGCGCAGGCGGCCGGTGGGATTGCCGCGTTCATCGATGCCGAGCACGCGCTCGATCCGGATTACGCCAAGGCGCTCGGGGTCGACACCGATGAACTGCTTGTCTCCCAGCCCGACACTGGTGAGCAGGCACTCGAGATCGCCGACATGCTCATCCGTTCCGGCGCGCTCGACGTCATCGTCATCGACTCGGTGGCGGCGCTGGTGCCGCGGGCGGAGATCGAGGGCGAGATGGGCGACAGCCACGTCGGCCTGCAGGCGCGGCTGATGAGTCAGGCGTTGCGGAAGATCACCGGGGCATTGAGTAATTCCGGCACTACGATGATCTTTATTAACCAGCTCCGAGAAAAAATCGGTGTCATGTTCGGGTGTGGATCCTACTACACTCGGGTCACGCTTGCGGACGGCACCCAGGAGATTCTGGGAAAGGTTGTCAGTCAGAAGATGGACGTCGAGGTTCTTTCCTATGACGAAGCCCTTGGGAAGATCGTCCCCAAGCGCGTCGTCAACTGGTTCAACAACGGCAAGGCCAATGAGTTTATCAGTTTTAAGGTCAAGCGCTCGGGAGGCGGCGCAGGTAGGGGTCGCGCTAGTTTCGCGATGACGCGAAACCACCTGATCCGAACTCCGGGTGGCTGGCGTGAGGCCGAAGAGATCCTCGTCGGCGACCGGGTGATGTTGGCGCAGCCGCATCTGCTGAGCCTCATGCAATGGGAAGTTGTTCTCGGCGCTCTCATGGGCGATGGGTGCTTGTCGAAATCGGTTCGAGCCGACGATGAGAGTGCCAGGTTCCGGATGGGGCACGGCGCGAAGCAGTTGGACTACCTGGATTGGAAGGCCTCGCTACTGGGCAACATCGATAAGTGTCGTACCACCAACGCCAAGGGTGCGGCCTTCGTCGACCTCACCCCGTTGCCTGAGCTGGCCGAGCTGCGTGAGGCGGTGTACCTCGGCGACGGGCACAAGCACCTGTCCTGGGACTACCTCAAGGCGCTCACTCCATTGGCGCTTGCTATCTGGTATTGCGACGACGGTACGTTCCAGGTGCGGGCCAAGAACCCGCAGGAGCGCACCCGGGACGGTAGCGGCCGGTCGGAGATCTGTGTCCAGGCGATAAGTCCCGGCTCGCGTGAGCGGCTCGTTCGGCACTTGGCCGATACGTTCGACCTGCATCCGAAGCTCACGCTCCGAGGTGTTCGTAAGGTTCCCATGCTCGTCTTCGCAAAGGACGAGACGGCAAAGTTGCATGAACTCGTGGCATCGTACGTGCATCCTTCAATGCAGTACAAGTTGCTGGAGCGCTTCCGTGGGCAGTTCGCCGTCGAGCCTGAGTTCGTCGAGCCGACGCTGCTGCCAGTTCCTGCGCGCGTCCTGGACATCGAGGTGAGAAAGAACTACCAGGATATGAGCCGGTTCGACATAGAGGTCGAAGGCTCTCACAATTACCTCGCCGATGGCGTGATCGTTCACAATTCACCCGAAACCACCACTGGCGGTAAGGCGCTGAAATTCTATGCCTCGGTTCGCCTCGACATCCGCCGTATCGAGACCTTGAAAGATGGAACTGATATGGTGGGAAACAGAACTCGGGTCAAAGTGGTGAAGAATAAATGCGCACCCCCATTCAAGCAGGCAGAATTTGATATTCTATACGGAATTGGAATCAGTCGAGAAGGGTCACTGGTCGATGTCGGGGTAGAGCAGGGTATTGTCCGTAAGTCCGGCGCCTGGTACACCTACGAGGGCGACCAGATGGGTCAGGGCAAGGAGAACGCCCGCAAGTTCCTCAGGGAAAACCCCGACGTCGCTTCCGAGATCGAAAAGAAGATCAAGGAGAAGCTAGGTATCGGGGCGCAGGTCGACGCCGACGTCGAGCCACTGCCGGCACCGGTTGACTTTTGAGCATGACCCGAACTTCGCACGATCGGACCGGCAACCTCCCGCCGACGCACGATGCGCCGGCAACGGTCCGGTCCGGCCCGGTAGCGGCGCGGGTCGCAGGATTCGAGGAGCTGGGTGCGGTTGACACCCCCTCGGTGGCAGTAGCGCGGTTCGCGGATCTGGGTCCGCCCGCCGGAGTGGCTTCAGTAGCGGTTGCGGAGTTCGAGAACCTGGACTCGCCGCGAGCCGGCAGAGAGGCCACGGGCCGGTTCAGCAATGCGGATCTTGCAGTCACTGGGGCGGGGCGGGCGCGAGTAGCTGAGTTCGACGACGACTCGAGCGACGCCAGGCCCGCGGCTGAGCAAGTCAGTGGTGCCGGGGACAGTGGTGCCGAGGACAGTGGTGCCGAGGACAGTGGTGCCGGGGACGAATCAGACAAGAAGGCCCCACGCAACGGTTCCGCTGCCGCGCGGTCGGGGCGAGCGAATCGGAGCGCGGCTCCGGCCGGGCGGAGACCCCGGGGTCGGTCGATTCAGGGCGCCGAGTCGGCCGAGGCCAGTGAGCTGACCCGGCAGGCCGAGGCCGAGTGGCTGAAAGCAGACCCCGACGCCGACCCGGAGGCCGTCGCCCGCACGATCTGCCTGCGGTTGCTCACCGCCCGCGCCCGCACCCGCCAGGAGCTCGCCCAGGCGCTGCGCCGCAAGGGCGTCCCGGACGAGGCCGCAGGCGCAGTGCTGGAGCGGTTCGACGACGTCGGCCTGATCGACGACGGCGCGTTCGCCGAGCAGTGGGTGCGTTCCCGACACGCGGTCCGCGGGCTCGGGCGCCGGGCGTTGGCCGTCGAGCTGCGGCGCAAGGGTGTGGCCGACGACATTGCCGGCGAGGCACTGGCCGGGGTCGACACCGAGGCCGAGGATCGCCGCGCCCGTGAGCTGGTCGATCGCAAGCTGCGCACGATTCCGGCCGACACCGAGGAGCAGCGGGTCACGGCCGGACGGCGGCTGGTCGGGATGCTCGCCCGAAAGGGATACAGCGGCGGCACGGCCTATCGGGTGGTCCGGGAAGCCCTCGCCGCCCGCGGCGCGGAGCTCGACGAGTTCCCCGACACCGACTCTGGCTGACCGCTGAGGGCTGTCAGGTGTTGCTGTGCTCAGCCGGCCGCCACAACACCTGTACGTCCCCCGGGAGGCCGCTGCCCGTCGCCAGCTTTCCGAGGAACGCGAGCAGGGTATCCCGAAAGGCCGCCACGGCATGCGTCGGAGCCAGATCGGCACGGCGGGCCAACGCCACCGTCCGGTACAGCGGCGGGGTGAGTGCGGTCCGCCGCAACCGTGGCCGCCCCGCGAACACCAGGTCGGGCACCACCGCCACCCCGGTGCCCGCCTCGACCATCCGCAGCACCGCGTCCATCTCACCGCCCTCCACCGCGAAGCGGGGTGTCACCCCGGCGTCGGCGTAGGCCCGCAGCGTCACCTCACGCAGGTCGTACCCCTCGCGTGGCACCACGAGCGCCTGACGCGACAGCTCGGTCACCGTCATCGACCGGCGGTCCCCCACCGCCCGGCCGGATGCGGGGGAGGCGACCGACAACCGTTCGCGCAGCAGCGGGGTGACGTCCAGACCCGGGTCGAGCCCGGCCGGCGGCACGATCACCATCGCCACGTCGAGCTCGCCCCGAGCCAGTGCCCGGACCAGCGGCTGCGAGCCGTCCTCCACCAGTTCGAGTCGCACGCCCGGATGCTTCTCGTGGAACACCCGAAGCACGTCGGCCAACACCCCGATGCACAGCGACGGGGTAGCTCCGACCCGTACCCGCCCTCGTTGCAGCCCGATCAGCTCAGCGACGGTGGTGCGTGCACTGTCCATGTCGGCCAGCATCCGCCGGGCCAGCGGCAACACCGCCTCGCCCGCAGGGGTCAGCGTCAGCCCGTCGCGGCCGCCCCGCTCCACCAGGGGAGCACCGAGTTTCTCCTCCAGGCTCCGGAGCTGCCGGCTCAGCGTGGGCTGAGCGATGCCGACGGCGTCGGCGGCGTGTGTGAAGCTCCGCACGTCGGCAACCGCCACGAAGTACGCGAGCTGCTGAAGTGTCATGCCCATACCCTATAGGCATGGTGAGCGAACCCTTGATGCATTTGCGCGTCACCAGAGGTGGTACCACCCTTGGCTACCCACCAGCGGCACAGAAGATTGAGGATTCCCTGACGTGTCATCCACCACCGATGCGTCTGCCGGCCGGGCGCAGATCACGGCACGGACGCTTCGCAAGGACCGCTGGTGGCTCCCGCCCGCGTTCCAGGGCGCCACGCTGGTCGTCCTCCTGGGCTACGTCGTGGTCCGCTTGTTCGTGCGGGACAACTACTTCTCCGCCGAGTACAACTACCTGACACCGCTCTACTCACCTTGCATCAGCAGTGCCTGCACCCCGGGTTCGTCGCACTTCGGCGCCATCTTCGGGAACCTGCCGTTCTGGATCCCGCTGCCGATCATCGTTTTCCCGGTCCTGCTGGGCTTTCGTGGCACCTGCTACTACTACCGTAAGGCCACCTACCGTTCGTTGTTGGCGAGCCCGGCTGCCTGCGCGGTCGCGGAGCCGGCGAAGCGGTACAGCGGTGAGACGCGGTTCCCGTTCAACATCATGAACTACCACCGCTTCTTCTTCTACGCGGCCAGCGCCCTGCTGTTGATCAACACCTACGATGCGGTGCTCGCGTTCTTCCCGCAGAGCGGCGGTTTCGGGGTCGGGCTCGGCTCGCTGATCATCCTCGCGAACGTCACGCTGCTCTGGCTCTACACGCTGGGCTGCCACGCCTGCCGGCACATCTTCGGCGGAAAGCTCAAGCACTTCTCCAAGAACCCGATCCGCTATCGGATGTGGACCGCCATATCAAAGGTCAACGGCAAGCACATGCAGTTCGCCTGGGCCTCTCTGGTGAGCGTGACACTGACCGACGTCTACATCATGTCGGTGTCCGCGGGCTGGATCCCCGATCTGCGATTGTTCAACTGAGGTGATGAGCATGCCCGACGTGGAGTGCCACGAGTACGACGTCGTAGTGATCGGGGCGGGCGGGGCCGGGCTCCGGGCTGCGATCGAGACCCGGATGCAGGGCAAGAAGACCGCGATCATCTCCAAGTCGCTGTTCGGCAAGGCGCACACCGTCATGGCTGAGGGCGGCTGTGCCGCGGCCATGGGCAACGTCAATTCCAACGACAGTTGGCAGGTCCACTACCGCGACACCATGCGCGGCGGGAAGTTCCTCAACAACTGGCGGATGGCCGAGCTGCACGCCAGGGAGGCGCCGGACCGCGTCTGGGAGCTGGAGACCTACGGCGCGCTGTTCGACCGGACCCCCGACGGCCGGATCAGCCAGCGCAACTTCGGCGGCCACACCTATCCGCGGCTCGCGCACGTGGGCGACCGCACCGGCCTGGAGCTGATCCGCACCCTGCAACAGAAGATCGTGTCGCTCCAGCAGGAGGACTTCCGGGAAACCGGCGACTACGAGTCGCGCATCCGGGTCTTCCATGAATGCACGATCACCGAGCTGCTTCTGGAGCACCCGGATTCGGATGCCCCGCGGGGCACAAGCAAGATTGCGGGCGCGTTCGGTTATTTCCGCGACGACGGCCGGTTCATCCGGTTCGACGCCCCGGCGATCGTGTTGGCAACCGGCGGGATCGGCAAGAGCTACCAGGTCACCAGCAACTCCTGGGAGTACACCGGCGACGGCCACGCTCTGGCCCTGCGCGCCGGCGCCACGCTGATCAACATGGAGTTCCTGCAGTTCCACCCGACGGGCATGGTCTGGCCGCCTTCGGTGAAGGGAATCCTCGTCACCGAGTCGGTGCGCGGCGACGGCGGAGTGCTGCGCAATGCCGAGGGCAGGCGATTCATGTTCGATTACATTCCGGACGTGTTCAAGGATCAGTACGCCACATCCGAGGACGAGGGCGACCGCTGGTACGACGACCAGGAGAACAACCGCCGTCCCCCGGAGCTGCTGCCCCGGGACGAGGTGTCGCGGGCGATCAACTCCGAGGTCAAGGCCGGCCGCGGCTCACCGCACGGCGGGGTGTTCCTCGACATCGCCTCGCGCCTCTCGCCCGAGGAGATCGGGCGCAGGCTCCCGTCGATGTACCACCAGTTCAAGGAGCTGGCCGACGTCGACATCACCAAGGAGCCCATGGAGGTCGGGCCGACCTGCCATTACGTGATGGGCGGGGTCGAGGTCGACCCGGACACCGGGATGTCGACGTTGCCCGGCCTGTTCGCCGCGGGCGAGTGCTCCGGCGGCATGCACGGCTCCAACCGGCTGGGCGGCAACTCGCTGTCAGACCTGCTGGTCTTCGGCCGCCGCGCCGGGATGGGCGCGGCCGAGTACGTCGACACGTTGGGCACCGTCGGCGGAGTGGGTTCGGGTGCGGTCGACGGAGTCGGCACGAGCCGAGTGGGCACGCGGCCGGTCGTCGACGACGCCGACGTGCAGGCCGCGCAGGCACGGGCGCTGCGGCCGTTCTCCAGCGCCACCGACGGCGGCGAGAACCCGTTCGTCGTCCACCTGGAGCTGCAGAAGACGATGAACGACCTCGTCGGCATCATCCGCAAGGCCGACGAGATCGAGCTGGCGCTCAAGGCGCTGGAGGACATCGCGTCCCGCAGCCGCAACGTCACGGTCGAGGGCCATCGCGAGTTCAACCCGGGTTGGCACCTCGCGCTCGACCTGCGCAACATGCTGCTGGTCTCGCTCTGCGTGGCGCGGGCCGCCCGTGAGCGGCAGGAGAGCCGCGGCGGGCACACCCGTGACGACTACCCGGTGATGGACGCCGACTGGCGCCATGTGCTGCTGGTGCTGTCCGCGTCGGGAGAGGACAGCGTCGAGCTGGTCCGCCAGGAGCAGGTCCCGATGCGACCCGAGCTGTTCGACCTGTTCGAGCTCGACGAGCTGAAGAAGTACTACACAGGCGATGAGCTGGGCGGGCACCGGGCTGATTCCGCGAGAGCCGGGGAGGCAATGCGATGAGCCACTGGCAGCGCTTCCGCGTCTGGCGCGGGGATTCGAACAAGGGCGATCTCGTCGACTATCCGGTGGAGGTGAACGAGGGCGAGGTCCTCCTCGACATCATCCACCGGCTCCAGCAGACCCAGGCGCAGGACCTGGCCGTGCGCTGGAACTGCAAGGCCGGCAAGTGCGGCTCGTGCAGTGCGGAGATCAACGGCAGGCCGCGGCTGATGTGCATGACCCGGATGTCCACCTATCGTCAGGACGAGATCATCACGGTCACGCCGCTGCGGACGTTCCCGGTGATCCGCGACCTC
The DNA here is from genome assembly GCA_050701075.1 of Pseudonocardia sp. Taxonomy (GTDB): domain Bacteria; phylum Actinomycetota; class Actinomycetes; order Mycobacteriales; family Pseudonocardiaceae; genus Pseudonocardia. Next base: position 5,272 of record JBOHEP010000340.1, on the reverse strand, counting down.
GTCACCGACGTGTCGTTCAACTACACGAAGGCCCGCGAGATCCCCTCCTTCGCCCCGCCGCCCGGCATCGAGCCGGGCGATTACCGGATGCAGCAGATCGACGTCGAGCGGAGCCAGGAGTTCCGCAAGTGCATCGAGTGCTTCCTGTGCCAGAACACCTGTCACGTGGTGCGCGACCACGAGGAGAACAAGACGAACTTCGCCGGCCCGCGCTACCTCATGCGGATCGCGGAGCTCGACATGCATCCCCTCGACGTGGCGGACCGGCAGGTCGAGGCCCAGGACGAGCACGGCCTGGGCTACTGCAACATCACCAAGTGCTGCACCGAGGTATGTCCCGAGCACATCGAGATCACTGACAACGCGCTCATCCCGATGAAGGAACGAGTGGTGAGCCGCAAGTACGACCCGCTGGTCTGGCTCGGCAGCAAGATCTTCAGGCGCTCCGGTACCTGACGCGCGACGCGCCATGAAGATGAGCGTTCCGCACCGCCCGTTGAGCGGGGCTAGCGTGGTCGGTGTGACGATCACGCCGTTCGGATCCTGGCCCACCCCGATCACCTCCGAACTCCTGGTGACCGCCGCGGTGCGACTCTCCGAGCTGCACGTGGACGGGGACGCGATCGTCTGGTCCGAGGGGCGGCCGGCCGAGGGCGGGCGCATCCAGCTGGTCCGCCGCGCGGCCGACGGAACCACGACCGACCTGCTGCCCGACGGGCGCAACGCCCGCACGGCTGTGCACGAGTACGGCGGCGCGGCCTGGTGGGTGCGCGAGGGCGTCACGTGGTTCACCGAATGGGCCGATCAGCGCCTGTACCGGCTCGACCCGGACGGCGAGCTCGTCATCCTCACCCCCGAGCCCGCCGTCGCGCGCGGCGATCGCTTCGCCGACGGCGAGCTGAGCCCGGACGGGGCCACGATCGTCTGCGTCCGCGAGCGGCACCTGCCCGGCGGTGGTCCGGCCGAGGTGCGCAACGAGATCGTCCGGCTCGACGCGCACCGACCGTCCGAGCCGGAGGTGCTGGTCAGCGGCCCGGACTTCGTCAGCGCACCCCGGCTGGGCCCCGACGGTGGCACGCTTGCCTGGCTCCAGTGGAACCATCCGGCGATGCCGTGGGACGCCACCGTGCTCACCGTCCGTGACTTGGCCAGTGGGGAGGAGACCGTCGTCGCCGGCGGCTCGGTGGAGTCGGTGTCGGAGCCGAGTTGGCGCCCCGACGGATCGTTGTGGTTCCTCAGCGACCAGTCGGACTGGTGGAACCTCTACCGCTGGGGGCCCGGGGCCGACGTCGAGCCGCTCGTGCGGATCGAGGCGGAGATCGGCGTGCCGGGCTGGGGGCTGGGTTCGGCGCGCTACGCGGTGCTCGCCGATGATCGGGTGGTGTTCGCCCGCTGGCGTCGGGGGTTCGACGGGCTCGCGGTACGGGCCCGGGACGGTATCGTCACCGACCTCGATCTCCCGTTCTCCGCGGTGGCCACGGTCCGTGAGGCCGGCGCGGACGCTGTCGTGGTGGTGGCCGGCACGCCCACCGAGGAGCCCGGGGTGCATCGCATCGACCTGGGTGCGGCGCTGTCGGTGGCCACGCTCCGCCCGCCGCGCGAGCTCGGCGTCGATCCGCGGTACTTCTCGGTGCCCGAGGCCGTGTCGTTCGGATCGGTCGACGGAGCCGGGGTGGCCCGTACCGCGCACGCGCTGTACTACCCGCCGGCCAATCCGGAGCATCGGGCCTCCGCCGGCGACCGCCCGCCGCTGCTGGTGGAGATCCATGGCGGGCCGACCTCGCGGGCGGTGCCGGTGTTGTCGCTCGGCGTGCAGTACTGGACCAGCCGCGGGTTCGCCGTCGTCGACGTCAACTACGGCGGTTCCACCGGTTACGGCCGGCCCTACCGGGAGCAGCTCCGCGGCCAGTGGGGGGTGATCGACGTGGCCGACTGCCTCGCCGCCGCCCAGTGGCTCGCCCGCCAGGATCGGGTCGACGCCGCCCGCCTGTGCATCCGGGGCGGCTCGGCCGGCGGTTACACCACTCTGGCCGCTCTCGCCCGGGAGGACACCCCGTTCGCGGCGGGCGCAGACCATTTCGGCGTCGCCGACCTCGCGGCGCTCGCGGCCGAGACGCACAAGTTCGAGAGCCGCTACCTCGACGGGCTGGTCGGCCCGTACCCGGAGGCGCGGGAGATCTACGTCGAGCGCTCCCCGATCCACCACGTCGACCGGTTCACCCGTCCGCTGATCGTGCTCCAGGGCAGCGAGGACGAGGTCGTGCCGCCCAACCAGTCGGAGATGATCGTCGAGGCGCTGCGGGCGAAGGGGGTGCCGGTGGCGTACCTGCTGTTCGACGGCGAGCAGCACGGTTTCCGGCGCGCGGAGAACATCCGTCGGGCGTTGGATGCGGAGCTGAGCTTCTACGGGCAGGTGCTCGGGTTCGAGTTGCCGGCGGGGGAGGGGATCGAGCCGGTGGCGGTGGAGAACCTCTGATCTCGGGCGAACCGTCCGTCCCTGACACCGGCAGCTCACCCGTCGTCGATCCAGTTCTCGACGGTGAGCTCCGGCACTCGTCCGAAATGCTTCACATTTTGCGTGACCAGGATGAGGTCGCGGGTGAGTGCGATCGACGCGATGCGGAGGTCGGGTTCGGCCAGCGGTGTCCCGACGCGTTCAAGCGCCGCCTTCAGCATCCCGAGACGTCGGGCAGTGAGGATATCGAACGGGAGTACCGTCGAAGCCTGACGGACGACCTGCTCGAACAGTCCTCGCGTCGGCGGTAGCCATGCCAACCGCTGCATACGCCCAACCATCTCGCCTGTCATGTCCCAATGGAACAACAGGCTATACGGGAGAGCTCCAGCCTTGGAGTTGCGTCGCCGTTTACCGCGACCAATCTGGTCATGACGTTCTTCTCAGGTCAGGACGCTCCGGTGCTGCGGGCTTCGGCTTGGTTCATGCGCTTGTGGATCACGATCTCGAAGAAAGCCTAATCGCGGATGCTATGCTCACTGCATACTGCCTCGGCCTTGCCAAATGCTCCGACGAGGTGAATGATGCGGTATGACGCCTGACGATGTGGCACGGTTGGCAGCATCCGAGCTTGAGAGAGCGCGGAACCACCCGCTGCGTGCACCCGAACCAGAAGCCGAAAAACCTCGCCATCCCGAGATACTTGCGATACGCGACACGGCTTCAGTTGGTACCACGCTTATTCTGGCAACAGAGTCCGTTAGCCGCTCGGATCCTCGACTCTACCTCTTTCACTTTGACCTGCGCGACTGGCCAGGTGATGACTTGCTTAGTGCGGGCGGGGGAGTATTTGAAGTATTGATGCGTTGCACGGAGACGATGGGCTGGCGCGACGCCGCTATCCCGGTCTCCACTGGTGTGGCAATAGTCCCCGTTTCAACGGATGCATACCGCCTAGCCGGAATGCTCACCCCCACGAACTCGTTATGAGCAATCGGGCTGTTCCCATTATCGGATCACTTCCCGCTCGGCTGCACCTACGGCGTCGTGGTGCCTGCTCGAATCAGCATCCCCCGTGCGGCCGTTCGGGCTGACGACCGCAGTCATGCCACACACGGACGGCCAGGCCAGCACCGTCACGCAGGGGGCAATGGATAGGGCACTAACGCGGACACCGACACCGACCATCGGGAGGACCGACTCGTGACCGCCCAGCGGTCCGTGCTGGTGTTGACCAACCATTTCGACCCCACTGCGGACTACTACGTGGTCGAGGACTTGAACCGGCGCGATGTGCAGGTTTTCCGTTGCGACACCAGCGAGTTCCCACGACGTTGTCAGTGGGCGCGGAGCTGACCAACGTACAGTGGTCGGGCCACGTACGGACCAGCCGGCGCACCCCGACCTCACCAACGTCGCCGGCATCTGCTACTGGCGGCCCACCAGCTTCGAGTTCCACGCCAAGCTGCTCGACAATGCCGACCACCAGTAACACCACGAGCGGCCACGCTTACACCCCACGTCACTTACACGCACACGACGTGAAAGCCCAGCCCAGAAACACTGCGGACAACATGGCTTGCTCAGAGCAACGGCTCATGGGTATGCCACACCACCGATCCAGACGGCACACTTCACGTCCGCCAGGATGGGCCGCAACGCCTCTGGGACGTCATCGAGCGGGTCAAGGCACTGTGGGACGACCTCGGCCAGCCACGGCGTGAACGGTTCGGGCTCACCGCGACCGCAGACCACCACATCGTGTGGCTGGACTCGTCGGCCGATGGGGAGCATTGGCTCTTCCGCCGGTCGGGTGAGGACAGCACATGCGGCGGCGACCCCGCCGAGACCCCTGACCGACACCGCGATCCATGCAGCGCGGCTGGCCCCGGACAGCAACCCGGAGAAGCTCACCGTCGCCGGTCGTGTGGGGCGGTCAGTCAGGCGACTCAGGTAGTGCGCAACTGGTCCGGTAGCAACCGGACCGATGTCGCCGGCCGCGCCGGCCCGCCTCCCGGTAGTCGTGAGGTTGTTGGACGAGCTCGGCGCCGACGGGGAGGTGCAGATCCCGGACGGGTCGCTCCACCACACGGGAACCGGTCCGCCGGTCCCACATGAGGTGGGGAAAGACACGGGTAGGCAGGGCGGAGGTCCACGGCTGGTGGGGAGTTTCTACACCCCGGTTCGCGTGGTATTCGTCGGCGGGGGCGGCGTAGCTGCCGTGGCGACCGCCTGCCCGGCCGGGCTGCCGGGTAAATGGTGAGAGAGGCGTCCATCGCGCCGATCCCTGCCTACCCTCCGTGCTGTGACGTCGCCCACGGCCGGTGGCGGGCACAATCCCGGCACGACCAGGAGCGGAGCTTCTACGGACAGGTGCTCGGGTTCGAGTCGCCGGCGGGGAGGGGATCGAGCCGGTGGTGGTGGAAAACCTGTGATCAGAGGGCTATACTCGTATAGCGTTCGAGAGGAGATCGCCATGCTGGCTCTGCGCCTGCCCGAGGACATCGAGAACCGGCTGACTGAGCTGGCCCGGAGGACCGGCCGCACCAAGTCATTCTACGCACGCGAGGCCATCCTCACCCACCTGGAAGATCTCGAGGACGCTTACCTGGCCGAAGTTCGCGCGACCGAGTTCCGGGAGTCCGGTGAGCCGTCAGTCCCGCTGGACACGGTGCTGGACGAGTATGGCGTACAGGATTGAGCTCGCTCCCGAGGCGGTCCGCGACCTGCGCAAACTCGACCGGCAGGCGGCGATCCGCGTACAGAGGTTCCTCCGCGAGCGGGTGGGGGTGCTCGACGACCCGCGGCTGCTGGGTG
>JBOHEP010000339.1:0-1778 GCA_050701075.1 Pseudonocardia sp. | reverse complement strand
TCGAGGTCGGCAAGGCGCTGTACTCCCTGCCCGGACACCTGATCGGCCAGCAGGTGCAGGTGCGGGCTGACACGGCGCTGGTGAAGATCTTCCACCGCGGGCAGCTGGTCAAGACCCACCCTCGGGTCGAGCCGGGCCGCCGGGCCACCGACCCGGGGCGACTACCCGCCCGACAAGGTCGGCTACGCCATGCGCGACCTCGACGCGCTGATCACCCAATCCACCGCGCACGGACCCTCGATCGGGGTCTACGCCGCCCGGCTGCTGGACGTGGAGCTGCCCTGGACCCGGATGCGCACGGTCTACCGGCTGCTCGGCCTGGCCCGGCGCTACGGCGGTGTGGCGGTCGACGCGGCCTGCGCCAAGACCCTGGCGATCGACGTGGTCGATGTCCGGCGGATCGTGGGGATCCTGGAGGCTGCCCGCGAGCACGAGGCCGGCGACCAGGCGCGGGTCGTGGTCCCCGCCGCGGCCCGGTTCGCCCGCAACCCAGCCGAGTTCGCCATCGGGACGACACCAGGCGGGTCGTCGTGACCGCCGCCGCCCACCCGGGCGGGCTGACCCCGCCGCTGGACGGCGACCTCAAGTCGTTGCTGCGCCGGCTCAAGCTCGGCAAGGCCATCGACACCCTGCCCGGCCGGCTCGCGCTGGCCAAGACCAACAAGCTGTCCCACGCCGAGTTCCTCACCCTCGTGCTGGCCAACGAGGCGACCCGCCGCGACGCCACCTCAGCGCAGCTCCGCGCCCGCGCCGCGCACCTCGACCCCGGCATGCGCATCGACACCTTCGACCCCGACAACCCAGCCCGGTTCGACCGCGAGGTCTGGACCGAGCTGACCTCACTGCGGATGCTCGAAGTGGCCCGCGGCGCGCTGATCCTCGGGCCGGTCGGGGTCGGCAAGACCCACCTCGCGACCGCGCTCGGACACCTCGCGGTCGCGCGCCGCGCCAGCGTCGCGTTCCACCGCACCGACCAGCTGTTCCGATCCCTCAAAGCCGCCCGCCTCGACGCCACCCTGCCCGCCGAGATGCGCCGGTTGACCCGCATCGACCTGCTCATCCTCGACGACTTCGCCCTCCAGGCGATGGACGCCACCGCGACCTCCGACTTCTATGAACTCGTCGTCGAACGCCACCACAAAACCTCAACGATCATCACCAGCAACCGTGAGCCGGCCGAGTGGATCGCGGTCATGGCCGACACGCTGCTCGCGCAGTCCGCGGTCGACCGGCTCGTCTCCACCAGCTACGAACTCGTCGTCGAAAGGCGAGTCCTACCGCCGCCGGCAACGCCCCACAACCCCGGCCGGGCCCGCATGACCAGCACCCCGTCGCACGACGACATCACGACGACAACGGCCCCTCCACCCCCACCCGACCAGCTGCTCTGCCCCATCTGCACGGTCGGGTTCCAACGCGTCCAACGGCAACGCTTCTGTTCCGACAACTGCCGCAAGACCGCCTGGTCCCGCCGCCACCACCCAGCCCCGCAACCCCCGCCGGTCCCGCCCGCACAGCCACGACGCGACGTCACCGTCTACTCCCGCCCATACTGCGAACAACGCTTCTACGGCCAGCAGTGGTGCCACGACTGCAACCAGCCCTGCACCCGCATCGGGCTCGGCGGGCTCTGCCCGCACTGCGACCAACCCGTCGCTCACGCCGACCTCGGCGTGTCCTAGTTGACCAACCAAGGAAACACGATGACCATCAGCACACAACCAAAATGGTCCCTAGGTCGTGGCAACGCCCCGGTCCCTTCGAGGTGGCCTGCGACA